>JAHEYJ010000065.1:0-9914 GCA_023251675.1 Bacteroidota bacterium
CAAATTGATCTCAACTATTTTTATTTATAACTGATATTCAAATATTCTTCAAGCATATAGCCCGGAATGGCAAAGCTGACCCCTTCTGTGTTTTTGCCGATCAGTTTTGAACTTACCACGCCATGTACCGTGCCGGCTGCATCAAACAAGGGGCCGCCGCTGTTCCCGGAATTGATGGACATGTTTAATTGCAATAAATTGTTGTTGTTGTTCTTTCTTTCATTTGAAATAACACCGGTAGATACAGATTGTCCCAGTTCAACGGATTTAGGAGCGCCAATTGTAAATACTTCCTGTAAGTTCTTAAACGATTTTGTAGTGGTGAGTTTAAATGCTTTATCAAACTTTTTATCTACTTTAATTAATGCAATATCCCGGTATCGGTTATACCTGACAACCGTGCCTTTCAATTCTTCGCCTTCAGATGTAATGACGGTCAGGTCTTTAAGTTTGTTATAATATTTTCCTGCAATGACATGAAAGTTGGTAAGGATATACCCGTCCTGGGTGATGGCGAACCCGCTGCCATGCCCTTCTTTTGACTTGATGATTACAGAGGCAACAGACGCATCTGATTTATCAGTGATGACCGCCTTTGCAGGAATAGTTGACAGTGTGAGAGGTGCATCGGTACAGGCAAAACTGGTTTCTTGTTTCAGGTACTTAGTGAACTTTGGGTTTTTATGCAGATTGAGATAAGAAATATCAACCGCATCTCCGAACATTTTTTCAAAAGAGTCTTTATCTTTATCTTTATCTCTTGTAAAATCACCTGAATATTCTTTTGTTTCAATTGAATCCAGGATCTCACCAAATGAATTCTCGATATACCAGGTCAGAAACATTTTAGTCTTATAGTAGTAGCCCAAATATTTTTTTCCATATATCGTATACACATAGATCTTATTGATGCTTCCTTCAAGCGTTAACGTGTTATTGTTATCGTAAAAAAGCGTATTCACGGTATCAACAAACCCGGTTCGCTTTAGGGTATTATACACATTGGTTGTAAATTTAGTATCCTCATACATTATTTTTTTATCGTCTTCATCTTCTAATTTATTTCTTGTATTTTTCTTTTTGGAAGCTTTTGCTTCTGCTTTATCAGTTCTGTCATTGGCATTTTTCTCGGTTTGTTCTATTTTGGATTGCAAACCTTCTGTACTATATTGAAGGGTATAATCCCGTATATCCTTATCCTTATTTTTAATATTCAGTTTAATATTTGAAATATCAATATACTTATCGGCCTGCCCTCTTGTTACGAGTTTGTAGTCATTTGGAATTTTAATGATCTTATCATAGATCATATTTTTTGGAACCATGGCGTCAATCCAAAACCCATAGTAAACAGATAAAAAATTTAATGGCTGCAGGCACCAGTAAGCAATGGGGCGTTTATTCTGCACCATGGCCTGGTAGGTATCTTTAAAGCCGGGGGTTTTGACAATAATCTGTTTGGCTCCGTTTTTCTGAACCTTTTGGGTGACAGTTTTCCCTTTGCCCATTTCTTCTTTGTCGACATAGATCTTCGAATCTTTATTGTCAGTTGTAAAAGTTACTTTTTGCATCTTAGGGATAAAAATAGCAGCACAACCGGATAAAATAACGGTAACAGAGAATAGTAAAATAATTTTTTTCATGTTGAATTGAATTACTTGGTGTTTAGGAGTTGTTAAATATCGCAATTTATTTTTTGAGTCGTAACAAATTATATAAAAATATCTTTTAGAGAGGGTGATATAGTCAGGAGAGATTCAGTATATTGAATTGAGTTGAAAATTTCAGCAGAAGAGTATCTTTACACGATATAATATTAAAATGAAAAGGATTTTAATTTTCTTATTTCTAATATCTCCTGTCTCCCATCTTATTTGTTATTCCCAGCCGAAACTGGTTGTGGGAATTGTGGTTGACCAGATGCGTTACGATTACCTGGAGAAGTACAAAAAGAAATTAGGCCCGGATGGATTCAAACGGCTGATGAAAGAAGGATTCTCTTGTTAAAATGTGAATTATAATTATGTTCCGACTTTCACCGGGCCGGGGCATGCTTCTATTTACACCGGAACAACGCCTTCGGTTCATGGCATAATCAGCAATCAATGGATCAGCAGAACCGGAAAACCGAATGTGTATTGTGCAGGCGATGCGGCTGTTCAGACGGTTGGGAGTTCTTCTCCCGCCGGAAAGATGTCGCCCAAAATGCTCTTTACTTCAACAATAACGGATGAGGTCCAGAAAGCGTCGGGCAACAGATCGAAAATAATCGGAATTGCATTAAAAGACCGGGGAGCCATATTGCCTGCCGGAAAATATCCAACCGGCGTTTACTGGTACGATGGCTCGAATGGAAGCTGGATCACGAGCACGTTTTACATGAAGGAACTTCCGAAATGGGTTTCCGATTTCAATAAAAAAGAACTTCCAGCAAAATATTTGTCACAACCGTGGGCGACCCTGCTTCCTGTAGAAAAATACACGGAGAGTGATCCGGATGATAACGAATGTGAGGAACCTTTCAAGGGAATGGCAAAACCTGTTTTTCCCTATGATCTTTCTGCGTTAATGAAGGACAATGGCGGCTTGGGACTGATCCGTTCCACTCCTTTCGGTAATACGCTTACCAAAGAGCTGGCGGTGGAAGCGGTCGTGAATGAAGACATGGGAAAAGATTCGATCACTGATTTTCTTGCCCTGAGTTTTTCTTCTACCGATTATATCGGGCACCAGTTCGGCCCGCAGAGCGTGGAAGTGGAAGATTGTTACCTGCGCCTCGACAAAGATATCGCTGAATTGCTGAAGTTCCTGGATGAAAAGGTTGGCAGGCAGAACTATCTTTTGTTTCTTACGGCTGATCATGGTGCAACTGCTTCAGTGCCCTTCAGCCTTAAAAAAAACGTGCCTGCAGGAAATATGGAAGAAGACCAGGTTGCTGATTCGCTGAAAAAATATTTTATGAGAACATACAAGGATTCTTTTCTTCTTGCTGTGAGTGCTTTTGATATCTATCTGAAGAGGGACCTGATTGAAAAGAAAAAACTGAAACTGGAAGAGGTCCAGAAGAAAGCCGCTTTATATATAAGGTCATTGAATGGAGTGGCAGATGCCGTTTCGGAATATGAAATTCAGCAGAAAAATTTCCAGGGAGATACCATTCGTATGAAAATAAAAGCCGGGTTCCATTCGCAGCGATCAGGAGATATTATATATGTTCTAAAACCAAACTGGGTGCTGGGTTTTCCGAAAGGAACATCGCACGGTTCCCCTTACTTATGCGACACGCATGTGCCGCTTATTTTTTTCGGATGGAAAGTTAAAAAAGGAAGTACCGATGAGGCATTAAACATTACAGACCTTGCGCCGACGATTTGCTCCATGCTTAATATTCCTAATCCCAGCGGTTGTACAGGAATACCCATCAATAAATTAACTGAAAAATGAATAATTTTATTTCTTTGCGTTTAGTTGTTTTGCGTACCGTTTTCTTTGCTGCGCTTATTTCTGTTTTGGCCCTGCTTTCATGTAATGAATCCGGAGGGCAAATGGAGGTAAAGGGTCAACCTTCGTCAACTGCCGGAGATTCGATCAAGCAGGTTCCGCCTCCTGATTTTATTTCTACCTGCGCTCGGATCAATGAAAGGAATCTGGACACTTTTATAAACCGTATACATGGATTCTGGTACATCAAATCAGGATGGTTTCATCCCTATTTTATTCGCCTTCGGGATCTGCCGATGTTTACCAAACAGGAGAATCTGAAATTTTCAAAAGTAAAGGAGGAGGATCTTCCGCAAGTGGACTGCGATCTTCCCCCTCCGCACTGGACAAAAAACGGGTGTTTTGCCAGGGAAGAAAATACATTCGTGAAAGATTCGAGCTGGACCCAATGCGAGCTCTCTGAAAAAGACAAGGAAGAAGTTGCAGCGCTTGCGAAAACCATAAGGTGGACGGTAATCAATTCAAAAGAGGGTAAATATTATTTTTCATTGATCGATGGTGCATGGTACTTGACCTTTGTAGATCTCAGAAGGCCATGTGAAAAACCAACTCCTTAGAGCAAACGGAGTCCAATGACACATTGGAATGATAGATAATGAGCGCGCAAAAAATTTTCACCCGTACCATCTGGACGCTCTCGCTGGTGAGCCTGTTCAACGACATTTCTTCCGAGATGCTGTATCCGGTGATGCCCATTTACCTGAAGTCGATCGGCTTCACTGCGCTGTGGATCGGAATTCTTGAAGGTGTTGCAGAAGCGGTGGTGGGTTTGTCAAAAGGATATTTCGGAAAACTATCGGATGAAAAAGGAAGACGATTGCCTTTTGTTCAGCTGGGATATTTTCTTTCGGCAATAGCAAAGTCGATGCTGGCCTTGTTCGCGCAGCCTCTTTGGGTTTTGCTGGCGCGGACTTCCGACAAACTCGGAAAAGGGATCCGCACCAGCGCGCGCGATGCGATGCTGTCGGATGAAAGTTCGAAAGAGAACAAAGGAAAAGTTTTCGGTTTCCACCGCGCAATGGATACGATCGGCGCGGCAATAGGTCCGCTGCTTGCGTTGGTTTATCTCTATTTTCATCCACAGGATTATAAAACGCTTTTTTTTATTGCTTTTGCTCCGTCGATGTTCAGTGTGCTGCTGACATTGTTGATTAAGGAAAGCAAAAGAAGCCCCACCCTGGCCCTCCCCATCGGGGAGGGAAAAAATATTGAAAGTCCTTCCCGATGGGAAGGATTTAGGATGGGCCGTTTTTTTTCTTACTTCTCCTATTGGAAAAAATCTTCCGGAGAATACCGGGGTTTGATTATCGGGTTGCTTTTGTTCGCGTTGTTCAACAGCTCGGATATTTTTCTTCTGCTGATGGCGAAGAATGCAGGGATCTCCGATGAAAAAATAATCCTGGTGTATGTATTTTATAATTTGGTTTATGCCTTGTTCTCGCTCCCGTTCGGGCACCTGGCGGATAAACTGGGAATGAAAAAGACATTTGTGTTCGGGTTGATCTTATTCTGCATCACCTATACCGGCATCGCATTCCTGCAGAATACGATCATGCTGGTTGCTTTGTTCTTCGTTTACGGAATGTTTGCCGCTGCCAGCGAGGGAATTTCAAAAGCATGGATCGCGAAGATCGCTCCGAAGGGCGAAACGGCAACGGCGATTGGTTTTCATGCAAGCACGTCCAGCATTGCGACGATGATCGCGAGCAGCCTGGCAGGTTTGATCTGGGTTTCTTCAAATCCGCAAATGACGTTCATGGTTTCGGCTGCAGGAGGTTTCTTAGCTTTGATATACTTTCTAATCCGAACAAAATGAAACGAATATTCTTTCTTCCGATAGTTATCTTTATTTTTTCTTGTGGGAATGCCGTAAAACAAGAAAGTATTCCATGGTCACCGCCGCCGCCATCAACGGATACTATTTCTTATAATCCATCAGCAATGCAAAACGATTTCGTTTCTGTAGTGAAAGGAATAACTATTTCTAATATCAATCAATTTATTAATAAGGAGAACGGTTTGTGGCTGATCCAGTCTTCCGGAGCTATGCCAAATATGAGCAACACTTCGCAGGTGGATAAAAACTTTCCGGTTGATTTTACTTCTGTGAAGAATGAAGCACTTCCTGTGGTGAATTGCGATTCCAAAACAGTGTGGTCGAAAGAGGGGTGTTTTGTTCAGCAGGTAAATACGTTTAAAGATGAAAACATCTGGAAATACTGCGGGCTTTCAAAAGAAGATGAAGCGAAGGTTGAGAAACTCGCGCAGACGATCTCATTTGAAGTCATCAATACTTTCTTAAATGCCCGCTATTATTTTTCGAAAGTGGATGGCAAATGGTTTTTGGTCTTTGCCGATCTGCGAAGGCCTTGTGAGGCGTAAGCAACAAATTGATAAATCACAAGTCACAAGAAAGACAAACGTCTTGTGATTTGTTATTGGGAGTCCCGCTGTCATGCTGTCCCGATGGCTATCGGGATTATTTCAGCATCTGCGGGATAAACTCCGTGAAGCATCAGCCGTGATAGACTCTTGAAGCAACGATCTTCCCGTTTTTGATTTCCAGGACTTCCGCCACGTTCATATTTTCTTCTCCGGAAACGATGCGCGTGTATTCCATGAAAACACGCTCGTCATTGGCTGTAATGGAAACTTCTTTGTAAGCCAGTGAAGGCAGGCGATCGAAAGCATCTTTCCACCAGTTGCGCATCGCGGCTTTGCCTTTTATCAGGCCATTCGTTTCCGGTTTGCGTATTTTTAATTTCGGACTGAAATGTTCGGCGTTATCATCATAAAGCCCAAGCAGGTTCTCTAAATTATGCTCGTTGAATGCTTTGAGCCAGCGCTTTGCGATTGTGTGATTGTTCATTGAATAATATTGTTCTACATGTGCACCAACGCAAATCAAAGATAAGAAAAACTGTGCGCCTGTCCCCCTCTTGAGGGGGTGTCCCGATTTATCGGGACGGGGGAGGAGTGGGAGGAGAAAATATTTTAAAGAACGAGTCCTCCCCCTTAGTCCCCCTCCAGCGGGGGATAAGCAGCCAAATTAATTTTTCCTCCCCCTTAGTCCCACTCCAGCGGGGGAGATGGAATTTAGGTTTTTTTACTTTCGATTTCTTCTATCGCGCTTTCAATGGCAAGAATCACATTCGGCATTCCTTTCAATACTTGTTCGTCAGAGAATCGCAGTACTTTGAAGCCGGCACTTTCTAAATCCTTTTGCTTTTGCTCATCTTTTATTATTGTGTCTTCAAGCAAATGAGAGTAGCCATCAACTTCAATTATTAATTTTAATTTCTTGCACATGAAGTCGGCGATGTAATTTAAAACGGGTCGCTGGCGATTAAAACTATATCCCTTCATATGTTTTCCACGCAAAGCATATTTCCATAAACAGGCTTCGGCTTTTGTCATCGTGTAGCGAAGCTCATGCGCGAAGGGCTGAAGGGTTTTGTTGTAGAGTAGGTTATTTTCTTTTGGGTTTGTCATTTTCGAATGAATTTATCCTCCCCCTGCTTCGCTTCCCCCTCCAGAGGGGGATAAGCAGCCAATCAATCTCCATCCGACACTTCATGCCAGGGGAAGTTTGCGTTGCTTCCGGGAATCTCCCAAAAGAATTTTCCTCTTTTCTTATCATAATTTCCGATCTCGTTCATGGTGTCGCAGTCGTATAATCTCCCGTTCACCATGGTGTATTTTACGGTTTCAGAATTCTTAATATCATCCAGCGGGTTTTTGTCCATGATGATCAGGTCGGCAAGTTTTCCTTTCTCCAGCGAGCCTATCTCTTTATCCATCCCGATATATTCCGCTCCGTTGATGGTTGCGCATTTCAGCGCCTGCATGTTGGTCATCCCGCCTTGCTGCAGCATCCAGAGCTCCCAGTGCGCGCCGATGCCATTCATCTGCCCGTGTTGGCCTAAATTTATTTTCACACCGGCATCCGCCAGTTTTTTGCACGAGCGCGAGACCTGCATGTAGCCGTTGGTGTATTCTTCTTCCGGGATCATCGTGCGGTGCCGCGATTTTGTATCCACTACGGAACGCGGGGTGAAATTCAGCAGGCGCTGCTTTTCCCAAACGTTGGTGTGCTGGTACCAATACGTTTCGCCGCCCATCGCTCCGTAACAAACGATCAGCGTTGGCGTGTACCCGGTTTTGCTTTTGCTCCAAAGCTGCACAACATCATTATATAATGTAGCGACGGGCAAATTGTGTTCAACGCCGGTATGCCCGTCAAGGATGTGCGAGAGGTTATAAAAATAAGTTGAGCCGCCTTCGGGAACGACTTGTATTCCAAGTTGGTTTGCAGCGGTGATGATCTGCTGGCGTTGTTCCCTGCGGGGCTGATTGTAACTTTTCACTGAGAATGCGCCAAATGCTTTTGTGCGTATGATCGCCGACTTTGCATCGTCAAGGGAATTTATCACCGCTTTGAAATCACCGTCAGCGCCGTAGAGAATGGTTCCGGTAGAAAAGATCCGCGGGCCGGTCATGATACCGGCTTTCACCATTTCGCTTTGCGAGAAGACCATTTCTGTATTTGAAGATGGATCGTGTGTGGTTGTGACGCCATAGGCAAGATTCGCAAAGTAGGTCCATTCTTTCTGCGGAGACAATCCTTGTCGGAATGTCCACAAGTGCGCATGCACATCGACCATTCCGGGCATGATGGTTTTTCCAGTCATGTCCATCACTTTTGCTCCTGTGGGAATCTGAACTTTGTCCGACGCACCGATGTCGGTGATCTTATTTTCTGTTACCACGATGGTTCCGTTCTCAATGACCTCATCGTTTTTTCCGCCAGAGGACGGATCCGCCTGGGTGGACATAGTGATAATTCGTGCTCCTTTGAAAGCGATCGTTCCTTTCGGTTTGTCGGAATCCAGAACGAGGTTTACTTTTATTCCGACCGTATCCATTTTCAACGTGCTGTCCGCTTTCCCCGAAATAAAACCAAAACGGTTTCCTAACTCAGTTGTAAAATATTCTTCACCCAGCGTCCAGTGGATTTTTTTTCCGTCGGCACTCCAGTGAATATTGATGCCTGCATCTTTGGCTGCCTGTGCGACCGGGACGGATTCCATTTTTCCGGAAATGTCTTCTGTTTTTCCTATGAGCGGCATGGGAGCGATATACACTTTGAAAAGTTCGCGGTACGCGATCCAGTTGTTGTCCGGGCTCGGCACAAAACTGTTTGTGTATTTCGAAGTGAAATGGGTACGAACATCTTTGCCATTTAAATCGCAGCTCTTCAGCGCAAAATTTTCATCCTTGCCATCCCCATTCGACTGAAAGAAGATCCGTTTTCCATCTTTGGAGAAATACGGATCGCTTCCTTCTTTTATTACGAGCGTTGGTTTTCCTCCTGAGCTCGGCATGATATATAATCCAGGATTCACGCAGAAAGCATTTCCCTGCTGGTTGTTGCCTTCTTCTTTCTGATACACGATCCATTTGCCGTCGGGAGAGAATCGTGGAGTACGGTAAATTCCTTTTTCGGATGTGATCGGCATGGTTGAACCTCCGTCTTTACTGTTCATTGACATTTTCCAGATCCTTCCCGATTTTTCATCATTCCATGTTACATAAACGATTTCTTTTCCATCGGGAGAGAAGGAGGGCTCGAAAGTGAACTCATTGTCCAGTATAAAATTGGAAGAAATGATCCGTGCCAGCCTGACAGGCGTTCCGTTCGGCAATTCCTTTTTCCAAATGGAACCGACCGCATTAAACAGAATATATTTTTCATCGGGAGAAGTAACACAGTTGCGGATCGTTTTTACCGTGAACCTATCCGGCGCAACCGGATTTTCAAAATGCAGCGCATCGTAAATTTTCTGTTTCACTTTTACGATAAAAGGGATTTCAGTTGCCTGAGAATTGGTGATATCCAGTTTGCAGATCTTTCCATTCGCCCAGATAATTATCGTCTTCGCATCCAGCCACTGAAAGTTCGGATACACACCGAAGATCGCCCATGCTTCCTGCTGATCTTTGCTGAGTTTGTCGTACACCGGCCATTCTTCCCCGGTTTCCAGGTTCCGCAGGTACAAAACTGTTTTTTCGTGAACTCTTCTTCCAAATGCAAGTGTCTTTCCATCCTTTGAGATCTGCGGACGAAATGCTCCGCCCGGACCGCCCGTCACCGTTTCTGTTTCACCGGTTTCAAATTTGTACCGCTTGATGACATAGATCTGGTTGTTCGGGTCCTTGTCGTACTGAAAATATCCTCCGGGATACATATCCTCGCTGTAGTACACATATTTTCCGTCGGGAGAAACACAAGGTTCACCCAGATCCTGCTGATCATTTTTTCGTTTTGTGATCTGAATTCCATCTCCGCCGCTGAAATGATACATCCACAGTTCTCCTGCACCCAAAGATCGTCCGGAAGTGAAATGTTTCCG
>JAHEYJ010000065.1:9924-16099 GCA_023251675.1 Bacteroidota bacterium
TCCGTGCGATGAGATAATTTCCATCCGGCATCCAAACGGCATTGTTCAGTAAGCGGAAATTTTCTTTGGTAATCTGTTTCACATCCAATCCGTCGCGGTTCATCATCCAGATATTGTCGCCGCCGCCTGCATCGCTGCAGAAAGAGATTTTTTTTCCGTCCGGAGAATAGCGCGGCTGTACGTCCATGGAATGTTCTCCGCGCAGCAATTTTGCTTCTCCGCCGGTGATGGGCATGGAATAAATATCGCCGAGCATATCAAAGACAATTTCTTTTCCGTCAGGAGAAATATCCAGGCTCATCCAGGTGCCTTCCGTAGTAGTGAATTCCGCTTCTTTGAAAGTTCCGGGAGGATTGCATACATCCCATTTCTTCGGATCTGCCTTTTTGGTAGTGTCTTTCGATGTAATCTTTGGTTGGGCGAACAAGCTACAAGCAGCAAGTATCAGGTAGCAAGAAGAAAGAAATAATTTTTTCATAGGATTTTATTAAAGGATAAATGTAGGAATTTGCCGGTTGCTTTAATGTTGAAGACGCAGGGTAAGTTGATTCGCTTTTTCAATATCACCTGTTGTTTTATAAGCGATGATAAGATTGTTGATCACATCTTTATTGTTCGGATTGTTTTTCAAATAGCGCTCATAGTAAGGAATCGCTTGCTTGGGATTTCCGCCCATATGATAGATCAGCCCGACTTTGAAAGCAATGTCCATGAAATCAGGTTCAATCTCATACGCGCGTAAAAAATAGTTCAGCGCATTTTGAAAATCTTTTCTGCTCAAATAAACGGTGGCAAGATTATATAGTGAATTTCTGTGTTTGGGACTTATTTCAAGCGCTTTCCGGTAGGCTTTCACGGCTTCATTCACGTTTCCGAGATTGCTGTTCGTTACACCGTAGTTGTACCAGTCAGCTTCTACTTTACTATAAATGGCAAGCCCTTTTTTATAATACGTCACCGCATTCTGAAAATGAGTTTTCTTTTTTCCTTTATCGGTTTCTTTTTCTCCTGCCAAAACACTTTCCCATGCATAGGTTGTATTGGTTCGATAGGAATTGGGAGAGTCTTCAACTCCTTTTGCAAAAAGATCAAGGTTGGATTTCCAGTCCTGGTTCCTTGTCCACGTTTTTACTGAGAATAGAATGAGAATAATAATCAAAGGAAGGATCCTGATATTGGATATTGGATTTTTGATGTTGGTTAAATCTATTTTGAAAAATTTAATCAGGCCGTAAGCCAGCAGAATAGAAAACGCCAGCGAAGGAGTAAAAAGAAATCGCTCTGCCATCGTGGATCCGATAAGAATAAAAATATTTGAAGAAATGGAAAGGGAGATCAGGAAAAACAAAATACAAAAAGCAATGAGACTTGAGACTTGAGACTTGAGACCTGGAGATTTGAAAAGTACGAGCAATGCATAAATTCCAATAACAATATAAATAAGTAAAGAAACAATTGCCATAGGATCTCCGAATCCGACGAGCGGTATTTGATTGTAACCGTAATCCCAACAGAGTGGATGTGGGTAGAAAAGTAATTTGAGATATTTGAAAAGGATCACAAGAATAGTAGCATACCGCTCGGAAAAGGTGTTTGCACCGGCAAGTGTATTGTTAATGAGAGATACTCCATTCGGCGAATTGTCAAGCGATGCATTTCGTGCCAGGAAGTAAATGGCTAGGGCAGATAGATAAAGTCCGGAAACGGTTATTATATTTTTTCTTTTTGACTTTAGATCCATCGGAAGAAAAAAGTAAAGCGCAAGCGGGATGATGAAAAGAAAAGTAGCTGCACTTTCTTTTGAGAAAAGAGCAAGCAGGAAAAAAAGAAAAGAGAAACAAGCAGGTCTTTTTCCTGATGTTTCAGCAAACTTAACGGCAAAGAACAAAGCCAGCAGGCAAAATAGCAAACTCAGCATTTCATCCGCACTTTTTATATTGGCTGCCACTTCGGTATGGATGGGATGGGCAATAAAAAGCAAAGCGGCAGCGGCAGGAAGCAGGGGCGAAAAGTTTTTCAATAGCTTTTTCAGCACAACATAGATCATAACACATAAAATCGAAAAGAGGAGAACTTGAATAAAGTGATAGCCCGCTGGATTTCCCTTAAAGAAGCTCCATTCAGCAGCGAACAAGCTCATGGTAAGCGGACGATAGGTTCCGAAGTTCTCTTTGGTGCTGCCGTAAACAGAGGATTGCCCGAACAGTTCTTTTATTCCTGAAAACCCTTTCTTGACTGTTTCATGGTTGGTGATCACGGCGCCATCATCCATTACAAAGCCATGATGAAGGGTGTTGGAGTAAAGGAGGAAAGCAAATACAAAAATGAAAAGGCAAGCGGTAATCGGAGCGCGGTTAACGGTAAATGCCGTATGAGAACTCTTGGAAACAGATTTCTTTTTTTGCTTCGCCATCGATAATTTCTGTCAGGCGAAAATAAGAAAATAGACCGCTTCAGGAATTAATCCTTCCGAATGCTATTAGCGCCGAAGGCATTCTCCGAAGCCGTGCCTGCCGGCAGGCAGTCCTTTGTACCTTCGGAACTATCGGGGTCTCCGTTTTCTGAACTTGAAATGCTGCTTTTCTCCTCCTGAGCGGTTCTCATTTCTGTCAGAAGAAGTTCTTTCCGAATGGTCCTTTGAGAAATGATTTTCGGTGCGTTTGTGATCCCTTCCGCCAGAATGACCTCCCGGACGTTCGTATCTTTCCATCGGAGAATAGCTGGGCCGGCTGTAAGATTGTCTTTCCCTGCTGAAAGAAGGCCTGGAGTCAGAACCTGATTCTGATCTTCTTGGATCGGGAGTGCCTTTATCAGTTCCTTTTAGCGTAAGTTTCAATAATACGGCTGAAAGCTGCTGAAGTGTAAATCCTTCCTTGCAATAATCGTTCGCCATCGATTCAAATTTATCGAGATGGCCTTCGGCAAGGATCGTTTTTAGTTTTGTCAGCAGTTTTACATTATTCAATTCGAGGACTTCTTTTTCGGTAGGAATGTTCCCGCGTTCGATCCGTATTTTAGCATACCGCTCAATATCCCTCAAACGGTACTGGTCATTTCTTCCGGTGACAAAGCTGAACGCTTTCCCGGTTTTACCGGCACGCCCGGTTCTTCCGATCCGGTGCACATAATATTCTGCGTCAACCGGAATATCGTAATTGAAAACGGCATCCACATTGCTTACATCGATACCCCGCGCAGCCACATCGGATGCCACCAGGATATTTATTCGTCCTGATTTAAAACTGGATAATACTGAATTGCGCTGGCTCTGGCTCAGGTCGCCATGGATGGCATCCGCTTTATGCCCAAGGGTGCGCATCATACTTACCACTTCATCTACTTTTCTTTTTGTGTTGCAAAATACAAGAACAAGCTTCAGATCGTGTACATCCATCAGCGTGGAAACGATTTTTGTTCTCGATGCATGCCCGACTTCAAAATAGATCTGTTCAATAGAAGTGGCGGTAAGATTTTCAGTGGTCACCTTTACATGAACCGGGCTTTTCTGGAATTTATGTGCAATGTCGAGGATCGGCTTAGGCATGGTAGCCGAGAAAAGAACGGTCTGGCGTTCAGCAGGCATCTTTTTAAGAATGCTTTCGATATCTTCCCTGAAGCCCATGTCCAGCATGTTGTCGGCTTCATCCAGTACTACCATTTTTACTTTCTCGAACGATAAGGTTCTGCGTTCCAGGTGGTCCATTATTCTCCCCGGCGTTCCAACGATAACATTCATTCCTCTTTTCAGATCATGTATCTGGTTTTGCATGGAGTCGCCTCCGTAGATCGCCAGGATGTGAATGTGCTTTTTATATTTAGCTAGTTTCTTTAGTTCCATGGCTACCTGCTGTGCCAGTTCGCGTGTGGGGCAAACCACCAGCGAGGAAACAAATTTGTCTTCGGGTTTGATCAGCTCCAAAAGCGGAATTCCGAATGCAGCTGTTTTTCCTGTACCGGTTTGAGCTTGTCCGATCACATCTTTTCTTTCCAGTAAATGCGGGATGGTTTGTGATTGGATCGGTGATGCTTCAATAAATCCCATGTCAGTAACGGCATGTTCCATTTCAGGGCTTAGTGCAAGTTCATTGAATTTTAATTTCTTTACTTCTTTCATTTTATTTTTTTGACAGTTGTTTAGGTTTGAATTAAACATAGATAAATAAATTTCTATCCATGGTTCATAAAACCAGTTTAATTTTTAAGTTTTTAGAAAGCTACGGCAGTAAGTATGTCCTGCCGTATGATGTCTCATGACTTTGTCCGATTTTCGGACTCCGACTTTTGTCGGAGAGGGGCAGATAACTGAAGCACCAATCTAATTGGTCGCAAAGATAACATTAATAACAGTATATGAAAAGGATATCTATTGAGGCCGATTTTGACCTTAGGAAGAATGGGATGATAAATTTTGAACCGCGAGTTAATACAGGTGCTGGTTCACGTTTGGAATATTGCTTTTGAAATCCAGTCAGAACTTTGAAAAAATATATGCAAAGATATTTTTCTTCCGAGTATGAATTTTATCTAAACGCAATCTGTTTTTGGTCATATTTATTGCTAAAAAGTTGTTGAAAATAAAAAACTCCTGTTTTCGATTTTTCTTTACGTTTACAACCATAAAATAAAATATGGGAATCCTTTCGCTTATTGTACTCTTCATTTGTGGTGCGGCTTTTTGCGGAATGGCATTGATGATTTCAAAATGGCTGGCGCCTCATTCCGTCAATTCACAAAAATCCGAGCCTTATGAGTGCGGCGTGCCTACCGAAGGCAGTTCATGGATACAATATAATGTAGGTTATTACCTCTTTGCACTTATTTTTCTGGTGTTTGACGTGGAAATTGTTTTTCTTTTCCCATGGGCAGTTGTACTGCGCGAGGTTGGTATGGTAGCCTTTGTTGAGATTCTTGTCTTTGTAGCAATATTGTTTCTCGGATTGTTATATGCATGGAAGTCGGGTGCGCTTAAATGGCAGTAAAAAATGGATAGTAAGACTACACCACAGTTTGATATAAAGAGTTTTCCCGGCAAAGTAAAACCATTGCCCGGCGGAGGAAATATTATTGCTTCTTCTATTGAAGGCGTGGTGAACTGGTCGCGGTCCAATTCTCTGTGGCCCCTCGTCTTCGGAACTTCCTGCTGTGCCATTGAAATGATGTCAGCGGCTTCGGCAAAGCACGATTGGTCCCGATTCGGGTTTGAAGTTGCAAGGGCGAGTCCAAGGCAGGCCGATCTGATCATCTGCGCCGGTACGATAGTTTACAAAATGGCTCCCGTTCTGAAACGTCTTTATGACCAAATGCCGGATCCGAAATACGTGATTGCCATGGGCGCCTGCACTATTTCAGGTGGGCCTTTCTTTTACAATTCTTATTCTGTAGTGAGAGGGATCGATCATATCGTTCCTGTTGATGTTTACATAGCCGGTTGCCCCCCAAGACCGGAAGCGCTTTTAAATGCTTTGATCGCACTTCAGAATAGAATTAAAGAGGGCGGGCCGAGAGAAAAGATAAATATTGGGTTTTAAGTATGACTAACGACGAACTAAAGCAATTCATTTCTGTACATACGCCTGAAGCTGCTTTTGAAGAGGCTCAATTCTTAAATGCAATTATTCCTGCCGAAAAGATCCATTCGCTTGCAAAACATTTGCGCGAAAACGCTGCCTCTGATTTTGATTTTCTGTTTTGCCTTTCCGGCGTTGACTGGAAAGACCATTTAATGGTGGTTTATCATTTGGCTTCCCGAAAACATAAACACGAAGTGGTACTGAAAGTAAAAATCGCTGACAGGATGAATCCCCAGGTTGATACCGTTTGCGATATCTGGAGAGTAGCGGAACTGATGGAGAGGGAAGTATATGATCTATTTGGTGTTAAATTCAATCATCATCCGGACCTGAGAAGATTGTTTTTGGATGATACATGGGGTTTCCCTTTAAGAAAGGATTATAAAGATGATGCAACCATAGTTTCATTGTGAGGAACAAAGAAGAAATAGAGGATCTGACAGAACTTCGCGAAGAAGATTTTCTTCTTAACGTGGGCCCTCAGCATCCGTCGACACACGGCGTGCTTCACCTGAAAATAAAACTTCATGGTGAAACGGTGACGGATATTCAGCCGCACATGGGCTATATCCACCGCTCGATCGAAAAGATGTGCGAGGCCTCTT
>JAHEYJ010000065.1:16109-16828 GCA_023251675.1 Bacteroidota bacterium
CCGGATGGATTATTTATCCGCGCACATGAACAACCAGGGCTGTGCCATGGCGGTGGAAAAAGGAATGGCGCTGGAAATTCCGCAGCGGGCGAAAATAATTCGTGTACTGATGTCTGAACTTACCCGCATTGCCTCCCATACTTTATGGTGGAGTTCGGCTGGACTGGACCTGGGAGCAGTCACTCCTTTCTTTATTGGATTCCGCGACCGCGAAGAGATCCTGGATATTTTTGAAGAGACCTGCGGCGCGCGTTTAACAATGAATTATAATGTTCCCGGAGGAGTGATGTATGATCTTCATCCGAACTTTCAGCAAAAGGTGAAGACGTTCATAAAAAATTTCAATGGCCGTATTCATGAATACGATGATCTGCTCACCGGAAATGTGATCTTTCAGGGGCGTATGAAAGGAGTTGGTTATCTCACTCCTGAAAATGCGGTGTCGTACGGCTGTACCGGGCCTGTTGCCCGTGGATCCGGAGTGAGCTGCGATATCCGCAAGTGGCACGCCTATGACGGATACGAAAATGTGCAGTTCGATGAAATTCTTGAAACGGAAGGGGATTGCTTTGCACGGTATATGGTGCGGATGAGAGAAATGCGCCAGAGCGCAAAGATCATCGAACAGCTGATCGATAATATTCCCGAAGGAGATTTTCAGGCCAAGACAAAAAATGTGATCAAGCTTCCTAAAGGAGAATTTTATTCCCGGGTTGAAA
>JAHEYJ010000066.1 GCA_023251675.1 Bacteroidota bacterium
CAACAGAACAGGTCCGCCGGCAGGCACAGCAGATCTTCAGAAAAGAAAATTGTTCTACATTATATTATTTAGCCAAGAAAAAATAAGAAATATGCAAACAATTGACAGAAATACAAGTCCTGCAATAAACGAAATCAAAAAAGTTGACATCCTCCGCGCATCAGAAACAAAACTGAAGAATGGAATTCCGGTTTATCATATCAATGCCGGTACGCAGGACCTGGTAAAGATCGAATTGCTTTTTCCTGCGGGCATGTGGCAGCAAACGGCGCCGCTCGAAGGATCGGCAGCAAGCGCTATGCTCCAGGAAGGAACCTCTAAACGTACAGCTAAAGAAATTGCCGAGTCAATGGATTATTACGGCGCTTTTCTTCATACGGAGATCACGCATGACTTTGCAATGGTTGGCATTCATTCGCTGAACAAACATTTGCCCAGCGTGCTTCCCGTTGTCGAAGACCTTATTTCGGATTCTGTGTTCCCGCAAAAGGAATGGGATATTTATCTTCAGAACAAGAAACAGGCATTCCGCGTCAATAATAAAAAAGTAAGTTTTGTTTCAAGGAAGAAATTTGCTGAACTCCTGTTCGGCAATGGCCATCCTTACGGGCATAATGTTTCGGAAGCCGATTTTGATAACTTGAAACGTGATGCTACTTATGATTTTTTCAGGCATGCCTATACGGCAAAGGATACGATCATTGTGGCTTCCGGAAATGTGACGGATGCAACGCTGAAACTGATCGAGAAGCATTTTGGAGATATGAAGGCAGAAGGCGGAGGGGAAAAGGCAGGAGGAGAGAAGACAGAGACAACAAAAGGGGTTCATTATATAGAAAAGAAAGACGCAGTGCAGTCCGCCATCCGGATGGGAAAAATGCTTTTTAAGAAAACGCATCCGGATTACTGCGCGATGCAGGTGGTGAATACAATTTTCGGCGGATACTTTGGGTCGCGCCTTATGGCAAATATCCGTGAAGACAAAGGATATACCTACGGGATCGGTTCAGGAATTGTATCCTTCTCGCATGCCGGTTACTTTACGATCTCAACAGAAGTGGGCGCAGAAGTGACGCGCAGCGCCATTAAGGAAATTTATGTTGAGCTGGAAAAACTTCAGAACGAAAAAGTGTTGGAAAGCGAACTCTCGTTGGTTCGTAATTATATGCTTGGCAATTTCCTTCGCAGTATGGACGGGCCTTTTGCCCTGGCCGATCGTTTCAAGGGAATTTATTTTGCCGGGTTAGGATATGATTATTACAACCGGTTCACGGAGACCATCCGCACCATCACCCCGGAAAGGATCATGGAACTGGCAAACCAATACCTGAAGAAAGAGGAGATGATCGAATTGGTGGTAGGGAAAAAATAGGGTAGGGTTTACGGTCAGCAGTTAGCGGTTGAGCGCCCCCTCCCTACAACTGCTCAAAAGAAAATCCTTTATTTGAAAAATGTTCAAGAAACTTTGGTAAAGCATAGTGCAGGTTTTTCTGTGACTTGATGCTGTCATGAAAGACCACGATGGAGCCTTCCCGGGTTTTTGTGAGAACGTTATTCAGGCATTTCTCTTCTGAAATTGTTTTATCAAAATCACCGCTGAGCACATCCCACATAATGATTGAGAATTGAGAATTGAGAATTGAGAATTGGGATTGTTTCATTCTGCCATGGGGAGGACGGAATAATGGTAAGCGGTAAGCGGTAAGCGGTGGGCAGTTTGACTGATTACTGATCTCCGGTAACCGATTACTATTTATAGCGGAATCACATTTTGAAACATTCTCTAGATATTCTTTCGTCTTTGTCTTCCAGCCATTCAGGTGATTGTACGTATGGTTTCCGATGGAATGGCCTTCCGCGACTATTTGGCTAAAAATATCAGGATGTTTTTCAATATTAGCCCCAACACAAAAAAAAGTCGTCTTGGTATTGTGCTCTTTTAAGACAGAAAGAACCCACGGCGTTATTTCAGGGACCGGGCCGTCATCAAACGTAAGGAATATCTTTTTTTCTTTGGTAGGAATACGCCAAAAGGCGGATGAGTATATTTTTCTCATCAGCCAGCTGGGACGTATAGAATACATTCGGAAATTATTTCTTCATCGGCATTCCATGGGGCTGCGGTTCCCTCGGCGGTGAAGCAAGCCCTTCATATTTTTTAAACCTTGCTTCAAAGTCTTTCGCCAATGCATCTGCACCAAAACGCTGCGCATCAGTGATCAGTTGCTGCATCATTTCAAGCCGTTCATCTAAATACGACTGGAGGGCGCCTTGTTCCGTTTTACGAATGGATACAGCATACTCGGTGTCTTCTTCCATGATGTCAAAAAAACGTTTGGAGATCCGGATGGCATCGTCTTTTCCGTCAGCCATATAAAATGCCTGGATCAGGTAATACGTATAAGAAATAGGGTCCCAGTAGTAGGGAACGTTTCTTTCAGGAAGAACTTCTTCTTCTCTTTTTAAAACTTTCAGGGCGGCTTCTTTTTTTCCTTCCTGCACCAGCGTCATTGCCAGTGTGCGCATCTGCATTCTCATCGTGAGGGCCATGCGCATATTATTCTCATCCATCCACACTTCGCTTTTATCAAGGCCACCCCAGGTGGCTTTATTCATCAGGTTGTCGTACATGATTTCTGTAGCAACGCGTGGCTGCCCGCTTTGCGGCGCGTAGGGCACCACGTGATAGGCAAGTCCTTCGATCTGAAAATATTTTTCAAGGCCGACAAAAGCATCCGGCCCGACCGTAACCGCAAAATAGACCGGGCGGGTCCAGTTGTTGGCAGCAAGAATATCCAGGACCATCAGGTCATTTTTCATGATGTATCCTTTTTTGCCAAGGTCCCAATCGATATAAGGAAGAATTTTAGGAGTTCTGTTTTTGAACGGGTTCATTCCGCCGGTCGTATCATTTGTGGCAATTTCTTTTTTGGCCGGGTTATCCGGAATATGCGCCAGTGTTTTTTTGAAATTGACCGAATCAACCATCAGGCGGAATTTAGTGGTTGGAAGATAATTCATGGGAGAAGCGCCCCAGGATATTTTAGCGCGGGGGTCGTCGCTTCCGGCAAAGCTGACCATCTCTTTCAGGTCAGAAAAATCATTTTTCAGTTCATCGCGCTGGCGGATAGGAACAAAATCATGATTGCCTTGCGCGTATTTATCCTGCCCCAGTATAAATGGAACCACATCCGAATCATACGCCCTTCGTCTCAGCTGATCGATATACCAGTCGGTATTTGCGAGCGAAAGGTTAACCACTCGCACATCGGTGCGGATCCCTTCTACTTCCTGTGCGTACCATAAAGGGAACGTATCGTTATCGCCGTTCGTGAAAAGAATTGCATTCTGGGCGCAGGAGTTAAGGTAATCGGCAGCGAAATCCCTGCAGGTATATCTTCTTGCTCGGCTGTGGTCATCCCATCCTTCTTTTCCCATTATGAAAGGAACCGCAAGGAAACAAATGACAGTAGTCAGGACAGCCCGGAGCTTTTCATTTGCCAGGGTTTTGCTGAGAAATTCCCAAATGGCGGCAACGCCTATTCCAATCCACATGGCAAAGGCAAAAGTGGAACCAGCATAGGCATAATCCCGTTCGCGCGGCTGATACGGGTACTGGTTAAGATAAATTACAATTGCCAATCCTGTGAGCAGGAACATCAGCATCACCACCCACCAGTTTTCCTTGTCTTTCTTGTAATGATAGAGAAGGCCGATCAAACCGAGAAGAAGCGGAAGAAAATAAAATTTATTGTTTGCTTTGCTGTTTTGAACGCTTTCTGGTAATTTATCCTGAGCGCCGAGCCTCCACTCGTCAATAAAAGGAATGCCGCTGATCCAGTTTCCTTCAATCCGGCTGGTAGGCTCAATGCCATGGCCTTCAACATCATTTTGTCTTCCAACATAATTCCACATAAAATAGCGGAGGAACATATGCCCGACCTGGTATTTGAAAAAATAGGCCAGGTTCTCTCCAAAAGTTGGCTTATATAAAGTTTCATATTCTCCTGTACCCGGGTTTCTGACTTTGATGGGTGTGCCTTTTATCTCCGCCCAGGCTTTGTAGGCGCGTTCATGGCTTCCCTGCTGGCTCCACATACGCGGAAAAAATCCGCAGAATCGTTTATCATAATTCGGAATTGCGTCTTTGCGGTCATCAACAATAACATACTTTCCGGCTTTGTCATCGCGCGCGTAAATCGGATCTCCGTCAACGTAATGCGGGGTTGGGTCATTTGCATCAACACTGTAAAGCGGTTCCGATTCAGGGTCTGCTTCTTTTCCGTAATAAAGAGGTGCATTAAAATATTGCCCGTATAAGATCGGCCAGTCACCGTATTGTTCACGTTTCAGATACGATAACAAGCTGATCGCATTCTCCGGGTTATTTTCATCGATCGGGGGATTCGAGTGAGAACGAATGATGAGTACAAAAAATGAAGAATAGCCGATCAAAAGTGCGGTGAAGCAAAGCATCATGGTGTTCCAAAAAGGTTTTTTTCTTTGTGCCGTATATTTCAATCCCCACGTGATCGCCCCGATGAGTACAATAAAATAAATGATGGTTCCGGAATTAAAAGGCATTCCAAAGCTATTTACAAAGAACAATTCGAACTTTGCTGAGAGTTCGACCACCCAGGGGATGATCACACTTTGAACCAGGCCAAGCACACCCACCGCTACGATTCCGGCAATGATGAAACTTTTTGTTGTGACCTTGAACTTTTTGAAATAGTATACATAAACCAAAGCGGGAATCACAAGAATTCCGAGAAGGTGAACCCCTACTGCCAGTCCAATCAGATAAAAAATGAGAATGATCCACCGGTCCGCATGCGGCTCGTTTGCTTTTTCTTCCCATTTGAAAATAGCCCAGAATACAATAGCGGTAAAGAAAGAGGAAGACGCATACACCTCGCCTTCTACTGCGGAGAACCAGAATGAATCGGAAACAGCATAGGCCATTGCTCCAACGATTCCGCTTCCGAGTATGGCAAACATTTTTCCTTCGGTCAATTCAGCTCCTCCGCGAAGCATCAGCTTTTTGGTCAGGTAGGTGATGGTCCAGAATAAGAATAAAATGGTTCCTGCACTCATTAACCCGGACATGGTATTCACCCACATGGCCACTTTGGTAACATCTCCGAATGATAACAGGGAGAAAATCCGGCCAAGCAGAATGAACAAAGGGGCTCCGGGGGGATGCCCTACCTCTAATTTATAGGAACAGGCAATGTATTCACCGCAGTCCCAATAACTGGCAGTGGGCTCAATGGTAAACAGGTAAATGGCGGCGGCGGCAATAAAAACAAGCCACCCGACTAGGTTGTTAAACTTCTGGTACTTCTGTTCCACAATGAAGAGATTAATAGTTAAATTGCTAAAGTGCACGAATGTATGAAATATTTTTCCCTCCTATTTGTATTAAGAATCTTTAACATTCATTATTATTTTTATTTTTGCGCTCTCTTTGGCCCATGGTGTAATTGGCAACACGACTGATTTTGGTTCAGTAGAGTCTAGGTTCGAGCCCTAGTGGGCCAACGGCAAAAAACCGGTTTGAATTTTTCAGATCGGTTTTTTTGTTTCACCTAAACCAACGCAATGTAGGTTGAAAAATATGTATAAGATTACATCATTGCAAGGAGAGATTACCCCAATAAAGTTTTATGTTTGAGCCATAAATCTTCCTATGAAAAAATTGTTGACAGTTTGCCTTTTGCCTTTTACTTCTTATTTCATCCCCTTGGCAGCGCAGCCGGTGATCACCTATTGGGACAAGGAACAAATCATTAAAAAATCGGAAGAGAACTTCAAGAACGGAACGCAGGACGGAAGGTTCGCTCAGTGGTACAAAGACGGCAAACCGGCCAAAGAAGGAACCTATAATCTTGGCGTTGAAGAAGGAACATGGAAGACCTGGCATCCCAACGGACAGCTGCAGAGTGAAGAGAAGTATGTCAACGGAAAGAAAGAAGGCAAGGTCTCTTATTGGTACGATAACGGCAAATCAGCACAGATCGGGTATTATAAACATAATCTGCCGGATAGTTTCTGGCTGGGATGGTTTGAGGATGCCAAAAAGAAGAGTGTAGAAAATTTCCGCGTGATCGAATCCAAGAATAACTGGATGAGCCTAAAGCATGGCTTGTTTCAATATTATTTCTCCAATGGAAACAAACAAAGCGAAGGGTTCTTTCAGAATGATAAACTGGAGACCACTTTTACGCAGTATTATGACAACGGAAAGAAAATGTTTGAAGGCGAATACAAGAACGGCAAGCGTGAAGGCAAATGGATGTATTACTATAAGAACGGAAATGCGAAAGAAGAAAGAAAATATATTGCCGATGATGATTTTCTTGTTATGAATTTCTGGGCGGAAGACGGGAAACAGCCTGTAAAAGACGGAAGCGGGCCCTACATCTTTTTTGATGCGCAGGATGTGAAGCTCCGGGAAGGAAATCTTAAAGACGGAAGAGAAAACGGCGAATGGTTTCTTTGGAATCATGACAAATGGAAAGAACACCTTATCACTTTTGTGAATGGCAGGAAAGAAGGGAAGTGCATAAATTATTTTCAAAAAGGAACGGTAAAGAGCGAAGGATCATACGCCGGCGACAAGAAGAACGGGTTTTGGAAGTTTTACCGCGAGAACGGTTCTGTTGAAATGGAAGGAACCCTGAAGGACGACCTGCAAAATGGAAAATGGATCTATTGGTTCGAGTCCGGCGCAAAAGAGGCGGAAGGATATTATAAAAATGACAAACAGGACAGCTTGTGGCAATACTGGTATTTCAAAGGAGCCGCCTGGAAAAAAGGATATTACAAAGAAGGCAAAAAGAACGGCTGGTGGGACTTCTATTATAAGAACGGGCAAAAGATGGAAGCGGGTAAGTTCCTTGAAGATAAACAGGATAGTTTATGGACCTCCTGGTATGAAGACGGGCAGAAACAGGATGAAGGCTCTTTTAAAAAAGGAGCGATGAACGGAAAATGGAACGGTTGGTTCAAAAACGGAAATAAAAATTATGAAGGTGAATATACAGACAGTACAAAAAACGGTTTGTGGACCAACTGGTTTGATAATGCAAAACTCTACCAGCAAGGCGTATATGATAAAGGGAAAAAAGTAGGCCCCTGGAAATTTTATTTCAATACCGGTGTGCTTGAAAGTGAAGGAAGTTTCAACGCAGGAGAAAAGGACGGGAAGTGGATCTATTATTATGAAACCGGGGCTAAGTACATGGAAGAAGGTAATAAATTCGGAAAACTGGCAGGAGAAATAAAAACCTTTACGATGGACGGAAAAGTGATCTCCGTAGGGCATTATGCGATCTCACGCCCGAATGAAAAAACAGAATGGATAAGCCTGAAGCACGGCGACTGGATCTTTTATGACGAAAAAGGAAATGTTATCCGCAAAGAAACATACAAGAGCGGAGTGAAACAACAATAAGGTTTATGTTTTGCGGCCTGCCAGCCGGTCAGGCAGGTTTACATTTAAAATTGATTTGTATTTTAACCCTGGACCGTAAACGAAAAACTGTAAACAATGGCTGTTTATCTCGATTATAATTCCACAACTCCCGTTGATCCCCGCGTGCTGGAAGCGATGCTCCCTTATTTCTCAGAAAAGTTTGGAAATGCAGCAAGTAAAACCCATTCATTCGGCTGGGTGGCAGAAGCGGCTGTAGAGAAAGCACGAGAGCAGGTTGCGAAATCGATAAAGGCCACGCCTCACGAAATAATTTTTACATCGGGAGCTACAGAGGCGATCAATCTGGCGATCAAAGGAGTTTTTGAAATGTATTCGGCTGCTTGTCCCCCTCTTGGAGGGGGTAAGGGGGAGGACACATTTGTTGTGAAGAATCACATCGTAACGATTTCCACCGAACACAAGGCCGTTCTGGATACTTGCAAATACCTTGAAACAAAAGGCGCAGAAGTAACCTATCTTCCGGTGAACCGAGAGGGATTGATTGACATGGACCAACTCAGGAACGCAATTACCCCTTCAACTATTTTGGTTTGTGTGATGTATGCCAATAATGAAACAGGAGTCATTCAGCCCATCAGTGAGATCTCAAAAATTGTTCATGAGAAAGGTTGCCTGTTCATGACCGATGCAACACAAGCGGTTGGAAAAATCTCTGTGGATATCGAAAGGGACGGGATTGATTTATTATGCCTGAGCGGGCATAAATTTTACGGGCCAAAAGGAATCGGCGCATTATATGTAAGAAGAAAAGACCCACGGGTGAATTTATCCCCGCTGATTCATGGCGGCGGGCATGAAAAGGGTCTTCGTTCCGGTACGCTCAACACGCCGGCGATTGTTGGACTAGGAAAAGCCGCTGAACTTGCCGGGAAAGAAATCTGGGAGGATGCACAGCGTATTTCCCGTCTTCGGACTCAGCTTGAACAGAACCTTCAGGAGGCGGGAACTGTTTTTATAAACGGAAGCATAAGGGACCGGATACCCAATACCACTAATTTATCTTTTCAGGGAATCAAGGCGGATGCCCTGATTACAAAACTTTCCGATATCGCAGTGGCAACCGGGTCCGCCTGCACATCAGCAATTGCAGAACCTTCTCATGTGCTTAAAGCAATGGGCATTTCTGATGAAATGGCCTATTCATCGGTACGTTTCTCATTAGGGAAATATACAACAGAGAAAGAAATAGAAATAACTTCTGAGAAAGTAACTCAACTTGTAAAAAGCCTGAGAGAAGAAAAACAACTATAAACAAAAGACGGAACGCCGGAACCCGGTTTACTTTCCAATCATCTTCTTATAATCATCGGCTGACAACAGCCCATTTACTTCCGACGGGTTGGCCATCGAGATTTTTATCAGCCAGCCTTCTCCGTAAGGATCTTTATTGACCAATTCAGGATGAGTGTCAATTTTAGAATTCAGCTCCATCACCTTTCCGCCGACCGGCATGAACAGGTCAGAAACTGTTTTCACCGCTTCAATGGTTCCGAACACCGCTTCTTTATCTAAAGTATCGCCGCGTGTGCCGATATCCACGAATACGATATCGCCCAGTTCTCCCTGTGCGAATTCAGTGATCCCGACAAATGCATTGCTGCCTTCCACGCGGATCCATTCGTGGTCTTTTGAATACCTGATGTTGGATGGAAAATTCATATGAAATTATTTTTTGCGAATATACTATTTTCGGATTACAGAAATTATGAGGATTGTTTCCTCATCTCCATAAGCACTTTTGCCAGGCCGACAAATTCCCTGACTTCTTTGTTATCAGCCTGCAGGATGGTTTTGCTGCTTCCTTCCCACCATTTCTGTCCCTGGTAGATGAAGATCACTTTGTCGCCGATCTCCATTACCGAATTCATATCGTGCGTGTTGACGATCGTAGTGATGCCGTATTCCTGCGTGATCTCTTTTATGAGCTCATCAATGACATGCGAAGTGAGCGGGTCCAACCCGGAATTCGGCTCATCGCAGAATAAATATTTCGGATTCATGGAAATGGCGCGCGCAATGCCCACCCTTTTTTTCTGGCCGCCGCTGATCTGGGATGGATACTGGTTATTTTTATTTTCAAGATTCACCCGTTTCAGGCAGAAGTTCACGCGTTCCCGCTTTTCTTCCAGGCTCATATCGGTGAACATGGAAAGCGGAAACATGACGTTCTCTTCCACGGTCTGCGAATCAAAAAGAGCCGAACCCTGGAACAGCATACCGATTTCTTTCCGGATGGATTTGCGCTGCTTGATGTTCATCTCTGAAAAATTCCTTCCGTCATAAAAAATGGCTCCGCTGTCCACTTCTTCCAGGCCTACGATGCTGCGCATCAGAACCGTCTTTCCATGACCGCTTCCTCCGATTATCAGTGTTGTTTTTCCTTGTTCGGCAACAAAAGAAAAATCGTTCATCACCAGTTTCCCGCTGTAGGACTTTGATATGTTCTTTACTTCGATCAAGCCAGTAGGAGTTGAGTTAATATGAAATTAAACAGTAAGATCAGGAGCGAACTGTAGACCACAGCCGTTGTGCTTGATTTTCCGACCTCCAGTGCCCCTCCATGTGTATAGTATCCGTGATAGGCAGGAACAGAAGAGATGATGAAAGCAAAAACTACTGTTTTGATTAATGCATAGGTTACGTTGTAAATTCTGAAATCATACTGAATGCCGTATAGGTACTGGGGGGCAGTGACCACGTTGGTAAGAACCCCGAAAATATACCCGCCAACAATTCCGGTGAACATGCTGATGATGATAAGGAACGGATTGATGAACATCGAAGCAACGATCTTGGGAAGTATAAGATGCGAAGCGGAATTCACACCCATTATTTCAAGCGCATCGATCTGTTCGGTAACACGCATCGTTCCTGTTTCAGAGGCAATACTGGAGCCTACCTTTCCTGCAAGGATCAGGCTGACCAGCGTTGGAGCAAACTCCAGGATAACGGAATCGCGGGTCGTCATACCTACGGCATACGCCGGAATCCACGGGCTTTCAAAACCAAATGCCGCCTGAATGGTGATAACGGCGCCCATAAAGAGAGAAATAATGAGAACAAGCGGTATGGAATCTATTCCCAGGTTCTCAATTTCTTCAAATACTCTTTTTCTGAAAATAATAGTTTTCTCCGGCTTGCTGAATGCCCTTGTGATCAGCGTAAAGTACCTGCCGATGTGAAAGAATATAGTTGAAATAAAATGGATCATCCTTAATGCGAAAATAGGGAATAAATGTACTGGTTATCCGTTATCGTTTATCATAGTATATTTGTAAAATGATCCGGCGCTTTTTATTTCTTCTGATTATTTCATTTTTGCTTTCCGGTTGCTTTATGTTTCGTCCAAAGAACCGATGCAACGATTGTCCTTCCTGGAAGAAAGGCGGACATGCCTCCTTCAAAAAAAAATCTCAATCTATGTATGTTTCAATCCCTTCCTTGCAGAAAAAAGCTATTTAACGGTTTTGCATTAAAAATATATTTTTTCTTTTCTGTAAACCATATCGGTCGCATTTCTCCGAGTCCCAAATACCCACTTCTAGGTAGTAAAAAAACTGTACATTGAGTATCTTTGAATAGCTATGAAAAAAGAAACCGGTCAGCCGTATACCTTAGCTGATCTAAAGCTGGGAGAAAAAGCAGTTATTGATTCATTTACGGACAAGGAACTGGCTGTGAAACTTCTGGAAATGGGCTGTCTTCCCGGAGAGATCGTGGAATTAAAACACATTGCCCCGCTCGGAGATCCAATTGCGGTTTTTATAAGTGGCTATCTTCTGGGCCTTCGCAAATCAGAAGCAGCTTCCATTATCGTCCGGGAGGTGAAAGAAGTATATTAGATTTTTATTTTCAATGGAGAAAGAAAAAAAAATAAAAGTCGCTTTGATCGGAAATCCCAATTGCGGGAAGTCCACCCTTTTCAATGTTCTGACGGGCCTTAAACAGAATACGGCGAATTTTCCGGGCGCTACTGTAGATAAAAAAACAGGCTCAGCCAGAATACAGAATAATGCGGTTGAGTTTTTTGACCTGCCGGGCGCTTACAGCCTGAATCCGAAATCAATGGACGAACGCATAGCCGTTCAAATCCTCGAAGATAAAAATCATGCAGACTTTCCGGACGTAACCCTGTTTATTGCCGATGCGTCGAACCTGAAACGCAGTTTATTTCTTGCTTCGCAGATCATCGATCTATCCTACAAGCTGGGCCATCCGGAAATTCCCCTGGTGATCGCCCTTAACATGATGGATATAGTTGAAAAGCGCGGGATGGAAATCGATGTGGCGTTGTTGACGCAAAGACTGGGCGTGCCGGTGTTGCCGATCAGCGCGCGAAAGAAAGAAGGAATCGAAGAACTTAAGCAAGCGCTGGTTTCTCCGGTTGGTATTCCCAGCCAACCCATTCTTTCTGAGGCGATGAAAACCGGGAGATCAGAAGAGCAGCTGACGATTGACCGTTACCAAAGAATCACCGAACTGCTCAAGGGCTGTCTTAAATTCAGGGACAGGAAAGATGAAGAAGTTTTTTCATCCCGGACAGATAAGATCCTGACGCATAAGGTTTGGGGCTATGCTATTTTTCTGCTTATTCTTTTCCTGATTTTTGAATCCATATTCGTCATTGCCGCTTACCCGATGCAATGGATAGAACGGCTTTTCATTTTCTTTTCCGGCTGGAGTGCCGGGCATTTGCCCAAAGGCGAAGCGACGGACCTGCTGGTGAACGGGATTTTTTCCGGGTTAAGCGGCATCGCTGTTTTTATTCCGCAGATCGCACTTTTGTTTTTCTTCATTGCCATCCTTGAAGATACAGGATACATGGCGCGTGTCAGTTTCATCATGGACCGGATTATGCGGAGGTTCGGGCTGAACGGCCGTTCGGTCATTCCGCTGCTGAGCGGCGTAGCCTGCGCAGTGCCGGCGATCATGAGCGCACGCACCATCAGTAACTGGAAAGAAAGGCTGATCACGATCCTGGTCACTCCGCTGATGAGTTGTTCGGCCCGGCTTCCCGTTTACACCTTATTGATTGCACTGGTCATTCCCTCAAAAAAGATATTGGGCTTCTTTAATATGCAGGGCGCTGTGCTGATGGCGCTTTACCTCATCGGTTTCTTTTCGGCCATTGCCTCTGCATTTGTAATGAAATACATGATCCAATCAACCGAGCGCAGTTATTTTGTCATGGAACTTCCTTCGTACCGTACGCCCCGGTGGAAGAATATAGGGCTTGCGATCATTGACCGGGTAAAAGTTTTTTTATTTGATGCGGGTAAAATAATTATTGCCATTTCCATAATACTTTGGGCGCTTGCTGCACACGGCCCGGGAAATTCGTTTGTGGAAATAGAAAAAAAATATAATCTTCCTGCAACCGGCTCCGGCTCTCCGGTTCTCCGTCACTCCGGCGCTGAAACGGAGCAAGGGAGAAACGGGGCAGCACAAAATGAAATTCATGGGAAGATGGCTGCTGCCAAACTTGAAGCTTCCTACGCTGGAATCATAGGAAGATTTATTGAACCTGCCATTAAGCCGCTGGGATTTGACTGGAAAGTCGGCATTGCCCTTGTCACTTCGTTTGCTGCCCGCGAGGTTTTTGTCGGGACCATGGCTACGATTTACAGCGCCTCCGATCAGGCCAATACACTTTCGATCCGTGAAAAAATGGCGGCTGAAATTAATCCGGATACCGGGCAGCCAAAATATACCGTTGCGGTCGGATTTTCACTGATGCTTTTCTATGTATTCGCCATGCAATGCATGAGTACACTCGCCGTGGTTTACCGCGAAACAAAAAAACTGAAGTGGCCGATTATTCAGTTTATTTTTATGGGGACACTCGCATACCTGGCCAGTTTTTCAGTGTATCATATTCTAAGGTAATGCATGAATCAGCTGGAACGAAATAAATCCATTCTCCGCAAGTATCTGCCGGAAAGATCAGTAGACATTATCGCCGAATGGATCTATAAATATAATTTCAAATTAAAGGTCAAGAGATCGCGCAGTACAAAGATCGGGGACTACATGCCTCCGCATGACGGAAAAAATCATACGGTTACCGTTAATCATGATCTTAACAAGTATGCTTTCCTGATAACGCTGGTTCATGAAATTGCTCACCTGGCAACCTGGGAAAGATATAAAGGGAGGGTTAATCCGCACGGAAAGGAATGGAAATTGGAATACAGCCGGCTTCTTAATTATTTTTTGCAGAACGATAAATTGCTGAATGAAGAAGAAAAACTTTTTCCTTTAGAAATTTCGACAGCACTTCAAAAACATATTTTAAACCCGTCCGCTGCCAGCACTTCGGACCTGCATCTTTCCCGTGTGCTGAAAAAATTTGATTCCGACCCCGAAACATTGCAGCTTGAAAGGATCGCCGCCGGCAGCACGTTCCGGATTGCTCATTCCAAAACCACTCTTTCGGAAGAGAAATATATAAAAGGAGAGAAGCGCAGGACACGCTTTCGCTGCATCCAGGTTCAGTCGAAACGGGAGTATCTTATCCATGCGCTCTGCAATGTTAAATTGGTTTGATTTCTATAGGAGAAAATTATGTTTCCTTTCAGGATTAATTCATACTTTAGCCATCTTAATAAATAGTATTTATGGGTACGACAACCACTCTTCAAAAAGAACTTATTGTTTCTGACATTGCTGAAAACATCATCGGCTCAGAGATCATCAAACTGGCATGGGAAGTGAATGATAAGATCAAGAAGGGAGAGAAAATATATAACCTTACGATCGGCGATTTTAATCCGAAGATCTTTCCGATTCCTGCCGAACTGAAAAAAGGGATCATCGATGCTTACCAGAACGATGAAACCAATTATCCTCCTGCTGAAGGAATTCCGGAACTGCGCAGTGCCGTTTGCCATTTCCTCAACCGCCTGCACGGGTTTAATTTTACAACCGACAATGTGATCATTGCCTGCGGCGCACGCCCGATTATTTATTCAATCTACAAAACCATTCTTGATCCGGGCGACACCGTCCTCTTTCCTGTTCCGTCATGGAACAACAATCATTACGTCCATCTTTCTTCAGCTAAGTCCATTCTGTTTGAGACAAAGCCTGAAAATAATTTTATGCCTTCGCCTGCCGATATTAAAAAACACATTAAGGAGGCTTCGCTTGTTGCCCTTTGCTCGCCCTTGAATCCTACCGGCACCACGATGAAAAAAGAATCACTGGCTGCGATCTGTGACATCATCCTGGAAGAAAATGCGCGAAGAGAGCCGGGGAAAAAACCGGTTTACCTGATGTTCGACCAGATCTACTGGACACTTACGTTCGGCAATACCAAGCATTACGATCCTATTTCGATCCGGCCGGAAATGAAAGACTATACGGTATTTGTTGATGGCATTTCAAAATCATTTGCAGCAACCGGTGTTCGGGTTGGATGGGGAATGGCTCCTAAAAAGATCATTGATAAAATGAAATCTTACCTCAGCCATGTGGGGGCCTGGGCGCCGCGCCCGGAACAGGTAGCCACTGCAAACTACCTGATGAACGATGCTGCTGTTGACCGCTACCTTTCGGATATCCGGAAAAAAATAAGCGACCGGCTGAATGGATTTCACAAAGGATTCCAGGATCTGAAAAAAGAAGGATTCCCTGTGGATTCAATAACTCCACAGGCAGCTATTTATCTTACGGTGCAGTTTGCATTGCATGGCAAAAAGACGGCTGATGGAAAACCTCTTTCTTCCACGAAAGATATTACCAAATATATCCTTGATGAAGCAAAAGTGGCGCTGGTTCCGTTTTATGCTTTCGGCACTTCGGCTGAATCCAACTGGTACCGTTTGTCGGTAGGCACCTGCAAACTGGAAGATGTGGATGGAATTATTACAAGCCTGCGAAGCGCTTTGAAAAAACTATCTTAATACCCAAATGCAAACAGAAGAAAAATACAGATTTAAGCAGTTATTTCCTTTTGAATCGGTGTGGATCCGTTTGAATCTGTATTCCCCAAAATGAAAAACAATTACTGCGTGATAATGGCGGGCGGAATCGGGAGCCGGTTCTGGCCCATGAGCCGCACGGCGCATCCCAAGCAGTTTATCGATATTCTCGGTTCAGGCAAAACATTGCTCCAGAACACATTTGACCGTTTTCTTACTATTTGTCCAAAAGAAAATATTTTTGTTGTCACCAATGATTCTTATAAGAGCCTGGTGATGGATCAGCTTCCTGAGCTGAAACTGGATAATCTTCTTTGCGAACCTGCCAGGAAAAATACAGCTCCTTGCATTGCTTACGCCTCTTACAAAATTTATTCGCAGAACAAAAAAGCCAACCTGGTGGTTGCGCCTTCGGATCACCTGATCCTTAAAGAGCATACGTTTATCAAAGCGGTAAAATCCTGTTTCCGGAAAGCAAAATCGGCTGGATGCCTGATCACGCTTGGCATTCGCCCGACCCGCCCGGATACCGGGTACGGATATATTCAGTTTGTTGAATCTCCGGAGAAAGAAAAGGATGAGCGTATTAAAAAAGTAAAAACGTTTACCGAGAAACCGGATCTCGAAATGGCGAAGTTCTTTTTGCAGAGCGGGGATTTTTTATGGAATGCAGGTATCTTTATCTGGTCGGTGAAAAGCATTGTTAAAGCGTATCAGAAGCTTCTTCCCGATATGGCAGCCGCCTTTTCATCCGTAAAGTTCGGTACGCCAAAAGAAGAAGAAGGGATCAGGGTCGCCTATGCCGGTTGTAAAAATATATCGGTGGATTACGGCATTCTTGAAAAAGCCGACAATGTTTACGTCCGATCTTCCCTGATCGGATGGAGTGACCTGGGAACGTACGGATCGCTTTATAATCACATCAATAAAGATGAAAAGAACAATGCGGTCGTCGGGAAAAATGTGATGATCTACGACAGTGAAAACTGCATTGTGAATATTTCAAAAGACAAACTGGTAGTGG
>JAHEYJ010000205.1 GCA_023251675.1 Bacteroidota bacterium
TTCGCTTCTTGCCGTTCAGGAGGATGGCCAGTGATTTATCATAAGGCTGAATTTCTTTCACCTTGATCTTGCTTCCCAGCGAAAGCCCTGCTTTATCCAGCAGCTGAAGAAACGAATTCGAGTGATCCATCACTCCATTCATGATATAAACCGAATCCCGTTTTCCCTCCGAAAGAGAAAAAGATTTTCCCTTCGGAAAAAAGATCCTGCCATTTGTGTCAGGGATCGGATCACCGTGCGGATCGAATTTTGGGAAGCTCAACAGCTTATCGATATGCTGAATCAATTTCTCCGACCGGATATGTTCCAGCTGTTCCGCTATTTCATGCACCTCATCCCATTTGAACTTCAGCGCCTTTACCAGGAACATTTCCCACAGCCGATGTTTCCGGATGACATTCAATGCTGTTTTCCTTCCCGACTCCGTAAGTGAAAGGCCGTTGTATCGTTTATACCGGATAAGCTTCTTCTTCGAAAGTTTCTTGAGCATATCGGTTACGGAGGCGGCGGAAGTCGAGACCTTCCGTGCTATGTCGTTCGTTGTGATATAGCCATCCCCGCTTTCCGCGATCTTGTAGATGGCTTTCAGATAATTCTCTTCCGTAAATGAGTTCATGAAATAAGGTATTGATTACTGTAATGAGCGCTTTATTCCCCCGCTGCAAATATAATTATTTTTAGCCTTATCTAAACTATTAGTTATGGCGGCTTAACTTATTTTGAACTAAATAATAAATATTAATTCCGGGTACACCCGCCTGTCGCTTCATTTTCAATCCCGGAAATACAAAATCCCGTGAAGAACTCTTTAGCCCGGCTTTCCTTCTATTCCATATATTTGTTTTAATGGAAAAAGAAATGTACGCCGACGTGATCCTGCCTCTTGCGGTTCCTAATTTATTCACCTATTCCATTCCTGCAGTTCTTCAAAACCAGATCAAAGCCGGCCAGCGCGTGGTGGTTCAGTTCGGGAAGAAAAAACTCTATACGGCGCTGGTTCGTGAAGTGCACAAACGGCAACCGGTCGAATACAAAGCCAAACCCATTGAAAGCATCCTGGATGCAGAACCCATTGTAAACGAAAAACAATTCCAGCTGTGGAAATGGATCTCTGAATATTACATGTGCACGATCGGCGAGGTCATGAACTCGGCGCTGCCGTCGGGATTAAAACTTGCCAGTGAAACCAAACTTGTTTTGAGTGCAGAAAGTGAATTATTGAAAGACGATCTGACCAACGATGAATTTTTAATTGTAGAAGCATTAGAGAAAAACAAAGTCCTTTTAATGAGCGATGCCGAAGAGATCGTTCAGGATAAATCTGCATACAGCATTGTGAAGTCGCTGATGGAAAAAGGGATCGTAGTTTTACTGGAAGAACTGAAAGAAAAATTCAAACCAAAGATCGAAGCGTTCGTCCGCCTGACAAAATATGCCGGCGATGAAAAGAATTTGAAAATAATTTTTAACGAGCTTGAAAAGAAAGCTTTCAAGCAGCTCGAAGTGCTGATGGAATTCATCCACTTATCGGGCCATCAAAAGGAAATAAAGAAATCAGAATTGCTAAAAAGGAAAGAAGCTTCTGCCTCTGTGATCGATGCGCTGGTAAAAAAAAATGTATTCGAAGTCTACGAAATAGAAACAGGACGATTTGCTTCAGAAAATTCGTCCTCTTCAAGTAAATCCCTTTCTGACGATCAGCAAACCGCTTTGGAGAAGATCAGGGAAGAATGGAAGACAAAAGAAGTCACTCTCTTTCACGGTGTCACCTCCAGCGGGAAAACGGAGATCTATGTAAAGCTCATCGAAGAAACGCTGAAACAAGGCAAACAAGCTTTATACCTTCTTCCCGAGATCGCCCTCACTACCCAGGTCGTCAGCAGGATAAAAAAATATTTCGGCGATAAGCTCGGCGTATATCATTCACGGTTCAATGAAAATGAACGGGTGGAAATATGGAATGAAATAAGTAAGTTTCAAGTCACAAGCCCGACCTGCCTGCCGGCAAGGCAGGTAGCTATCGGGACTAAATTTCAAATTATTCTCGGCGCCCGTTCATCCTTGTTCCTTCCCTACTCCAATCTGGGATTAGTGATCATAGATGAAGAGCATGATTCCTCGTACAAACAATTTGATCCGGCTCCCCGCTATCATGCACGCGACACAGCGATCCTGCTGGCACATCTCCACAAAGCAAAAGTGCTGCTGGGTTCCGCTACTCCTTCTATTGAAAGTTATTTCAACGCAACGAATGATAAATACGGTTTCGCTGAACTGACTACGCGCTATGGCGGCGTTCAAATGCCGGAGATCCTTATAGCCGATATCAAAGAAGACACGCAGCGCCGGAAAATGAAATCGCACTTCTCTCCCCTGCTGATGGAAAATATAGAGAAGGCATTGAAGAACAAAGAACAGGCAATTATTTTTCAGAACCGCCGCGGGTTCGCCCCGCACCTCGAATGCAAAACCTGCGGATGGGTGCCCCAGTGCAGAAACTGCGATGTGAGCCTGGTCTATCATAAAGCAGGCGGACAACTTCGCTGCCATTATTGCGGCTATATGACTCCCGTCCCTTCCTCCTGCAGCGCATGCGGAAGTCCGGATGTGCTGATGAAAAATTTCGGCACTGAAAAGATCGAAGAAGAACTTCAGTTCTTTTTTCCAGATGTGAAGATCGCGCGCATGGATTACGATTCCACCCGTTCAAAATTTTCGTACCAGCGGATCATTAATGATTTCGAAGAAGGAAACATTGACATACTGGTAGGAACACAGATGGTCACCAAAGGACTGGATTTTGAGAATGTAAGTACCGTTGGAATTCTCAGCGCGGACCAGTCGATGAACTTTCCTGATTTTCGCGCACATGAACGAAGCTTTCAGTTGCTTGCGCAGGTATCAGGAAGAGCCGGAAGGAAAACCAAGAGGGGAAAAGTAATTATTCAAACCTACAATCCATCCCATCCGATCATTCAGCATGTCATCAATAATGATTTCGAAAAAATGTATTCTGAAGAGATTGATCACCGGAAGAATTTCAACTACCCTCCTTTTCACCGCCTCATCGAATTAACGGTGACTGATAAAGACATTCACAAAGTAAATGCCTTTGCAGAAGAGTTTGGCGGTGAACTTAAAAAAGCATTTGGCAGCAGGGTTTTAGGGCCGGAGTTCCCGCTCATTCAACGGATCAAAAATATTTACCGGAAAAGCCTGGTGATTAAAATTGCAAAAGAGGAATCAGCAACCAAAACAAAAGAAAAGATCCATTCAGTGATTATTGATCTGCAAAAGAATCCAGCCTTCAAATATGTGAAAATTCAGACCGATGTGGATCCTGTTTAGAAACAGACTTATCCGAATAGACCTTCAAGGTTTTGAAAACCTTGAAGGTCTTTGGTTAATAATTCAAACAACCAAGCTTACAAAAGATTATGGGTGAAAAGCTTAAGAATAAAAATGATATTATTTTTTATTTTTTTTTGAATGAATACCCTACCGCTAATGATACATTGTAAAAATTATACCCTTTCCTGAAATAAGGAGTAAAATAAAAAGCAGGTTTAAATAATAACCTGTTTATTTTTATATAAACTCCTGCACCAAATTGAAAAGGAATATTTATAAAATAATATTTACTCACGGTATCAGTACTGCTGTTTCTAGAATAAAATGTTGTAACACTAGTATATTCATAGCCAACAGATCCATTTATATAATCTTTCTGCTTCTCTGATAATTTTACTCTATTCGCAGAGGTATTTATGCCAAATGAAAGGAATATCAAACTATATAAGGGCTGAATTTTATATCCAAAAGAAAACTGTGATTGAGCATATTGAGCATACATTGTATCTACAATGCTATATTTGTGGCTAGTATATTCATTATATTCTTCATATCCATAACTAGCTGAACTCTTATATTCGCCCGTTAATTGGATATAATTTGCTTCAAAAACATGGTGAAGTTTTATTTTTTTAGTATTCCCTGAAAATAATTCTAAACCTAAACCAATATTATAACTCGAAACAGATTTGTTATATGTAACATTATTAGGGCTCACACCTCCTTCTGCCGTATGAGATGTATTTGAAGAATTATATAAGCCATTCATACGAACAGGAAAACCAGCTCTGTTATCCAAATAGTTAAAAAATTTATCTGAAGGATACTGCGCATAGTTCATCCCTCCAGAAACAAAAATGCCGGCATTCCATTTCTTTCCTTTTTTAATAATGGAGTCTTGCCCTTCCTGCGCATAAACAGAAAAGGAAGCCAAAACAAAAAATAATATTTGAAAGTGTTTGTTCATGCAGCTATTTTCCTCTTATCATTTCCTCCCAACTGACCTCGCCTTCAAATGGGATCAAGGTCTTTAAAAAAAAATCCCCGAACATATTTCATGAACGGGGATGCCTATTTTTCAATGAATGAGTTTACTCTTCAATCTGGATCATTTTAAAAGGAACATTGATGATGGCCTGGTAATCTTCTCCTGCTTCCAGCATATCCTCATCATCCTGTTCGTAATACCAGTTAATGACCAGTTGATTCCCGTTCTTATGAATGGATTCTAATTTTTTAAATACATCGAGAATGCATTTGGAAGAACTGGTATTAAAATATTCCAGCTGAATATTTACCGTGGTTACAGAAAAAGGGGTGGCTCCGTATTTCTCCAATGATTCAACGACCGGTTTATAGAACTCAATTGAGTTTTCCGGGATGGATCTTCCTTTGATCTCGAGCAAGCCGCTAGCGAAATCAAAATTGATAGAAGGTGTTTTAGGAGTTGATTCGATGTTTATCTTTTCCATAGAGAACGGTATGTTAGATTTTAATATTTAAGCTGAAAAATGAATATTTATCGTCAATAGGCATAAACGTATAGTTAAGTTTCTGCCCGGTTTTGCGTGCAATGTCGATCATCCCCAAACCGCCTCCGCCTTTCGCTGACATTTCACCATTGGCAAGAACTTTTTTATAATAATCTTTTAATTCTTCGGGCGTCAGTTTATTGATTTCTGTAAGTCGGCTATCCAAGCCACCCACGTTCTCAGCACGTAT
>JAHEYJ010000067.1 GCA_023251675.1 Bacteroidota bacterium
TTCTTTTTTAAGTTGTGCTGGGAATAACGTTTTGATCTCATCCTTGTCGCTGAAAAGTGGTTTGGATGAAGAATTTAAATTCGTTTTGTAATTTTCAGATTCCTTATCAACGAATTTGCTGATCGTAAGTCCAGCCTCTTCGATCACTTTTGAAAGTTTCATTCCCGGGTTGGATTTTACCCCGTAGCTCGGGCAGATCTCCATCACTTCGACCAGGGAGAATCCTTTTTTTGAAAATGCTTCTGCCAGTTGTTTGGAAAAATCTCCGATGCCTTCCAGCCGCGCTACATAGGAAACGCCGTCAACGGCAGAAACTAATTTGCAGATATCGAGTCCGGCTTTCTGCGAGCCTTCGGGAAGGGTTGGAGTTTTAAATCCATAGGGTGTGAATTCGCTGCATTGTCCTCCGGTCATTCCGTACAACATATTGTTATGAATAACAACGGTCATGTTAAATCCGTTATGCGCCGCATTCAACAGGTGCTGCATTCCGATGGTAGAGCCGCCATCGCCGATGAATACAATTACTTTTTTATCGGGATCGTTCAGCGCGGCAGAAACCCCGGAAGCCAGCGCAACCGAGCGACCATGAAGTCCGTGAACCGTATGTGTCACAAACGATTTGTCGATTATTCCGTGGCATCCGATGTCTGTTACAAGAACAACATTCAAAGGATCGTAATCCAGCAGTTGCAAAGCTTTTTCGGTGCTTGCTGCAATATGGTTGTGGCCGCAACCCTTACAGAAAGGCAACGCCTCGTCAGTTAAGAATTTCTTCATCTATATTTATTTTTACTACTTCAAATCCATCAGGATAAAACCCCGTCGATTATTTTCCGGGGAGTTATCATTTCAGCAAATCCGTTTACGCCAGTCACTTTCTTGTCGCCTCTTTCTCCGAACAGGATCTTTTTGTACTGCCCGTTGAGATTTTCTTCAGCGATCACCACTTTATTGTATTTGTCAATGATCTCAAAATATTTTGGTGCGACCGGCAATAATGTTTTTGGAATAAGGAGAGATACTTTCTTTCCTTGTTCACGAAGTAACTTTATGGCTTCCCTGCTTGCAGAAGCCGTGATCCCATAGGAGAGCAGAAGTGTTTTGGCTCCTTCCTGCGCATCATATTCATAATACAAATGCTCGCCAAGATTTTTGATATGCTTGTATTCAAGTCGTTTCGTATTCTCGATCGCTTCTTTGGCAATGTTCTGTATGATCCCTTTCTGATCGTGCGTGGAGGCAGTGAACCGGACCTGGTGTTTCGTATTTCCGACCTGTAGGAATTCAGGAACGAGTGAGTCGCCTGTTTTGTAAGGAACGTAAGTTGAGTCTCCGGAATAAAATTTTCGCTTTACAGTTTTTATTTCGGCAAGTTGAGAGATATCAAAGTTTGCCTGCGTCATTATTTCTTCTTTCGACGTCAACAAAATGACCGGTGTTCTGAGATCGATCGCCATTTTCATTGCTTTGCTGGAAAGCTCCCAGCAATCGTTCATGTTGCTTAGACTGATCACCGGTAATGTGAAACCTCCTGAAATAGTTCCGTTCAGTAATGAAAGATCGCCTTGCGCCCCGCAGGTGGCGCTTCCGGTTGCCGGGCCAAGCCGTTGAACCAGTATGATGACCATCGGAAGTTCCATCATGTATGCCATGTTCACGGACTCCAGCATTAAAGCATAGCCGGGGAACGAAGTAGCAGTCACTGGAAATTTTCCTGTGCTGGCAAAACCGCACATCCACTGAAGCGTAGTGATCTCATCGGGCGCTGCGAAGAAAATCGGAAAACGTTCATGTGAGTAGGAATATAAAAGATTCGCCGGTGTGATAGGATAACCGATAAATACATCTCCGCCGGACCGTACCAATGATTCTACTATGAGTTTCGAACCATCCATGATCAGGCGCTTTTCTTTTGCTGCAGTTTCCATAGTTTCTAAAATTAAATCTTACGAATCAATTATTTACTTTAAGATATCTCTTCCAATATTATTTTTCAGAATCTCAGAAGTTCCGCCGCCGATCAAGGTGAACCGAGCGTCGCGGAAGTACCGTTGCACCGGGTATTCCATTGCAAACCCATACGAAGCAAAAATTCGTGTGGCCTGATCGCAAATTGAATTTGCGCATTCTGATGCGTAGAGTTTTGCCATCATGGATTCGCGTTGACGAGGCATGTTTTTTTCACTGAGCCAGGCGGCATAGAAAACATAATGCTTAGCCGTTTCCAGTTGAACCGCCATGTCTGCCAGTTTCATGCTGATGGCCTGAAATGTTCCTATTTGTTTTCCGAACTGAACTCTGGTCTTTGCATATTCAACCGCATCCTCGTAAGCAGCTGTAGCAACTCCGATGGCAAGTGCGGCAGTCATGATGCGGATCTCAGCTAATATTTCCATCAAACATTTTGTGCCGCCACCAATTTGCCCGAGCACATAATTCTTTGGAAGTTTTACATCTACAAAACCAACTTCACTGGTGAGCGAGCCGCAAACTCCAAGTTTCTCGATCGTCTTACCGATCATAACGCCTTTCAAATTCGCAGGTACAAAAAATATGGAGAGTTGCTCGTGATTATCTGTCTTTGCCAGTACTGTGAAAAAATCCGCGACCGGAGCGGAGGTGATCCAGGTTTTCTGCCCGTTGAGAACGAAACCATCCTCCGTGACTTTCGCCATGGTTTTTACTCCCAACAGATCGCTGCCTGCATTTGGCTCGGTCATGCAAATGCCGCCAATCTTTTTTCCGGAAAGCGCCTCTGCAAAATATTTTTCTTTGATTTCTTTGTCACCAAAACGATAAAGAAAATAAGTTCCCATCAGGGATTGCATGGTGCATGAAGCCGCGAGGGAAAGCGAGCCACGAGCCAATTCCATTACAGCAAGACAGTAGGAAGTGATGTCCAAGCCCGTTCCTCCGGCGTTTTCTGGATATCGCATTCCATAGAAGCCAAGGTCGCCGACTTCGTTGAAAAGATCGCGGGGAAATTCTTTCTTCTCGTCGATCGCAGCGGCCCGGGGCTTGACTTTCCGGTCAACAAAATTCTTAAATGTTTGCTGGATCTGTTTTTGTATTTCAGTTAATTCAAAGTCCATAGTTCTACGAATTACGAATTGGCGAATTGCGAATGACGAAATCAATATCTAAGACACTGATTTCATTATCGCCATCAATATCTCCACAATCAAGTGTGTTGGAGCAAGAATGACAGTGATAAATTGTTTTTAAATACTTTTTTTCAACAAGAGTTGGAATCAAATCATAAAACTTTTTCTCATTCGGATATTTCTTCCTGAAAAATTCATAAAGACCTAAAGTTCCTTTTGATAGATTACAGTCCTTGCACCCCCAAATCAAATTATGTATTTGATGAATTCTATCACAGGATGAACATTTATCGTTTATGCTGATTGATTTCGGAACTATATGTTCTCTCTCAATTTTTTCATTTGATTTGCAATAAACACATTCCTTTCCTGCTTCAACAAATTGAATATCCTCTCTTAAGATATCTGACCAAGATTTTGTTCCGTCTTTCAATTCTCTGAAAGTTTTTTTAATGAAACCGTAATGAGATGACTTAGCATTTTTTCCGTCGCCCACATTAAACGCACTCTTTGTAATAATTTTTGCGTATTGATAATAAATAATATCTCTTATTGTTTGAACTTCTCTGTCAGGCATACTTTTCTTTTATTAATATTCGTAATTCGTCTATTCGTTATTCGTAGGGATAACTGCGGTGGCTTCAATTTCAATAAGCGCGGGATGATCCAGAAGATCAACCACGAAGATCATGCTCATGCATGGATAATGATTCCCGATGACTGTTTTCCAGATCTTTCCCAGTTCTTTTCTTGATTCAAGGTATTGCGCGCGGTCTTTGCAGAAGCAGGTCATCTTGCAGATGTCTTCCGGCTTGCCGCCCGCTTTTTTTACAATGTTGACGATATTCTTCAGCGCCTGTTCAAATTGCGGCACCAGTTTGTCGCTTGCAAATTTTTCTTCTGGTGACCAGCCAACCTGTCCGGCGAGAAAAAGAACTCTTCCTTTTGCGGCAAGAATTCCGTTCGAATATCCTTTTGGTAAAGGCCAGCCATCAGGCAATATGGTTTGATGATTCATTTATTTTGGTTTATAGTTGATGGTTTTTAGTTTTAGTTGGTTGGTTAATAGTTTTGGTTTTACGATTTGTGCTATCGCTCCATTATTATAAATGGATCGACTAAAACGAACAACCAGAAAACCAAAACCAATAACCACTAACTATCAACTAACTTTTTATTCCATATATTTTCTCAGCCGCTTTTTTAGAAACCACTTCATTCTTTACATCCTGCAAAACTTTTTCTTTATCCCGCTTTTTCGGATTTCCGTATCCGCCGCCCCCTCCGGCGATCTGAAAGTAACGGGTGTTGTCCGGAATGCCGTGGATCATATCCTTGCTCATCGGAATAAGTTTCTTTCCATTCTTGTATTTCAGTTCGATCTTATTCAGTACGCTTCCTTTTCCGCCGAACAGTCCGTAATTGGGCTCTACATCCCCATCGCCAAACACGACCATCGTTGTGTCACCTCCTTTCAATAAAATTTTCGTTTCTGTTCCCAATCCGCCGCGCCATTCGCCTGCACCTCCGGAATCGCAGAGGTATTCATGCTGCAAGATCATGTGGGGAGTCTGCTGCTCGTACATTTCGTAATCCTGGTCCAGCACGCCGCCCGAAGCGTCGATCATGCCGATATGATCATACCCATCATCTCCTTTGAGAGCACCGCTTCCTCCTTTCAATCCGAGAAAACAGATGTCGACATATTTTTTTCCGGTGCGCGGATGATTTCCTGTGAAAAGAGAACAAAGCAAATGATTCCATCCGGCTGTAATTCTTTCCGGCACCGCAGGGCCGAGCGCTTTGAAGATAGAATCTGCGATCTGAGGACAAAGATGATTTCCGAAAGTTGTGGCAGCAGGATAAGATGCGTTCAGAATTGTTCCTTCTGGTACAATATATTTCAACGGCTTGATCATTCCCTCGTTGTGAGGAATGTTCGGATTCACCATCTGCAGGAAGGTTAGCGTGATGGCAGAACAAGTGGAAGTGTATATTCCATTTACAAAACCTTTCGTTTGAGGTGACGATTTTGAAAAATCGAAGGTGATGTTATCGTTCTCCACCGTGATCTTTGTCCGGATCGGGAACTTGCTTCCTTTATGTTTTCCATCGAAGTAAACCATGCTGCCGCCGGTATAAACCCCGTTCGGGATTGCTTTGATCTCAGCACGCATCATTTTTTCGGTGGAATCGAATAACGCTTGCTTATGCGATTCAAAAACTTCCAAGCCGTATTTTGCGACAAATGCTTCCAATCTTCTTTCGCCCAAAGTACACGCGCCAATTTGCGCTTTGATATCTTCCTGCACCATTTGCAAACGGATGTTCGCGAAAATTAAATTCCAAACATCCTTTCTTAATTTTCCTTTCTCGTATAATTTCACAGCAGGGATTCGGAGCGCTTCCTGCCAAACTTCCGTTGCGTTCGGATTATATCCGCCTTGAACTGCTCCTCCTATATCCGCCTGGTGTCCTTTCGCTGCCGACCATCCGACCAAAGCATTATTATGAAAGATCGGTTTGAAGATCGCCACATCGTTGTTCTGATTTCCCATAGAGAACACATCGTTGTGAATGATCACATCCCCGGGATGAATATCAGAACCGTATTGCTGTAAAATAACTTTACATACGGGCCCGAGAGAAAAAGAAAGTATGGGTAAATTTTCTGTTTGCTCCAGCATTTGCCCTTTGGCATCGTATAATCCGGTAACAAAATCTTTTGCTTCGCAGAGAATAGGCGAGCGGGTGGTCTTTGTCAGCGAAATGCTCATCTCGTCCGTAATGGATTTGAATGCCCGCTGAAAAATGGAAACTAATATTTTGTCAATTTTGACTGACATCTTTGTTTTTAGTTAATGGTTTTTGGTTTTGGTTCAAAATGGTTTCTGGTTTTGGTTTTCCAGAATCTTTTTTGCCTTCATTGAGCATTAAGAATCTTACATACGCATTCGTTCCTTTCATTAATACGGTATATTGTTCGGCAATATCTTTAGCAGTATTTTCCGGAAGAATTTTCTTTCGTGCTGCTTTAAGAATTCCTCTTTTTGTTTCTTCGATTTCTCCTTTAGCAATACTGATAAATCTTATTTTCTCTTTTGTGGTCGATTTATGATAATGTTCAGCCAGGTTATTTGAAACAGATGCAGAAGAACGCCTCAGTTGGTCAACACTTCTGTAGATTTCATCTTTTGGAAATAGTTTAGTTACCTCATGCACCTTGACTTCAAGGTCTTCAGCAAGTTTATAAATCTTTAAATTTTCTAATCCAGTTGCCATGTTTATTAAAAGATTAACCAATAACGAAAACCAATAACTGTAAACCCAAAACCATTAACTATAAACTACTAACTAAAATTTCTTTTTTCATTTTAAACCCATCAGGATAAACCAATTTATTATAGACAACAAACGATCCGAATTCATCCACGAGACAATCGTAATCGTTGCTTACAAAAACGGAAGTTGTAATTTTTTCAATTACAGCCGGGCCTTTAATGACAGCACCACCCAGCGGCATATCGCCATCGTAGACCGGAATTTCCTGCAGGACATTCAGCTCGGGAATATAGGCTTTGCGTTTTTCTTTCAATGCCTTTTCTAAATTGTGCGCCTCGCCTTTTGAAGAAAGGAATTTTGGTTTCTCCATCTTGCCGATCATCCGCAAGCGGATATTGATCAGTTCCATTTCAGTTTGTTCTTCTTTCAAAGAATATCCGAACTGGCGGTTATGCTCTTTATGAAAAGCCTCGAAAACATTTTCAAGATTAAAGTTTAAAATATCTGTCCATTCAACTTGCAATGGCACTTCGTGGTATTGCCCGACATAACGCATATCAAGCGTAGGATGCAGTTCAATAGAAGCCCCTCCTAAATCCTCCCCAATGGGGAGGACTTGTTTTGCTTTCTCCCTCCCTGATGGGGAGGGCGGGGTGGGGCTTTTTATCCCTTCACGAAGCAGCGTTTGAACTCCTTCTTCCTTCATTTCGTTGAACACTTTCAGGAAATGTTTCTTATCGATCTTCGAGAAAGAAGAAAAATACGAACGGATGTAATCGTGCTTCAGATCGCCGAGGAGCATTCCGGCTGCGCAGAAGATCGAAGAGACATTCGGAACAACGAACATGGGTATCTCCAGCTCCTTGCATATTTCAGAGGAGTGAATAGAACCCGCCCCGCCGGCAACAATGAAAAGGAATTCGCGTGGATCGTATCCGCGTTCTACAGAAATCTCACGAACGCCCTGCGCCATGTTGCTGTTGATGATGCGGTACATTCCGGCTGCCGTTTCCAGAACTGACAATCCTAATTTGTCGGCAAGGGCAGATTTTATAGTAGATTCAGCTTTCGTTTTATTTAGTTTCAATTTCCCTCCGGCAAAAAAATCAGGATTGAGGTAGCCTAAAATTAAATCCGCATCGGTACAAGCTGGAACTGTTCCGCCACGCTCGTAACAAACCGGGCCGGGCATTGCTCCTGCGCTTTGTGGTCCCATCCGCAGCAAACCTCCGTTATCGATCCAGCCGATACTTCCGCCACCAGCGCCAATGGTTATGATATCTAGTGAGGGCAATGCGATCCGGTAGCGGTTAATAGACCCTTCTGTGCTTGTTACGCATTGATTGTCGATCACAAGCGCTGCGTCAAAACTGGTTCCGCCCATATCAACGGTAATACAATTTTTATAGCCGAGCAGAGCAGAATAAAATGCACCAGCGGTTGGCGCAGCTGCAGGGCCGGAAAGAACAGTAACCGCTGGATTTTTTTTCACTACATCCGGAGTAACCACGCCTCCATTCGATTGCATGACGAGAAGTGTGCCCTTAAATTTAATGTCTTCTAGTTTTTTTATGAGATTATCAAAATAATTTGCGACGATCGGCCCAACAAATGCGCTGACAGCAGTTGTGCTTACTCTTTCGTAGAAACGAATAGAAGGAAGAACTTCATAAGAAGCGGTAACAAATACAGGCCTCACCCCAGCCCTCTTCGAAGGAGAGGGGGAGAGATGCTTTCGGAGGAACTTTATTGCTTGCTTTTCGTGAGAATTGTTCTTGAAAGAATTCATGAAACAGATACAGACGGATTCTACTTTTTCTTCCCGGAGCTTTTTAATAATGGGAAGAAGTTCTTTCTCTTTGAACTTTTTTACCACTTTTCCCTGGGCATCGATTCGTTCATCCACAGTAAAACGCAAGTAACGCGGCACGAGCGGAGTTACGTTCTTATAATGATTGTTGAACTGTTCTTCGCGGATTCCTCTTCGCATTTCCAGCGCATCACGAAATCCTTTGGTGGTGATCAACGCGGTTTTTGCTCCTCGCAGCGTCAGTAAAGCGTTGGTTGCGACCGTAGTTCCGTGAACGATGGTATCTACGGATGAAAGAAACTCTTCGAAATCCGTTGAGCGCATTTCTGCCACTTCTCTCAAACCGTTGATAAATCCAATGGAAGGATCCAGGGGAGTGGATAATGTTTTATGAACGGTGGTGTCGCCCGTATCAGAAATCGCAATGATGTCTGTAAAGGTTCCGCCAATGTCAATTCCGACTTTAAACTTCATGGGTCTACGAATTACGAATCAGGTCTAATTACGAATATTTGTTTTGATCCTTATTTGTGAATAAAATTTGCTTTGGCTTTCGGGCCGTTGGTTTTGAAATTTTCCAAACCGATTTTCATATCCTGGGTTTTCATGCATTCGCCAAACATTCGCGATTCAAGATCGAGCCCTTCTTTCAAACTCATTCTCGAACCTTCGTAAATGGCTTTGACAAGGATCTCATCGATCTTTTTACTCAAATGACCAATTTCAACTTGTTTCGGATCGCCATTTTTGCTGATCGGTTCTTTCGGAACAGTTTTCGCTTTCACTTCGCCCGATGCAATTTGCTTTGCAAGTTTCACTGCTTCATCCACCAAATTGCCTTCTGCTTCTTTATATACCAAACCAATTTCCGCGGCTTCTTTTGCGGAAACACTTCTTCCGGTGCGTAAGATCTCCGCCGCTTTTTCAACTCCGACAATTCTTGGAAGACGTTGCGTTCCGCCTGCGCCGGGAATAAATCCGAGGTTTACTTCGGGCTGACAAACCAATACCGGCAATCCTTTTTTGCAGATGCGCGCGGTACAAGCCATTGCCAGTTCGTTTCCGCCGCCAAATGCAAATCCATTCATCGCACAAACGACCGGTTTCGAATAATTCTCAACGTAATCTACAACGGTCTGAAAGTTCTTTGAATTATTGATTCCTTCTTCCGGTGTTTTCAAGGAAGCAAGCATGTTGATATCGGCGCCGGATACAAATGCTTTGGTCCCGAAACCGGTTATGACAACGGATTTTATTGAATTGTCATTCTTCACTTCTTCCATTGCAGCTTTGATTTGCCCGAGCACATCAAGGTTCAGCGCGTTCAGAACTTTCGGTCGGCGAATGGTGATGAGTAAAACATCTTCGCGTTTTGCTGTGACAATATCTTTTATTTTCCATCCTCCTTCAGTTTTTGCTTTGTCAAGCACTTTTGGGAAAGGAAAGGAAGGATGAGTTGTGCAAAATGCTTTTACCAGGTCGTACGAAACATTTATTCCCAATTTATTCATGAAGGTAAACGGCGCTTTTATCACCAGCGACATTTCGCAGGCCATATTCAGATCGTTGATGTCAACAATACCGATATCAAGAATGTAGGTTGCCAGAGCAAAAAAACCTCCGCGGAATTCTTTTACCAGCTTTTCTTCTTTTTCAGCAGACAGTTCCACTTTCTCTCCGCGTTGCGCGGTGTTCCAGGCTTCTTTCTTTTGAGTTTTTTCATGAAGCGATTTTGGAGTTTTGAACCAAGGCATTAATTGTTTGTTCATCTCATCTAAGCCATGAGCGGTAATTGGATTTCCTCCTGTTAAATTTAAAGCTGTGAAAGGTCCAACACCCAATCCCAATGCTTTAACTGCTGCTGCATCGATCTCTTTTTCAGTTCCCCATCCTTTTTCAAAACATATCGTGGCGATCTGGCAAATACCTTCAAAGATCGGATCGATGGCATAGCCGTATGAACTTTTTACCTTGATAGGAACTTTTCCGATAGCTTCATAAAATGACAACAGATTTGTCAAAAGAGCCGGGTTTGTGTCTTTTCCCGGTACTAATTCCACAACAGGGTTGATCTCGGCGGGGAAAAAATAATGGGCAACCAGGCACCGGGATTTATTTTTGATGTTCCTGAAGATCACTTCCGGCTGCATATGTGACGAGTTGGAAAGATAGATGCACTTTTCATCTGTCAGTGATTCCACAGAGCGGAAAATTTTGTCTTTTATATTTTCGTCTTCTGTAGCTGCTTCAATGACCAGCTCGGAGCCGGTGATGTCGGGATAATTAAGGGTATACTTGATGATCTTCTTCATTGCATCGGCCATTTCAGGTTTGAAAGCACCGGCTTCAACACCTTTTGCAATTTTCTTTTCGATCTTCTTCTGGGCATTCTGAAGTGCAGCTTCAGCCACATCAACAAGTATAAGTTGTATGTTTTGTTTTGCGAATGTTTTTGCAAAATGCAGAAGAATGTCAGGGCCGATCTGGCCTGCGCCGATCACAGAAAGCTTGGAAATGGATATTTTTTTAGAAGTGTTCATGGATATAGTGATTATTAAATTTCTGCCTAATATCTGCACTTCCTTTCCCTCAAAATATGAGAATAGTCATAGTTTTGGGCATGTAAAACAGGCCTTCTCATAGTGACAGAAAGAAAAAAAATACTATTACATGACATTTTCCTTTTGCATCGGCCAATCAGCAAAAATGGCTGGACTTTTAGAAAATAAAAGATAGGGTTTTAGAAATAGCAAAAACCAAATGCGGTTCGTTTATAAGAAAAAACAAACGTGTATCTCTGATGAATTTATGGGAATCGCTGCTTCCGAAATTCAAACTATTGCTGCAGAATCAACTGATTGCGAAGTGGTCTTCGGAGTCTGATCAACAAGAGGCGCGGTTTCCGCCTTTTGTTTCTTGACACTTAACAGAGGTTTGGAAAAATGCTTTTTCTTGGGTGCTGTCCTTTTGTTTGTCTTTAAATTTTTACCCTTGACAGAAGGAACGGAGGATGATCTTTTTACGGGAGTGACCTTAGCCTCTTTTTTAGACGAGGTTTTTAATTTTAACTGGACCGGTTTTTTCATGTTGGTTTGCTTTTTCAGTGAAAGCTGGCCATCGCTTTCTTCTATGCTTTTAACAATTGCTTTGGCAATTGATTTGCTTGCTTTCTTGATTATTTTTTTTATTTTTTTAGAATCTGTTTCAACCAGCATTTCTACATGTTTGGCCAGTATGGATCTTAATTTCTCCTGGATTTCTTTTCTGTTGATTACTGCGATCATGATATTAGAGTTTAGTTGTATGTATTATTTATTTTTCGGTGAATCAAAGAATAGCAAAGAACCGCATTTTACTGTAATGCCTTTCCAGCTTTCTACAGGGAGTTTGACGCCTACAATACCTGACTTCGGAATGTTTTCAATATTGGTTTTGCATAAACTTTCCAATAGTTCATTGAATGATGGATTATGCCCCACCAGCATAATGGATTTAATACTATCATCCGTTTTTCCGATCACTTCAAGCAGCGAGTGGGCGGTGGCTCCGTATAAACTTTCATTCTGATCTATTTTATGGGAATCAAATTGAAGTTCCTGCGCTATTATTTTAGCCGTCTGTAAGGCTCTTTTTGCATGGCTGGAGATGATGATTTCTGGTTTTATTTGCATGCTGAAAAGACGTTTACCCATCGTCTCCGCATCCGTGATCCCAATTTGAATCAGGTCTCTTTTCAGGTCTTCTTTTCCAGAATCGGCAGACTTGATCTCTTCCGCTTTGGCGTGACGTACCAGGAATAATTTTTTAGACATGATCGGTTAATCCAGGTTTTCGTTGTTGATGTAGTACCGCCCGATAATATTTGGATCCGGATTTAGCGAAACTTTTGCGTTTTCTTTTCCTTCGTAGGGGATCACGCTGAGTACGTAGCGAATGCTTTCAAGACGGGCTTTAAGCTTTTTATCAGCACGGACAATCACCCATGGAGCGTAATTGGTGTGCGTCCGGGTGAACATTTGTTCCTTGTAATGAGAGAATTCGTCCCATAAGCTCTGCGCTTTTTTATCAACCGGACTAAGCTTCCAGTTCTTCAGCGGATTATTATCACGTGATTTAAATCTTTTTTCCTGTTCCTCTTTTGAAACAGAAAACCAGAATTTTATTATAGTGATCCCATCCTCGTAGATCATATGCTCAAAATCGGGAACCTGCCTTAAAAATCCCTGGTATTGCCTTTCCGTGCAAAACCCCATTACGGGTTCCACTACAGCGCGGTTGTACCAGCTCCTGTCAAAAAAAACAAGGCTGCCCGGATTGGGTAGTTCTTTGACGTAACGGGTGAAGTACCACTGTCCTTTTTCAAGTTCGGTCGGAGCGGGTAAAGCTACAACGCGAAAATGACGCGGCATGATGTGCTGGGTGAATCTTCGTATGGTGCTTCCTTTTCCGGATGCATCGCGCCCTTCAAAAATAATGGCGATGCGTTTTTTTTCTTTTACCACCCATTGCTGCATTTTCACTAATTCGGCCTGGAGTTTTTCCAGTTCGATGTAATAATCCATCCGCTCCAGAATTTCCTGTTCAGTGATGCCGCCGTATTTGGCGAGGTTTTTAACGATTTTTTCTTTTATCAGTCTCTTGTAATTCTTTTTCTCCACGACATGAAGCAATATTTCTTTATGCCCATTTGGGTTGGCGAGTAAAGCATGCGGAACTTCATTCTCCTTCGAAATTTTTAATTTAACCTGTTTGAAAGATCGGGCAGCCATTTTATTTGTGTTGTATGTTTTTTTTAAGTAGGTTGATACAATAAATTCAAATTTGATTATTTATTACTTTAACCACTTTAGTGCTTGAAAATACGAATAATGTTTTAGTTGAATGGCCTATTGGGTATAGTGTAAAAAGAAATATTTTTTTCTACTTTTTTGATCGTTTTTAGATTAATAATTCTGAAAGAAACCCCTAATTTTCTCTGTTTTTAAAAGAAGATTTTTTCTGTCTGTAATTCGGAAATTCTAAAACGGGCTTTTCCATATAATAAGGTATTCCCCTGAATCCCTTTTGGATATGATTATTATCATATTCTTCTCTCTTTGTTATTTCTTTGTATGGAATGATTTAGGCAATTTGATTCCGAAAAAAATAGTAACATTAGAAATTCATTGAGTCATGTTTTACTAAAACAGAAAATGTATATGAAAAAGAAAATGAAACCTGAATCACTCATGATGAGCTACGGTTACAATCCTGAATGGAGTGAAGGGGCTGTAAAATGTCCGATATTTCAAACATCCACTTTTGTTTTTAAAACGGCGGAAGAGGGAAAAGCATTCTTTGAAATTGCTTACGGGCATCGTGAAAAAAAACCACGTGAGCAGCTCGGCCTGATATATAGTCGTTTAAATAATCCGGACCTGGAGGTGTTGGAAAATCGCCTCACGCTCTGGGATGAAGCGGAAGAATGCGCTGTGTTTGAAAGCGGATTGGCAGCCATCACAACCGCTTTGCTGGAATTCCTCAGTCCGGGTGATTTGCTTCTCCATACTTCTCCGGTTTACGGAGGCACCGATCATTTTATAAAACATGTACTTACAAAATTCGGTATCCATTCTATCTCTTTCAACGCTTCCCATTCAGAAAAAGATATTTTACAGATCATTGAAGAAAGCGGAATGAAAGACCGGTTAGGCATGATCTATGTCGAGACTCCTGCCAACCCAACCAACGCACTTTTTGATCTTGATATGTGCGCCCGCATAGCAAAACGGTATTCAACAAAAGAGAGAAAAGTTTGTACCGCCGTTGACAACACCTACATGGGGCCGCTTTGGCAGCATCCGCTCAAGCACGGGGCTGATCTTGTTCTTTATTCTGCGACTAAATACATTGGAGGCCATTCAGATGTGATCGCCGGTGCCTGCCTGGGTTCCGCGCAAAACATAAAACGGATCCGCACCTTACGTACATTTCTTGGCAATATGGCTGGGCCGTGGACCGGCTGGCTGCTGATGCGAAGTTTAGAAACGCTTAAACCCCGGATGGAACTGCAGGCAAGCAATGCCATGCAGGTAGCTAAATACCTCAGCAAACACCCCAAAGTGGAAAAAGTATATTACCTGGGACTTATAAAAGAGAAAGATCCCCAATACAGAATCTACAAGAAACAATTTCTCTCGCCCGGCGCCATGGTATCTTTTGATGTGAAGGGAGGTGAGAAGAAGGCATTTAAATTCCTTAACAATCTTCAGCTCATTAAACTGGCGGTGAGTTTAGGAAGCACGGAATCGCTTGCGGAACATCCCGCCACCATGACCCATGTGGATGTAGCTCCCGAAGAACGTAAAGCAATGAGCATTACCGGCAAACTCATTCGCCTGTCGGTGGGCGTTGAGAATTATGAAGATCTTATCTTGGATATTGAAGAGGCGCTTAAAAAGTGTTAGTTCGGGCAGTGCAGGTTTTATCTTTAGTAACATGTGTTAACTTTGCATCATGAAATTGCAAAGGATTATTTTTATTTATGGGTTGATTCTCTTTTTCGGAACAGAATTTTCCATTTCCCAGGTCAATTCAGACAGCCTGATCTCCGTGTATACAAAGAAGATACAGAAATACCTGGATAAAGATAATAAGGCGTCGGAAGTTTTTTCTTTTACAAAAACCGGAATTGAAGTTTATTCTCCTGCCACCGATTCCGCACAGAAGAAATTTGAATATGGAATTATGTGGTCAGAATTGGATCTGTTCCGGGAGCTGCTTTCATCGCTGGATACAAAAACGATGGTGAAACTTTGCCGGGGAAAGAGCGATCCTTTTCCTGAGGCAATTAAAACGGAATACGCCGGCAAATCTACAAGTTCTGTCCACCCGCCCGTTCCTTCAAAAAAATCTCTTTCAGGAATAAGAATTGCACTTGATCCGGGCCACATAGCCGGTGATCTCGAAGCAGCAAAAATGGAAAAGAAATGGGTGGAGATGAAAAATCCTCCTGTAGAACTGATCGAAGGAGAACTTACACTGGCAACCGCAAATATACTGAAGACGAAACTGGAAGAACAGGGTGCAAAAGTGATGCTGACACGAACGAAACCCGGGATCTCCTCTTTTGGAATTGATTATAAAAAATGGAAGGACAGCTTGTTTGTAAGAGCAGTTGCTGGAGCCTATGAAAGAGGCGATATTGATTTTGAAGAGAAGAACTACCTGCTGACAAAAGCAAACGATACCGAGATATTCAGAAGGTTCTTTTTGCTTGAAGACCTGCGCGAGCGTGCTAAAAAGATAAATGAGTTTCATCCTGATCTGACCGTGGTCATTCATTTTAATGTGGATGAGACCAATTCGAACTGGAACAAACCGACTAAAAAGGATTACAATATGTGTTTTGTCGGAGGAGGTTTTACGGACGATGAACTGGAAAAGCCGGAAGACCGTTTAGAATTCCTCCGCTTGCTCCTGACGGATGATATTGAAAGGTCCGTGGAGTTCTCAACCTACATGATGGAAAGCCTGGTTGAGAAAACAGGTGTGCCGGCTGCCATTGATTCCAATGCGGTTTATCTACGGGACAACTGTATGGATACAGAAGTTAAAGGAGTATTTTGCCGCAATCTGACTCTCACGCGTAAAGTAAATGGAGTAATATGCTATGGAGAATCGCTTTACCAGGATAATATAAATGAGTGCAGGGCATTAAGCAAAAAAGAAATAAAGATCGACGGGATGGAAACATCTAAAAGAGTTGGAGATGTGGCAGCAGCCTACTTAGAGGGGATTCTGAACTATGTGAAGAACAGAAAAGGTAATCGGTGACCAGCAGCAATCATTAGCTGACGGCTTTTTTCTTTATATATCCTCCAACAAACATTTCCTTAAGTTTGTAAATGATTCGGATCGTAAAACAGCTCATCCTCTTTATTTTATTGTTTGTTTGTTCGGTAAGCATCCCTTTTTATAGTGCCAATTCAAAGTTAGTGATTTGATTGATTTTTAATTGATTTTGTTTTTTGTATTCTATTGGTGTTTGTCCATTAAGTGATTGATGAGGTCTATAG
>JAHEYJ010000068.1 GCA_023251675.1 Bacteroidota bacterium
TAAGATTTTAATTTTTAGCTATTGATTCATTAGCCAGTTCCTTCTTAAGATATTTTGCAGTATAGGAGTTATTGCGCTTACTGATCTCTTCTGGAGATCCTTCACAGACAATGGAGCCGCCTTTCTCGCCGCCTTCGGGGCCGAGGTCAATGATGTGGTCGGCTACTTTGATCACATCCATGTTGTGTTCAATGACCAGCACGGTGTTGCCGCTGTCTGCCAGTTTATTCAGCACCTCCAGCAGCATCCGGATATCTTCAAAGTGAAGCCCGGTTGTGGGTTCGTCAAGGATGTAAAGGGTTTTGCCGGTGTCGCGTTTGGATAGTTCCGCTGCCAGTTTAACCCGCTGCGCTTCTCCGCCGGAAAGTGTAACGGAGGATTGTCCGAGCGTGATGTAACCGAGCCCAACGCTTTTCAGGGAACGGATCTTCATAATTATGTTCGGAATGTTTTCAAAAAAGTTAACCGCCTCATCAATGCTCATGTTCAGCACATCGCTGATGGATTTCCCTTTGAAGCGTACCTCCAGTGTTTCCCGGTTGTATCTTTTTCCGCCGCAGGTTTCACACTGAACATAAACATCCGGCAGAAAATTCATTTCAATGGTCCGTACGCCGGCGCCCTGGCAGGTTTCGCACCGCCCGCCCTTTACGTTGAAAGAAAACCGTCCGGGTTTGTATCCTCGGATCTTTGATTCAGGAAGCTGGGTGAATAAATTCCTGACTTCTGAAAATACACCTGTATAAGTGGCCGGGTTCGAACGTGGCGTTCTTCCTATGGGAGATTGATCAACATCAATCACTTTGTCGAGGTGTTCAAGGCCTTCAATGGATAGGTAAGGAAGGGGTTTGTGATGCGAGCGGTAAAAATACTTGCTGAATATAGGATAAAGAGTTTCGTTGATGAGCGTCGATTTGCCGCTTCCGGAGACGCCGGTTATGCAAATGAATTTGCCCAGCGGAAAATCCACATTTAAATTTTTAAGGTTATTCCCTTTGGCTCCTTTAATGCTGAAAAATTTTCCATTTCCTTTTCTGCGGAGCAGGGGAACAGGAATGGTTGTTTGCCCTGAAAGATATTGGGAAGTAAGTGAAATAGGTGCAATAGCGGCCAAACCGCTTTTCGTTATTTCCTTATTCCCTATGAAATCAGCCGGTGTCCCCGTTTTTACTACTTCTCCTCCATGAACTCCTGCCGCAGGCCCCATATCGATAACATAATCGGCAGCGAGGATCATCTCTTTGTCGTGTTCAACTACAATGACGGAATTGCCGAGATCGCGGAGCGACTGAAGCGCGCGGATGAGTTTTGAATTGTCTCGCTGGTGCAAGCCGATACTGGGTTCGTCAAGAATGTAAAGCACATTTACAAGCTGCGATCCGATCTGTGTTGCCAAACGGATCCGTTGGGCTTCACCTCCCGAGAGGGTTTGTGTTCCCCGGTCGAGGGTGATGTAATCAAGGCCCACATCAATAAGAAACTGAATCCGTTTTCGGATTTCCTTTATGATCTCCTTTGCAATCGTGTTTCTCTTTTCGTCCAGTACCTTTTCAATATCATTAAACCAGTTTTTCAATTCTGTGATATCCATTCCTGCCAGGCCGGAAATGCTTTTGCTGCCAATTTTGAAATACTGTGATTCTTTTTTCAGCCTGGATCCGCTGCATTCAGGACAGGTTTTCTCATTCATGAATTCGTCAATCCATTTGGTCATAGACGGAGAAACGGCCTCATCATTCTGCCGGATAAGGAAATTGACGATCCCCTCGAACGATAACGAGTAATTATAAGCGCTGCTGTGTGGATCGCTTTTGACTTTGAACATCTCATCCGATCCGTAAAGAATAATATTCAGCGCATGTTCGGGGATTTTCTTGATCGGGTCACGCAGCGAAAAGTGGTATTTGTGCGCAATGGCTTCCATCTGGGAAAAGATCCAGTTGTTCTTGTGTTCTCCGATGGGAATGATTCCGCCCTTGTAAATGCTTTTGCCGAAGTCAGGAATTATTTTGTGTATGTCAATCTCGCTGATATGTCCGAGGCCGTTGCATTTCTGGCAGGCACCGTAAGGAGAATTGAATGAAAAGAATTCGGCTGGGGTTCGTCATATGAAATCCCGGAAGTGGGGCACATTAAGTTTTTCGAAAAGTAAGACACCCCACCCTTGCCCTCCCTAAAGGGAAGGGAATGAGTGGGATCTTCTCCCCCTTTGGGGGAGATAGATAGAGGGTGGATCATGATCGTTCCTTTTCCCTGTTTCATCGCAAGTGTGATGGAATCCGCCAAGCGTTTTTCATTTTCAAACCTCACTTCAACGGTATCAATGACCAATTCAATATCATGCACTTTGTACCGGTCGGCATGCATGTTATGTTTCAGCGGCACGATTTCTTTATCTAACCGCACTTTGGAATATCCGTTCTTTCTTAATTGCTCGAATAATTCGCGGTAATGCCCTTTTCGCGCGCGTATGACCGGAGCAAGAACAACAATTTTTTCGCCCTTGTATTTTTTCCGGATGATATCAAGAATCTGGTCAGAAGTGTAGCGCACCATTTTCACTCCTGAAACATACGAATAGGCATCCGAAACCCGGGCAAAAAGCAATCGCATGAAATCATAGATCTCGGTTATGGTTCCGACGGTTGAGCGGGGGTTTCTGCTGACGGTCTTCTGTTCGATAGAGATGACGGGAGAAAGCCCGGTGATCTTGTCCACATCGGGCCGTTCCATATTTCCGAGAAACTGGCGGGCATAGGCGGAAAACGTTTCAACATACCGGCGCTGGCCTTCTGCATAAATCGTATCGAATGCAAGGGATGATTTCCCGCTTCCGCTCAAACCGGTGATGACCACCAGTTTATTTCTCGGGATCGAAACATCTATGTTTTTAAGATTGTGAACACGTGCCCCGATTACTTCAAGGAATTCCGTCTCCGATTTTATTTCAGGAATAATGGCCTCAGTATCATTCATTGCTTATTCAGGGAGTCGGAAGGGGTGAGGGGAAGTGTTTCAGTTGGAGAAGAAGACAGGCGCATTCCCAGGCTGTCAGAAGAAGATAGGCGTGCAATATACGCTTCGTTATAGCCCGGAAGAGGAATGTCAAGAAAGTAAGTTTTTTTATCCTTGTTAGTAAGATAACTTTTTTTGAGCCAGGGATTAAAATACTTCAGGATCTTGTAGCTCAGGTTATAGGTTTGCGCCAGGGCGGCCATATCCGTAATGGCACTATCGATCTTGATCTTCTGAGTGGGTATAGCAGGGTAAAGATCTTTGTTCCTCAACTGGTAGCCGTATTTCTTGGGATTAGAAATCACTTCTTTCACGGCAAGAATCCTGAAAATGTAGCGGGCCGTTTCTTCATTCAGGGAGAGGTCATAATAAGAACTTGCTTTTTGTTTATCAATTTGTTTTTTGAGGCCGTCAATTCCAACATTGTAAGAAGCGGCAGCCAGCGTCCAGTTGCCAAATGTGCTGTAGGCATCTTTGAAATACTTACAGGCGGCTTCAGTTGATTTTTCAACATTGTAACGTTCGTCCACCTCGTCGTTCACTTCAAGGCCGTATTGTTTGGCGGCGCCGTCAACAAATTGCCAGAAGCCGGTAGCGCCTTTGGGGGATATGGAGTTGGCAAGATTGCTTTCTATCAGAGGGATGTATTTAAAGTCATCCGGTATGCCGTTCTTTTTTAGTATTCCGGAAATAAAAGGAAGCCAGCGGTTTGCCCGCTTGTGCATTAAAATGGTTTGTGAATGAAAATACGTATTGACGATCAGCTCCCGCTCCATGCTCTCGATAACTGTGAAATCATACACCGGAACTTTCTCATTTGCGAATTGCAGGTCCTTCGGGATCATCACGTTGTATATCTTGTTGTTGGAGAGAAACGATTTCCAGTACAGGTCATCTTCTTCCGAAACCTTTGCAGAGAAAATAAAAAACTCAAGAGGAAGCAGGAGAAAAAGAATCAGAAAGGCGGCTCCCCAAAACTTTTTTCTTCCTGAAAAGAATGAATTGAACTTATGATAAATGTTTTTCAGCATGCATGGCTAGGCTTTCAGTGGGCGTTTTCGTGGAGAGGGGAGGGATAATATTCTTTTTAATTTTTGTTGCTGCGAAAAGTAAAAAGAAAACAGCAATAGGAAAGATCGAGAAAAGTGAGAATTCTTCAATTCCCCACTGGGTTGTTTTCATTTCAATAATACATACGCTGATAAGTGAAACGGCTCCTATTCCACCAAACAGGAAAGCAATTTTTTTTTCGGGGATCCCCCTGAAAAACAGGTTATGCGTCGTGTGGTCACGTCCCCCGATAAATGGTGAGCGTCCTGCAAAGATCCGGTTGATCACGACAATGGTTGTATCCGCAATAGGAAGAATAAATGCCGTAATGACCACCAGTATTTGTTTTGAAGGCAACAGGGTAGGGCGGAGAGAAATAGAATCGTTCCAGAAATAAATTATTCCGATTGCCGCCAGCAGTAAGCCGATAACCTGGCTGCCCGTATCGCCCATGTAAAGTTTTGAAGGAGACCAATTGTAAATAAGAAACCCGCTGATCGAGCCAATAAGCCCCAATAGGATCATGAAATGAATATTGTTGTGTGATCCGGATGAATAAATAATAATTCCTGCTGTCGACAATATCAGTATGGAAACAATGGAGGCAATAGCATCCATGTTATCCAGCATGTTAACCGAATTCATAATGCCGGCTACCCATAGAACGGTGACCAGGTAATTCATGAACATGTTTTCAAACAGGCCTATATGAATTCCGGAATAACAAAGAATAATGCCGCACAGGATCTGCACAAAAAGTTTTAAAAAAGGTTTGGTGTTATAAGCATCATCCGCGAGCCCCATCATAAAGGCAAGGGTTGCTGTGCCGAGTAATCCCACTACCTTTTTATTCCATAAAACTTCCTGTGCCTGGAAGAACATGGAATAGCAGGTGAGGGAAATAAGAAACACAATGTAAAATGAAATACCCCCAAAAGCAGGTTTGGAAGTGCTGGCCCATCGGATCACGGTTTCTTTTTTATCACGAATTCCAAGTGTATGCGAAAAACGAAGAAATAACGTATTGATAAGGAAAGAAAATCCAAAAGCGCAGCAAAAGAATATAATGTAGAAAAATACCATGCCTGATTAATTGAAGAATAAAGATAAGAAATTTTGCTTCAGCAACAATGAGAATGAAAGAGGGGCTTATTTCCTGAATAATCCATGTAAATCGCCATCGATTTTGCGGATTATTTTTCCAAGATCTTCTTTCTTTTCAGAGAACTTATTTTCATCAATATCGATGATCAGGAGCTTGCTGGATTTATGTTCCTGTTCGTATTTGGTGATCCACGCTTCGTAACGTTCATTCAGGCGCTGTAAGTAATCAAGGCGTATCGCTTTTTCATATTCGCGTCCGCGTTTTTGAATCTGTTCTACTAAAGTAGGAATGGAGGCCCGCAGGTAGATCAGCAGGTCCGGAGGCTGAACAAAGGTTTGCATCAGATTGAAAAGCGAAATGTAATTATCAAAATCACGCGTAGTCATCAATCCCATGGAATGAAGGTTGGGCGCGAAAATATTTGCGTCTTCGTAAATCGTCCGGTCCTGGATGATCGTTTTTTTGCTGGACCGTATTTCTATGACCTGTTCAAAACGGCTTTTTAAAAAGAAAACCTGTAAATTAAAAGACCAGCGTTGCATGTCCTCATAAAAATCGTTCAGGTAAGGATTGTTGTCGGCGTCTTCGTAATGAGCGGTCCATTTATAATGTTTCGCAAGAAATGAGGTGAGGGTGGTTTTTCCGGAACCGATATTGCCCGAAACGGCTATGTGCATATTGGAAGCGGGGCTGACTTTAATTTTTGACATGGTAAATATCTAATCGTTGTTGTTTCAGCAAATATAGTTTTTCTTTTTCTGTACGCGCATCTATTATATGAGTATCCGGAAGAGCTATTTCTCCTTCTTCCTGTGTTTTCATATTTAAGCTTTTCAGTTTCCCGTCTTTGAAATAAATCAGCTGATCATTGGAGATCTGAAAATGATGGAGTCCCCGGATCGGGATGGTTTTATTGTATGTGCCGAAAATATCAAATACAAGAATTCCGACAGTCGAGTCGTTCAAAAATATCTTGTCGTATTGTTCGGTAAGGAAATCCGGCTGGATCGCTGTTCCTGTCAGCTGCGTTATGTTTCCCGTCTGCTGCGTTTTCTGCAGCCCCTGATCGAATCGGATGAGCTCGGAATTAAGCTGGTTGTAGATCCAGAAGCCGTTATTATGGGAAGAGCAGGCAAGCGAGACCTGGTTGTAGCCCAGTGCGTCAAGTGAAATATCATTTCCTGATTTGGAAAACATATTATCAAGAAGAATGATCTGCTGAAAGGATTTATAAAACAGAAGGCTCTTTAAAGAATTTCCTGCATCCACAGAGGTGATGGAGCCGAGGTTTTTATTGGTGAAGCTTTTCAGGAAGTTTCCTTCAGCATCGTATTTTTCAAGAACATTTCCGTTGAGCAGGTACGTGTTGCCCAGGTTGTCGGAAGTAACAGAAGAAGCGGAAGTAGATATTGATTTTATGAGTTGGAATTTCGAATCCTGGAATGCAAAAAATACAAACGCAGCAATAAGTAAGTTCGATAATTTGAAAATAGGAATGGCGGTTGGTGTTTTCATTTTCAAATTCTGTTTCTTGAGCCGGGAATGGGAGTTGAACCCACGACCTATGGTTTACGAAACCATTGCTCTACCACTGAGCTATCCCGGCAAGTGAAATGACGAATGGTGAATTTTGAATGTTGAATAAATAATGCAGCGGATCGTTGGGCTGTTTCATTCGTCATTCATTATTTGAACAATTCGTCATTTGCAATATTTCTTCAACATATTTTCTTTCGTTTGAAAGGCGAGGGATTTTGTTTTGCCCTCCCAGTTTATTTTTTTCTTTCAGCCAGTTATAAAACGTCCCTTCACGCATCTGGCGGATGAGGGGCGCCCGCAATACAAAGTTGTTAAATCTTTTGGCTTCATAGTCCGAATTAAGTGACTTCAGCGCATTGTCAAGCACTTCGGTGAAATAACCCAGGTCATCCGGATTTTTTTCAAACTCGATCAGCCATTCGTGCGCCCCGCTGATTTCACCGGAAGAAGAGGCGGAAAGCCCATTCATGAAAACGGGTGCCACCGTATATTCTTTCACGATCGATTCGGACTTCTCGCAGGCGATTTTCAATGCCTTTTCTGCATTTTCAATGATCACCTCTTCGCCAAAAGCGTTCAAAAAATGTTTGGTTCGCCCGGTGATGCGGAACCGATAGGGATTCGTAGAGGTGAACCGTATCGTATCACCCAGCTGGTACCGCCACAGACCTCCGTTGGTGGAGATCACCATCGCATAATTATTCCCGGTTTTTACTTCGCTCAGCGGGATGGTTTTTCGATCCTGCCCGTTATTCACCGGAATGAACTCATAATAGATCCCGTAATCCAGCATGAGCAGCATTTCACTGGATTTCTTTTGGTCCTGGAGCCCGAAAAATCCTTCGGACGCATTGTAGATTTCGAGGTAATGAACGATCCCTTTGCCGAACATCTGTTTGAAGTTGTCTTTATAAGGTGAAAAATTAACACCTCCGTGAAAATATACTTCCAGGTTCGGCCATACTTCCTTTATATTTTTCTTCCCTGAAATTTCCAGGATCCGTTTGAGAAGCACATTCATCCAGGAAGGAACACCCGCAATGCTGGTAACGTTTTCTGCCATGGTAGCGGATGCCATCTTGTCCAGTTTTTCTTCAAAGTTGCTGAGCAGGGCGATGGATAACTCCGGGGAACGCAGGAATTCTGCCCATAACGGAAGATGTTTCATGATGATGGCGGATACATCCCCGTGAAACGATTCGTAATTATCAAAACTATCCGTGTTGTGGCTCCCGCCGAGGGCCAGGTTTTTTCCTGTGAAAATTTCGGTCTCAGGATAATTGTTGCAGTAAACGGCTACCATGTCTTTTCCGCCTTTGAAATGACATTCTTCCAGCGACTCGTTGCTGACCGGAATGAATTTACTTTTATCATTTGTCGTCCCGGATGATTTGGCGAACCATTTTATATCCGTATTCCACAGGATATTTTGCTCTCCCCTGCGGATGCGCTCGATGTAAGGGCTCATGGTTTCGTAATCCTGCAGCGGAACTCTGTTTGCAAAACGTTCGGGTGTGTCGATGGAGCGAAAGGAGAATTTTTTTCCCCATTCGGTATCTTTCGCTGAGTCCATTAGTTTTCTAAACCACTCATTCTGCACTTCATGCGGATATTTCATGAACAGCTCTATCTGGTGCATGCGCTTGGTCATGAGCCAGGAAGCGAAGGAGTTTAAAAGTGGCATTTTGTTTTTTTTTCCTTCCGGAGTGGAATGGGATAGGTTAAATTCTCCATACGAAAATACAAATTAAGAAGCGATGGGTAATAAATGATTTCTATTTTCGCTGTATGCGTTTAACGGGAAGGATATTAAAGATGAGGTCTCAGCCTGGAGATCAGGTGATCTATCATCTTCCGTTGGAAGATAAGCTGATTCCGATGAATGAGCTGATCGGTAAAACTATTTCACTTAAATATGAAAATGAAATATACTGTATCAGCTGCGGGAAAAAGACCTATAGATCGTTCTCCCAGGGATTTTGCTACGATTGTTTGATGTCATCCCCGGAGGCGGCCGAATGCATCATCCGTCCGGAACTTTGCCAGGCGCATAATGGAATTGGCCGGGATATGGAATGGGAGAGAGAACATCATTTGCAAGAACATTTTGTTTACCTCGCTCTGTCAAGCGAAATTAAAGTTGGAGTGACACGTGCAACACAAATTCCAACCCGCTGGATCGACCAGGGCGCTTCTTCTGTAATTCGGTTTGCAAAAGTCCCGTACCGCTATCTGGCCGGAGTGATCGAAGTGGAATTGAAAAAACATTTTACGGATAAAACAAACTGGAGGAAAATGCTTGCCTCCCCCAAACCCCCTCCTGCAGAGGGGGTTTTTGATTTGGTTTCTGAAAAAAGACGCGTGCGGGAATTATTGCCTGAAGAATTAAAGCAATATTATTGCGAAGCGGATGCAATCACAACTATTAATTACCCTGTGTTAAAGTATCCTGAGAAGATCAAGAGTCTTGATTTTGAAAAACAAAACCTGGTTTCAGGAAAACTTATGGGGATTAAAGGTCAATATTTGATCATGGAAGATAACTCCGTGCTGAATGTGCGCAAGCATGGCGGGTATGTGGTGAGTATAGAGTTTTAGAATTTTAATTTTATTTCCGCTTTTACTTCCGTTTTTGTATTTCCCTGAATTTCGTTGAGCGTTCCTGCGCTGATCGTTTTCTGATCTGCATAATAGGTTTGTCCCCATCTCAGCCAGACCTCAATGCTGCGGGCGATATCGTAATGGATCATCAAGTACGTGCGGCTTCCTTTATAATAGAAAGAAGGAATGGAATATGCGCCGGGAATATCGGTTTCAAAAGCATACAGGCGTGAGTCATAACTTTTTGTATCGAAAACGGTGTAACGGAACGCTAAAGAGAGTTTGCTTCCCATTTTCTTCCAGGTCACATCCTGGTAAATTAAATATCCGTTTTCTTTCTCGGAAGAATTTTTATTGATCGAAAGCGTCTCAATGCGGTTGCGTAATTTAATAGAAGGAGAGATCTGGTAGTCGATATTCCAACGGCAGTTCATTTGCCGGTAAGGAATGATAAAGTCGATTTCATCCGCCGAGCTGCTGTTTACGAATTTATCTTTCTGCTTGATCCTGAAATAAGTATCCACTTTTTTTGAAGGAGTGTAATTTATCTGTACAAGATATTCGCTGCCATCTGAAGGGGCGTTCACCTGGTATTTCAGCCAGGGAAACTGAAAGTGGTCATAGTAGGCGTTCAGTGTTATCGAGTAGATGGGTTTTATGGTAATGCCAAAATACAATCCCTGTTCATTGGCGGGCGCGGAGCTTTCAGCGAATGTATTCGCAAACAAGCTTTGGTATTCTTTCTGAAAGTTTCGGTGCAGAATTGAGAGGGAAAGTTTTGGATCTAACGAGATGATACAGCCATTTATATAAGCAAATCCTGCCTGTCCGCCTTTAACAGAAGAAGAGCTCATAGCGGCTTCTCCGAAAAAATTAAAATTATGTACAAGCAATGAATAATCTCCGCCGAAAGTGGACAGGTGTTTGCCCGAAAACGCAAACTGAGCATAGGGTTCTGATTTTTGAATGAGCGCTGCATCCCAAAAAGTATGAACCCCGGAAAGGCCAAGGGAGTATTTTCTTTTTCTTAAAGATAGATTTCCTCCAACCACAGTTTGCGTGATGGCATCTTTATCTGCGATCTCGGATGGAGTGGTGTGCAGTCCGGTTTCCTGGATCGAAGAAACGGATAAGGCATTGTATTCATTCAGACTGTCTCTTAAGAGCACATTGGCGTCGGCTTTTTTTCTCGAGATAAAGCCGGTGGCTTCCATATTTTTAATTCCTTCCGTAAAAGCAACGCCCCGCATGAAACGGTTCTCATCGGCAGAAGTGTAAGGTCGCAGGCCGGATGCAAAACGTTTGATGCTCACCGCATCGGAAGATTTTCCTGCAGCTAACCCGCTCCAGATCGTCAGTCCCTGCCCGAATCCAACCTGGTAATCACCAATGGCCAGTGATCTGATCTTGCGGATATTTTTGATATAAATATGTGCAGAATAAAAATCAAATCCATTGTGCTGTTTGCCGGCAAGCAATGAATCGTAAAATGAATAGGAGTAAGGATTGTTTCTTTTGAAAAAAAGTTCTCCTGCATCTTTTTCCGCTGTGATGCCGGCGCTTACATTATTTCCATAGGTGAACCGGTAGCGGGAATAAATCTTCTGCGGACTGCCTATGTAGCGCGAGTTTGGAGCATTGCGGATCTGCGATGAATCTATTTTTGAAAATCCGGTTTGCTCCTCCAATATTTGCTGGCCTCGGAAAATGAATTCATGTTTTCCATTCTTCACGATGTCCTTTGCAGAAACATGAAGCTGGCCGGTTGCATCTGCGATGGTTATGCAGGGCAGGAGCCTGGTAATGGTTTGCAGGTCAAAACCATCGATGCTTTGAAGTTCATAAACCGTGAGGAGCTTTCCGTTCTTTTCAATATGATTCAGCAAATTTGAAATTTGGAGTTCATCCAGGATCCCGAGCTGAGAAAGTTCATTGGAATTTGCCTGGTTCAAATTGAGCGGATGCTTCCGGTAAAAGTTCTGAGACTCAAGCAGGCTGGAATAATCGGTTTCTTCGTTTTGTGAGATCTCCGCCAGGTTTTCCAGTTTTTGCTCAATGGAATTATCAAGGGTATCCTGCGCTAGTACAGTAACAGGAGGTAGAACAAGAAGAAACCATGAAGTCACCAAGACGCCAAGAAGCACAAAGGAATTCTTACTGAAACTTTGTGGATTAGTGCCTTGGTGGCAATTTGTATTGCAATCGTATGAAGAAATGTTAGTTAATTTTTTGAATGTCCCTTGTGGCGATTTTTCCAAATTCACAGATCAATCCTATCTGCGGGCTGAAACCAAATATTGAATGATAAGTGGATGAAAAATCCAGTTTGAATTTTCTGACAATGATCCCGATCCCGAAACAACTTAATGAAGGATTGGTTGAAATTCCCGCCCTGAGATACAAGGCTTTTACAGGATGATATTCAATTCCTGCTTTTGCCATTGCTTTTTTTTCAATATCTTTTTCAGTTTCTGCCGTCAGTATGACTTTTTCTGAGAACCTGTAATTAAATCCCAGCCGAACAATGGTCGGTATGCGTTCATCATTATAATCGGCAAGCTTGATCCTGGTAGGATTGAAAATGTGGAAACCCAGCGTTAGGTTTTTTAACGGTTTGGTTTGTAATCCGGCTTCCGCAACAAGTGAGGTCTGCTTGCCGTATTCAGGGATCGCCGTTTCAAAATAATCCATTGAAATGCCGGCAGAGATCTTATTTCCAAACGTTTTTCCGAATGAGAGTCCGACCTTATTTTCGCTGTACAGGGCATATCCGAAACTTGAGGCGCACAATCCGAATGTTCCGTTTTTTACAGGAAGGGCAAAGCCCAGCGCTTTGGTGCTGAGCTCTTTTATCTGAAACTGATTTTGATAGATGATCCCGCAGGTTCGTTCTTTCATCCATCCTAAGCCTGCCTGGTTGTTCTGAATGCTCCAAAGATCAGACAGTGAAACCGAAGCGCCGCCAAGAGAAGAACTGCGCGTGCCCAGAGGTGTGTTATCTGAAGAAAAGGCAGAAGGAATAGGGCAAAAGGCTGAAGGAAATACAAAGAAAGAGAGGAACCAGATCCGTTTCATTTCAGTTGCCTTAAATAAAGCTGAACCGTATTTTCAAGTCCGTAATAGAGCGCATCGCTGATCAATGCGTGTCCAATAGAGACTTCCTCCAGGTACGGAATGTTCTTATAAAAGTAATTCAGGTTTTCAAGGCTCAGGTCGTGGCCTGCATTTATTCCGAGGCCAAGATGTTTTGCCAGGGCAGCAGATTTGATGAATGGTTCGATCGCTTTTTCCCGGTCAATGGTAAAATTCTTTGCGTATGATTCTGTGTAGAGTTCAATTCTTTCTGCTCCGGCCGATACGGCGTTTTCAATATATTTCAGATTTGTTTCAATGAAAACGGAGGTTCGGATTTTATTTTTATTGAGTTCAGAAATGATCTCTTTCAGAAAGCTTTCGTTCTTTACTGTGTCCCATCCGGCATTGGATGTAAGTACGCCGGGCGGATCCGGAACCAAAGTAGCCTGGTCCGGTTTTATTTTTAACACAAGGTCCATCCATTCTTTTGAGGGATAGCCTTCAATATTGTATTCTGTAGTAACAAGCGGTCGTAGTTGTATAGCGTCATCATAACGGATGTGCCGTTCGTCGGGCCTTGGATGCACCGTAATTCCCTGTGCGCCGAACCGCTGTATGTCTACAGCCGCCCGAAGCACATCGGGGATCGATCCGCCCCGCGCGTTACGAAGCGTTGCGATCTTGTTAATATTTACGGATAGTTTTGCCATTTCGAATTGTTGCGATCAACGTCACATCGAGTAGGACAGGATCTTTGTCCTGTCCGTATCGAGATGTGTTTTAAGTTGGTTCTCGATACGCTGCGCAAAGACTTCACTACTCGAACTGACGTTTTTTTTATTTTATCCTTTGATTCTATTTGTACAACGGAGCGCTAAAAGTAAAAAATGTATATTTGTAACAGAGGCATGTGTATAAATCTTTTTTATAATAAATTATAATAGCAATACTACATTTAATTTTGAAAAGGCAGAAAAATGCTAGCTTACCAGTTGATCACCGACGACGTCCCTCCGCTCAAGCCCACTGATACAGGCAAGAAAGTTCTTGACTGGATGGAAGATTTTCGCGTATCCCATCTTCCGGTTGTAGATAAAAGAGAATTTCTTGGTTTGATTTCCTATTCAGATATCCTGGATCTGAACAACACAAAGAAAACGATCGATCATCTCAGTGTATCCTTGATAAAAGCTTCTGTTCAGGAGGACTGCCATATTTTTGATGTATTGAAAATAATTTCAAATTTTAATGTAAGTGCTGTTGCGGTCCTTGATAATGACGGAAGATATATGGGTGTGATCACTGCAGATTCTATCATTCAGAAAATTGCAAATATGCCTTTCATCCATGAGCCGGGAAGCATTATCATTCTTGAGATGAATATAAAGGATTACGCTCTTTCCCAGATTGCCCAGATCGTAGAAGGAAATGATGCCAAAATCCTTAACATGCATATCAATGCGCATCATGACTCATCAAAAATTGAGGTTACGCTGAAGATCAATAAAGAAGATTTATCTCCTATTCTTCAGACGTTTAACCGTTACAGTTATTCTGTAAAGGCGACTTTTCATCAAAATAATTTCAACGATGACCTCAAGAAACGATACGATGAGTTCATGCATTTTCTGAACATCTGATCTTACTATGTTTTCTTGTGGAAAAATAATAATGCCGGCATTGGGCATTGCGTTTACATCTTTTTTTCTTTCTGCTCAAGATAAGTGGCCTGATTCGGTAAAGGTAAAATCTCCGTCTGTTGTACATGAAAACACATCTCCCGACAGCAGTACGGCCGTGAATTATATGAAGGTGAAAGAAATAATTATCACCGGAAATAAAGTGACCAAGAAACATGTCATTCTCCGTGAAATTCCTTTTCATGCAGGAGACACGATCGGTAAATCAATGATTCAGGAAAAACTGAAAGCGGCAAAAGAAAATCTGCTGAATACATCCTTGTTTAATTTTGTATCGGTCGACTCATTGCCGGCAGGCAACAACCAGGTAACCATTCTGGTGAATGTTGCCGAACGGTGGTACACCTGGCCGGTTCCGATATTTGAAGTGCAGGAAAGGAATTTTAACGACTGGTGGGAGCGAAAAGATTTTGCCCGGGCCAATTATGGGTTTTATCTGAACCGTGATAATTTCAGAGGGCGAAAAGAAGCGCTGAGTTTTTATGCCCAGTTCGGTTATACAGTGAAATACGGTATTGCCTACGATATTCCATATTTGACCCATAAGCAGACCGGTGGACTGGGTTTTTCATTCGCCTACGGGCACAATCATGAAATAGCCTACGGGACATTGGATAATCACCAGCTTTATTTCAAAAATCCAGACGACTATGTTCGCAAAGAATGGGTCGGAAAACTGAAATATTTTTATCGTAAAGGAATTCATAATTCACATTATTTTGAAACGAAATTTGTGAGCTCATTGGTAAATGATGCGGTCCGTACCATTACGGTGGATTATTTTGACAATAAAAAAACCGAAATTAATTTTTTTGCACTTGATTATTCCTTTAGAACAGATTTTCGTGATTCAAGGCAATATCCGTTGCAGGGTTATTTTTTCGAGTTTGAATACAACCAGCTGGGTTTGGGGATCCTAAAAGATGAAAAGATCGATGTCACTAACTTTTATTTCACGCTTCGGGGATATGAAAAACTTTCAAATCGGTTTTATCTTTCAGGAGGAGCAAAAGCAAAATTATCACCTAACCTCAACCAGCCCTACTATGTTCAGAAAGGCCTTGGATGGAGTGATTATATCAGGGGGTATGAATATTATGTAATAGACGGGCAGCGTTATGGCCTGGTAAAAGCCGGCCTGAAATATGAAATTGTTAAGCCGCATGTGAAGACAATACCTCTTCCCTTGAATAAGTTCAATACATTTCACTATGCGTTTTATGCAAATATTTATGGAGATGCAGGTTATGCCGATGATCATATGTATGCAGGTGCAAACCCGCTTGCCAATACCTTTCTTTATGGATACGGTGTAGGTATTGATTACGTAACCTATTATGATATCATTCTCCGTTTAGAATGTTCAGTGAATAAAATGAAGGAGATTGGATTTTTTGTGCATTTTAATGCCGGAATTTGATGATCTTCGTCCGCGATAAATCGGGATTCAAAGCAAAAAAGCGAAAGGGTACGAAAAATGCGAAAAGCATTTCTAAATTTAGTTTTTGATGGAATTAACTTTTTCTATACAAGTAAATGTGTTTTTGGAAATGCTTTCATTCGTATATTCGTAATAATTCGTATTTCTAGATCATGAAAGTTGCAATTTACGGTCGCACGTTCAAAGGAAATGCTTCTGAAAAAGCGGTTAAAACGCTTGTCAGGAAGCTTGAAAATTCAGGCGTTGAAACTATTTTTTATAAACCTTTCCTTAAAGAGCTGGGCAAAAATGTAAAACCGGATGGAGTAAAGACTTTTACAGGGCATAAAGAGATTAAGGATAAAGTGGATTTTCTTTTTAGTGTAGGTGGTGACGGTACGTTGCTGAAGACATTATCACTGGTACGCGATTCCGGTATTCCGGTGATGGGTATCAATACCGGAAGGCTCGGTTTTCTTTCCAGCATCTCGGCGGATGAAATAGAAAATGCGGTTGATGCCGTTCTAAAAGGGAAATTTGACCTTGACAATCGATTGCTGCTTGAATTTGATATTGATGGAAACTATTTTTCTGATTGTCGTTATGCATTGAATGAAGTGGCCGTGCAGAAAACAGACTCGTCGTCCATGATCACCATTCATGCTTCCGTGAACGGAAAATTCCTGAATACGTATTGGTCCGATGGACTTATTGT
>JAHEYJ010000069.1 GCA_023251675.1 Bacteroidota bacterium
ACAACATAATAAGTAATATTCCCGCATAGAGCTGTAGCCGTTGTGGTTGTTTGACTTGAAGGGTTCCACAAATATTGATAAGGAGATACGCCGCCGGCTACGGAATATACAGTTGTTGTTCCATTACATGTACCAAAACAAGTTGCCGGAGTCGAAGAGGTGCTGGCAACAAGTGAAGGAGGAGAAGTAACAGGAGCGGAACAGGCACAAACATTACCGGATCCATCCGTTACTTGTACAATATAGGTGTTCGAGTTTAAACCGGTAGCTGTTGGGGTTGTTTGTGAAGTGGGGGTCCAATCATACGAAAACGGCCCTGTTCCGCCGGTAATAATTGCAGTTGCAGCACCTGAATAGGGAGGCAATCCGTCATTGCAGCTATCCTGTGTGGTAGTAATTGTAATTGTAAAAAAATCGCAACCGTCGCCTGAAGGAGAGCAAGTAAATGTGGAAGCGGCAATTAAATTATAATTTCGATTTCCACTTTGAAATGTTGTGGCATTTTTTTCTTTTGGAAGTATGATCTCTGAAGTTCCGGCCTCAAAAGTAAGATTTGTTGAACGGTCAATCTTCCATCTTTCTCTGATGCTAATGCGGGAAGAACCAAGCAGGAGTTTTCGTTTTTTATCGCCTACAGAAACAATCGAGTTGCAATGAATGTTTTTATCATTGGTAAGAAAAGAACCACTTTCAATGATAATAGATGCCTTTCCAATGGTTCTGATATCATCCGTTAATTTCCACTCACCAATTGAATTATCAAAAACAAGATCTCCGAAAATAAAATGGTTAGCCGTATAAATGGTATTTTCCTTGGAGGAAGATTTGAAAATAAGTTTCCCGTTAAACTGATTATTCATAGCAGTTGAAAAGAGGAAAGAGCCATAAATATTTAATGTAGCAGAAGAAGAACCGGAAAGTATGGGAGCGTTTAACACCTCTTTCCATATCATACTCCGGCATTGAACCGTTCCATCAACCCAAACGGCTTCACCCTGCGAGGGAAAAGATTTGCCGTCAAAATAAACATCATTGCTGGAGAGGGGAATCGTTGCGCCTGGAATTCCACCGCTTTGCTCTGACCAGTGGCTTGGGTCATTCCAGTTTCCTGTACCGCCAACCCAATAACGGGTTGTGGTATGATTCGATTCGCCGGCATGGCTGCCGGAGATCAATAGGAAAGTAAAAAGAAAGAGTAAAATTGATCTTTTCAATTTCGATAAATTTCTTGATGTGAAAGTTCTACAAAGATACAGTAAAGTAGGTTACACAGGTATGGGCTAGCCCTGTTCAGCATGCATCTTTTCAACTGTAAATTGTGGAAATCAATTGACAGGGACAAGCATTCACTTGCTGAAATATTCCCCTTTAATTCTTTTTTTATTTCTTTTCTTTATTGCTTTAGCTGCTTTGCGCTGTTCTTTTTTGTATGCTCTGTTTTGCTTTTTCGTTTGTGCGCCGATTTCTTTCGCCATTTCACTGGGCTTTTGGTCGGAATGCAGCCCGTTTCGTTCTATGTATTCTTTTCTCTTCACCGTGCAAGAAGAAAAAACAAAAAGGAAAGAAGCAAATAATAGATAATATGCAAGCCGGGAAACCATATTTATCAGAAACGAAAGCGAGGTAATAATATTTCTGTAGAAAATATTACCAGCCCAGAATATACGCAAACATCAGCGGAGCCACAATGCTTGCATCGGATTCAATAACAAACCGGGGCGTGTCCGGATTCAGTTTTCCCCAGGTGATCTTCTCGTTGGGGACAGCGCCAGAGTAGGAACCGTAACTGGTAGTTGAATCAGAGATCTGGCAGAAGTACGACCAAAATGGCGTGTTCTTGATTTTCATATCCTGGATGAGCATCGGTACGACACAAATAGGAAAATCGCCGGCTATTCCGCCTCCGACCTGGTAAAAGCCAACCCCTTTTCCTCCGCAGTTCTTCGGATACCAGTCAGCAAGAAGCATCATGTATTCAATTCCGGATTTCATGACAGTGGGTTTTAGTTCACCGGAAAGGCAATACGAAGCAAAAACATTTCCGAGTGTAGAATCTTCCCAGCCCGGAACAATGATCGGAAGATTTTTTTCAGCAGCGGCAAGAAGCCATGAATCTTTAGGGTCGATCTGATAATATTGTTCAAGTTCCCCGCTCAGTAAAAGCTGATAAAAGAATTCATGTGGTAAATGGCGTTCTCCTTTTGCCTGTGCTTGTTTCCAGAGTTTTATTAGGTGCCGTTCTATTCTGCGCATGGCCTCTTCTTCAGGAATACAGGTATCGGTAACACGATTAAATCCTCCTTCAAATAATTTCCATTCATCCTGTGGGCTCAAATCCCTGTAACCCGGAATCCGTTTGTAATGGTCATGTGCCACCAGGTTAAAAACATCTTCTTCGAGATTCGCACCGGTACAGGAAATAATCTGCACCTTGTTATTGCGGATCATTTCAGCAAGCGAAACACCCAGCTCAGCAGTGCTCATTGCGCCGGCAAGCGTAATCATCATTTTTCCTCCGGCATTCATATGCGTGATGTAGGCTTTACTGGCATCTACAATGGTTGCGGCATTAAAATGGCGATAATGTTTATCAATAAAACTGGAAATAGATTTATTGGTCTTGTCCGGCTTTATCACCGGTTTTTCAAGTGTGGGTTTTGATGTTGTGCTCATACGGATAGGATTTGTAGTTCTCAATTAAGCGACAAAAATATTTATTCTTTGACACACTAACAAAAAAATCAGGAAAAGTTTTTGAAATCTTTTCAAGAGAAAACAGCAGGAAAATTATTTTCAAGAGAAATTCTCAGAAAAGTTTTTGTGAAACAATTTACAAATGACCGTAATGAGGTTATCCCGTGATGAGGATTTTTAATTTCTGCCCGGGAACAATTTTTCCGCCCTCCAGGTTATTCCATTGTTTGAGCTGATCAAGTGTGACTCCGTTTTCCTGTGCTATATTCCATAGGGAATCACCTTTCTGGACAACCACATATTTGAATTTAGCATTTGCTGGAAGAGAAGCTTTTGATGAATCGGGAGAAATTTTTATTTCAGATTTTATTTTGCTTACAGAAGTAGTATCCGCAACAGAAGCGCTTGTTTTTGCAGATGCCGTAACCGTATTTCCTTTCACAGAAATATAAACCGTCAGTTTTTGGCCGGTATGCAGCTTGACGCTCTTCAATCGGTTCCAGGCTTTTACATCTTCGGGTGTGCATCCGTATCGTTTAGCCACTTTACTGATTGTTTCTCCTTTTCTCACTGTATGAATTTTTGCAATCTCCTGAACGGCCAGCGATTGCATCAAAGAATCTTTTTTGGCATAATCATAAATCTCTGCTTCGTTGGTGATGAAACTTCCAATTTTTTCTGTAGGCAAACAGAGAGAATAGCAATACTCTTCTGAATGCGGAACCGTTCCTCTTTTATAACAGGGATTCAGAAAACGAATCTCGTCCACAGACATGTTCAGCACTTTGGCGATTTGTTGGAATGAAAGTTCTTCCTTGATATTTACCGTATCCACATCCGCATAGGTGATTTTCGGAACTGCAGGATATAGATTATGCTCTTCCCAGTGGGTCATCACATAATTCACCGCAATGAAAGCGGGAACATATCCCTGCGTTTCCCGGGGGAGATAAGGCCGTATTTCCCAATACGTTGTTTTTCCGCCCGAACGCCTGATGGCTTTGCTCACGGTGCCCGGCCCGCTGTTGTAAGCGGCCAGCACCATTTGCCAATCACCGAACATATCGTATAGAAACTGAATGTAATCACAGGCCGCTTCAGTTGATTTATACGGATCGCATCGCTCATCCATATAGGAAGTGATTTTTAGCCCCTGCATCTTTCCGGTTCCGTACATGAATTGCCAGAGTCCTTGAGCGCCGGCACGGGAACGGGCCATTGGGTTGAGTGCGGATTCTACAATGGCAAGGTATTTTAATTCAAGAGGCATGTTTTTTCTGTCCAGAATTTCTTCGATGATGGGGAAGTATAGTTTTGACATTCCCAGCATGCGCGATACCATGGCTCGTTTTCTTACCGCATATAGTTCGATATAGCTTCTCACAGCATTGTTATAAACCAGATCAAAGGGAGATGCTGCATCCAGTTTCGCAAGGCGCATCGCATAAACCGAATCGGAGTAGTTGGGAACAGAGTCAATCGGGAAATGATACTTATTAGGCGTAATATCAAGCGTTGATTTATCAAAATACATCAAACGCGACAAACTATCCAGCATGGAAGCAATCGGATCGTCAGAAAAAATTATTGCTGAACTGTCCTTAAGAGCAGCATCAGATTGTGCAAATGAAAATCCTGAAAAGGAAATTCCAATTACGATAAGGAAAATAGATAGGTATCGATTCATATGTTCTTAAACGGAATAATACACCAAATAGTTCACCTTTATGGCGTTGAATCTACAATAGTAGACGAAATAAACCTTCGCTTGGTCTAAGGAGAAGACGGATTTATCAACGAGGGTATGTTAATGCCAGTTGAAACAAACCGCATAAGAAGTTTTTGATTTGTACCTTCGTCCAAACACTTTTTTCATTTTGATGTTTATTTTTCCTTCCATCATTCTTGACCATTGCTGAATACTGTAAGATTTATTGTGACGAGTTCCGGAGGAGGAAGCATACGATGCTTTCAGTGCCTTTTTTACGGCATCACAGTCTTTGCATTCAGTAGTTTTTGACTTATTGTTTTCCTCCGACCCAAAAATATTTCCTGTTGATTGTTGCTTAACTTGGGCGGAAGGGTTCATTTGTTGATTCCCAAGATTTGTTTGAATAGGATTATTGTCATTATTAATATCTATCTGGTTAAAGTAATTGGTATTTTGCATTTGAGATTGAACTGGCAGGTTAATGTTTACGTTTGGTCCTTGCGCAAAGATTCCTATCGGAAGTGTGAGAGCGGTGATGAGAAGAACATTTTTCATTGTTGTTTTACTTTTAAAAAGAGCTGCAAGATTTTTGAAAACCTTGCAGGTCTTATGGAGTTGAATTAAGCCTGTTTTTTAACAACTACCTTGCCACCGGCATCCCAGGTTTTGTATTCATTCGTATAATATAAGTATGCAGATGAAGCAGGGGCTTCGTATTCGCCTGGAATATCTGCTTTCAGATCAAGATTGATGATCTTTTCTTCTTTGGGACCCATTCCCCGATAGTAGAGTACCAGATTGCTTCCGATAACTTCGTAGTAATCAAACATTTTCTTTTCCTGCAATTCTTTTAACTGCCATGGTTGTAAAGAAAGCCCTGCTGGAATTCCGATGATTGCGATCGGGCTGGGCAAACCGTCTTCTGTTTTATTTTTCAACGTTACGGCCATACGAACGGTTTCCCCCTGGTTTACATTTTTCTCGGCAAGTTTTGTTTTTACATCAACTTTACATTCTTCATCGCTGTTAGGAAGCGAAGTACTCCAGCTTACAGCTACTGCATGTGGTAAAGGATTTTTTGTATTTGTGTATTTCACTTTCAGCGTGTGTTTTCCTTCCTTTATATATTGTTCTAAGCCATCCAATACAATCGCATTTTTCTCTCCTGCTTTATATTCTTTTTCTGCGACTTGTTTTCCATCCACAAAAAACTCGACCGTACCATCTTCTGGAGTTGATTTATTCGCTTTGGCAAATTCTGTCAGCGCTTTTAAAGCGAGAACTGTTCCTTGTGTATTTCCAAATGAACCGTAGCCGTTCCGGTTCTTTACCAGGTACTCAATGGCTTTGTTGATCGCCTGTGTGGGGCGGTTTGGATCTTTCAGCATGGCCATGATGGCGAGTGAAGTCGTTTCGATCTTTAATGACTGGCCGGTGGAATAAGTGATGGAATGGGTAGTGCCGTCAAAGCTTCCGTCCTTATTTTGAACTTTTAACAGTTCTTCCATGGTTTTGTCCGCATTCTTATCGTTCAATTTATAAAGCGCATTGGCACTCATAGCCAGTTGATACGGATCCTTATTTTTCATAGCTGTTTCATACGTTGCCTCTGATTCTTTTTTCAGCTGGCTTCCGTATCCGGCTTCTGCAAGCGCATACACAATGTAGCCGTTCATTACATCGTCAGAAATTTGTCCAAAGTTGTGAAGGGCGTAAGTATTGCGTTTGAACCCGCCTTTTCCGTCTTTCTGGGAAAGGATCCAATCGGCTGTGCGGTCGATCATTTTCTGATCAACCCCATCGTATACTTTTTTCAGATCGTTGAACTGCATCAGGCCGTAGGCAGTCAGCCCCTGGTGTCCGGGCGCCTGTCCGAACCACTCATATCCTTTCGAAGAAGTTTCAAAAGTGGTGAGGCGTTTGTATCCTCGGTCCAGCATTCCGCCGGCATAGGCAAGAAGTTTTTCATCTTTTGTATCGGAGGTCTTCAAATAATCCATCACCATCGCATTAGGATAACTGCTCATCGAAGTTTGCTCAAAACATCCTCCTGGTTCACGCAGGATTCCATCCACACCGGTAAGCAGGTCGCTCACGACTGAAGGAAACGCAGTCAGTTTTACTTTAATGGAACCTTTTACCACATTTCGCAGATCAACATCATATTCAGATTCTGCTTTGTCTCCGGAGAAAGAAGCTGTGATGGGGAATCCTTTTGAAACCACTTTCAGATTTTGTGTGAATCCGTCTTTCATTCCGCATGCTCTGAAGCCGATCTCGAAATTTCCTTCAGAGATTTCTTCATTCACTTTATATTCCAGGTAAATTGTTTTTGCTTTTCCTGCCGGAATGGTTTGAAGCTGAGGAATTTTTTCTGTTAATTCCATTCCTTTGGGTGCAGTAATGTCAAGTAATCCGCTAACAGAAGCCGAAGTATTGTTTTTCAGTGTGAGAGGAATGGAAACCACATCTTGCGTTACTACTTCAGCTGGAATTTTTGTGGTAAGCGAGAACGGCATCTGCGCGAAGAAAGTTTTTTCTGCTCTGCCAATGCTTCCATCGTGGCCGATTCCCTCAACTGTCGTTCTGAAGGAGGTAATGTCATCAGAATTGTAGAATGAAATTTCCGCTTTCCCCGAATTATCAACTTGCACGTTCGGGTTCCAGTAAATGGTGGAGCGGAAATCGGTTCGCTGTTCCGGAAACTCGCCCTGCTTGTAAACCGGTGCGCCAAACTGTTTGGCGCGGTAATACACCACGGCATTTTGTACAACCACTTTTTTGTCCTCTTCCAGATCTGATTGTGCGCGGAAACGGTTGTCGCGGTCATCTCCCATGGCAATCTTTCCTTTCTTTTCCGATTTACTTTGTGACGCAACTTCACCCGTTTGATTTTTCTTCCCTTCGTCCAGTTTTTCGTGTTTCAAATTTTCATTCGCGTCTTTGTCTTTCTTAAATTTCACGGGTTCTTTCTTCACTGGCGCTTTCTCTTCCCGTTCCACCTGCGCATTCGCCACAACCATATCTTCCATAGCAGCCATGGGTTCTTCAGCTACTTTTCCCCAACCGCCACCGCTTCCTTTTGCAGGAGCGGACTTAGGATAGTATCCGTAATAATTATTGTTGTAATGAGGATAGAGATAATAGGCTAAATTCTGGTTGTAATCGTAAACCTGGTATTGCTGTTGATTGTAACCGGCAGCATCCACAAAAAGATTTTTTGCTTCGGTCAGGTCCAATTTTTTTACTGTAAACTTTCCATTCTCATCAGTTTCAATAGTAGAACCATCCGCACTGATCTTCAGTTTTGCATTGGCAATCGGTTTGCCAGTATATGCATCCAGCACCGTCCCGGAAACAATTGCTTTTTCGGGGCTGTAGGTTATGACCGGCAGCTCATCAGCCATTACTTTTTCCCAGATAAATCTTCTCCATCCGCTGGTCATCAACAAATAGTCAAGTCCTTGGTCTGCTTTCGGTTCTTTCGGATCGAAATAAAAGTTCGGTTCTTCGACTTTGTCTTTAATGTCATTTTCAAGAAACATTTTTGAAAGTATGTTTCCCTGTTTATCATCGGCAAAGGCGAGAAGCTGATCATTTACTACGCTCATCGAGAGGTTTGCAGGCATGGGCATACCGCGTTCATCCTTAACCATAATGGTCATGTTCACTTTTTCTCTTGGAAGATACTTTTCTTTATCAGTTGCAATGGAAACATTCAGTTGCTGATTTTTGTTAATGAAGGCTAACCGCTCGGCACGTTCAATTCCTTTTGAATCAAACAACGTGAACTGCGCAACACCCATAGGGAAAACACTGGCCGGAACCAGGATTTCATTCTGCCCTGCTTTTGCATTAACAGCGGTAGCGTAGCAGATCTTTCCTCTGGTTTGCCCGACAAGTGAAAGTTCTTCAGTTTCTGTTGAACTGATCGTAAGAAGCAGATCATTTGTATTTGCAGTTTCTGCTGACATTACATAACCTCTTGCGAGTGGTTCAGGCAATGAATACGCCTCATTTATTCCGGCAGGGTTGGTGATCTTTGCGATATATTTTTCTCCAAGTGCGGGTGTGATCTCAAATGCTCCCATCCCATTATGATAGCTTGAGAAGTCAGCCACTTTTTTCCCTTTGCTGTTCAGCACGATCCCTTCCACATCCGCCGGTTTTCCGAATTCATTCAACGCGCGGAATGCCACTTTGCTTTCGATCCCGCGAACGAGATCGCCTCCTTCCGGAAAAAGGGAGAAATTTATTTTACCCAGAACGATGGGAATGGAACGGGAAATGGATTCGGTCTGGCCTTGATAATCAATCATGATGTTGAGCAAACCATCGTTCGATTTCAGTTTTGCGGGCAGGGCAAATTTTATGGTTTTGTATCCGATGGCATCGGTGATGCCGGCTTCTTCAACGATTTTTTCACCATTGATCTGTGCGACGTACTTTACCTTATAGGAAGAGAGCGGTTTGTTCTCATTCGTTTCTATTTTAATCTTTGCTGATACTTCATCTCCGGCACCAAATGCCTTCCGGTCGAAATCAAGTTTCATCTTCAAAGCCGGTAAAACCACGTCTTGTACTGTGAGTTCTTTTTCGAAAAAGGAAGAATCATTCTTCTGCCAATTGGTATATGCTTTTACTTTATATAAACCTCCTGGCGCTTCTTCATCCAACGAAAAATCTCCTGCTGCTTTTCCATTTTTCGCAATCAGCCGGATAGTTTTTTCCACACTTCCTTTGGGGTTAATGAATTCAACATTCAGTATATCACTCTGGGTGCTCGGTTTAAAATTTTGACCGTTTCTCAAGTAGGCAGAGAACCATACGGTTTCACCGGGGTTATAAAATGGTTTGTCAAACTGGAGATACACCCGTTCTTCCGGCATTTTAGAATTTGCCTCAGTGGATTTTTTCTTCAGCACTTTGATGAATTCATTTTCAATGGTTGGCTGGTAACTGGTAGGAGCCATCCAGCTTATTAAACCGATTAAAGCTGCGGAAGCGAAGAGTGCAACGAATCCGCGTTTGGGCTGATTTAGGATTTGGGATTTAGGATTTAGGATTTTATTTCCTAATTCCTTACCTCTAATTCTTTCATTGTGATTTGCTGAAGTTTTCATTGTTATAGTTTTTTAATATTGATTTCAGTTTGATTTACAAGTTTGATGCATGGTTTTTGAGCATTCCACAAACGAGAGGGGAATTTTTTTTAGTTTTACAGTATTATAATAGAAGAGAATTGGCAGATAGCGCTGACATAAAAAATGGTTCCGATTCCGAACTCGTTCTGCGATTCCGGGATACACGCGATAATGCTATTATCGGTGAACTGTTTCAACGCCACACCCATTTAGTGTTTGGGGTGTGCATGAAATATTTAAAAGATGAAGATGAGGCCAAAGATGGGGTCATGCAGATATTCGAAAAGATCCTTACCGATCTGCACCGGCACAATGTGGATAATTTCAAAGGATGGCTTTACATGGTGGCAAAGAATCACTGCCTGATGTATTTCCGCAGTAAAAAGATCCATGTTGAACTGCCGAAACATCTTACAGGAGATTTTGGAGATAATCATTCTGATGATGATTTTTCATCTTCGGGCGGAGGTGATGGAATTGGCATGCCTGTGGAATTGATGTCCAGCGTGCATCATAACGGGGAAGACAAGGAAAAACAACTCACTTTAATGGAATCGGCGATCAAAGAATTAAAGGAACAGCAAAAGATATGCATAGAACTCTTTTATTTGCAGGAGAAATCATATGAGGAAGTGGCAAAAATGACAGGATATTCGATGAATGAAGTTAAGAGCTATATTCAAAATGGAAAAAGGAATTTGAAGATTATCATGACAAGTCAAAAGACAAAAGACAAAAGCCAAAAGTGAAGAACCTGTCGGAAATATTTATGCACACGGATTGCATTTCAGAGGAAATGCTTGTAAAATATATTGCAGGCAATCTTTCATCTGCTGAAAAACATGGAGTTGAAAAGCATTTGATCGACTGTGAAATGTGTGCAGATGCAGTGGAGGGCCTTAAAATGCTATCTGATCCTAATCAACTTTCTTCTATAACGGTTGAACTTAATCAGAAGATTAAGAATAAGGCTGGCCAAAAAAAAGAGGTTAAAGTTGTATTTCTTAGACAATACCGTACGCAATTTGCAGTTGCGGCATCCATTGTTTTGGTTCTTGGCCTTGTCTGGTTCTTCCGATCCAATATGATGAAAGAGATGTCGCCTTCTTCGGCAGAAAAGATATTTGCCGATAAATTTGAACCGCCACCTTCTGATCTTTCGATCAAAACCACTGAAGAAAGTACAACGGATGGAAAAAATTCAGGTCCAGGAACCAACAATCTACCTGTTACTGCGCAAGAACCTGTTGCAAACATTCATTTGGATATACAGGATGCAAAAGCTACAATGAAGACAGGCAAAGATCTTTCAACGGGAGAAAACTTTGCAAGGGACGAAAATGGTGTTGCTGTCAGTGAGGAAATTCCTTTACAGAAATCAGCACAGGTGCAGTATAAAGTTCCTGTTGAAGAAAAAGCAGAGGAAGATTTCCGTTCCAAAAATGCTGAAGTGACTACAAAAGGAAATGCGAACACTACAGTAGCTGATGAAAAAACCAAAGGCAATGGCGCTGTTTTACTTAGCAAAGAAGTTTCCAAGAAAGAGCTTGAAACACTTAAGGAAAAAGATAAAAAAGATGAATCGCAAAAACCACAAGCAGTCCCGTCAATGTCCGCTACCGGAGTTTCAGCTGGTGCTGGTGATAAGCAGGTTACGGGCAATACGGGCGGATTAACTAAGCCTGATGCCAATAAAGTAACTGTTGACAGAGAGGATAAAGAAGAGAAGGCCAATCATTGGGCGGAAACCCCAAAAGGAGATTTACTGGCTTTTGAATCTAAAAAGAAGAGTGGAGGGAAAGAAAATAAAAAAGGAAAGGAAACTGCACCTCAGAAAGTTACAGAAGGCGATTATGAAACACAAACGATAACCTCCACGCCGGTCCCAAAGTCTCAAACGGAAGTGATGCAGAATGAGCAATCCGTTTTAGATTCGGTTTCTGTTTTATCTGCCATTACACCAGATGCGTCTAATCTTTCTGGAGGAGCAATGAATAAATACGACAAACAGGATTATGCAGGCGCCATAATTGATTTTGAACAGGCTCTTAAAATAAATCCAAATGACGAAAAGGCATTGTTCTATTCTGCTGTTTCTTATTTGAGTTTAGGACAAACAGATAAAGCGGTAACTTATCTCAACAAAGTTTTGCAAAATAAAGGCGGCGCGTATTACGATTCGGCCCAATGGTATTTATCGCTTGCGTATATCAAAAATAACGACACAAAAAATGCAAGAATGAATCTGATGGAATTACAGAACAATTCAAAAAGCAAGTACCAGAAGCAAGCGGACCAAACATTGAAAGAAATAAATAAGTAATCAGCTTTTTTTCTTCTGCTCCTCCCACAAAACTTCTAAAACTGTTTGACCTACAGCTTTGAGTGTGTTTTTGTCAATTACATTCATATTGTCGCTGTGACGGTGGTGATAGAATGCGAAATTTCCAATTTTAAAATCCCAATTGACTATATCTACACATGGAATATTTGCATTTGAAATAATATATTCATGATCATCCGTAATGCCATGAATATCCTGTTGAACAAAATAATTAGTGTAACCCAGTTGAGCGGCCTTGTTCCAGATTGTTTTTACAATGTAAGGAGCATACTCGCTGGAAAGTCCTTCACGGGGAAATGTTGCTCCTGTCGCTCCAACCATATCCAGTAAAATTCCGTATTGCGCGATGTAGCCAGGCTTGTGAGGATTTTTTGCCCAGTATTGCGTGCCCAGCGCCCAGGTATTTTCCCCGTTGTCATTTTCTTTTCCATAATCTTCCAGATCGTCAAGGAGAATATCAATTCCAACATCGGGTTTGGAAATACCGAATTGCCTTGCGATCTCCAATAACACACCCACGCCGCTGGCTCCGTCATCGGCACCATCCGCTGGTTTAGTCGGGTTTATTGAATCCTGGTCTGCAAATGGGCGCGTATCCCAGTGAGACATTAATAAAATACGGTTTGCTATTTCAGGTTTATAGGAAGCAATAATATTTTTCAGATTGAATTTTTTTCCATCATAGGTTGAGATATTTCCATTTTGAATTTGGGTATCCCAACCATAGGATTTTAATTTCGAAACCAAATAATCAGCACATTTTGCATGGGCAGCCGTACCTGGAACACGGGGTCCGAGATCAACCTGCGCTTTCACAAAAGCATAAGCAGAATCTGAATTAAATGCCGGTGCAGCAGGAAGCGAAGGCGTTTTAACAACGATCGTTGAACTATTATTGTTGTCCTGTGTTGTGTTGTTGGAACAGGAGGCAAACAGGCAGCAAGCAAAAAAAAAGGAAAGTTTTTTCACAATAATTATTTTTCTTTTTCCCAGGTAGTTCCGTACTTGGTGTCTTTGATGATGATCTTTGTTTTTGCAAGTCCGTCGCGGATCTTATCGGAGGTTGAAAAGTCTTTTTTAGTTTTTGCTTCGTTTCTAATCTCGAGGATCAGGTTCATCAGGTTATTAGCAAGGTCGTCATTGGAGGCGGAGGATTTTTCCACTTGCAATCCTAAAATATCAAAAATAAAACCGCGGAATGTTTTTTTGAGAAGATCAAGGTCTGAGATTGAAATGGTTTCTTTTCCATCATTGATCGAATTGATGATTCGTGCTCCTTCAAAGAGGTTGGCGATCAGGACCGGTGAGTTAAAATCATCGTTCATGGCTTCAAAACATTTTGAATGGAGAGAACTAATATCAGAAGTTGATTTGTCAGAAGGCTTTATTTTTTCAAGTGTCTTCACGGCATTCATCAGCCTGTCAAAACCTTTTTCAGAAGCCTGAAGCGCTTCGTTAGAAAAATCCAAGGTGCTTCTGTAATGGGTTTGCATCATGAAAAAACGAACGGCCATGGGAGAATATCCTTTCTCTAAAAGTTTATGTTTGCCTGTAAAGAGTTCCATTGGCAAGAAACCATTTCCGGCACTTTTTGACATCCTTACCCCGTTTACAGTTAACATATTAGTATGCATCCAGTATTTTACAGGTTCAAAATGATTGCATGCCTGCGATTGAGCGATTTCATTTGTATGGTGTGTAGCAATCAGGTCCATTCCGCCACCATGTATGTCGAATGTAGTTCCTAAATATTTTGTACTCATGGCGGAACATTCAATATGCCAACCGGGGAATCCCCACCCCCAGGGAGAGGGCCAACGCATGATGTGTTCGGGTTTTGCTTTTATCCAAAGTGCAAAATCCAGTCTTCCCTTTTTCTCATCCTGCCCTCCAAGTTCGCGTGTCCCTTCGAGTAGTTCTTCCAGTTTTCTGTTTGAAAGGGAACCGTAATAATTAGTTGTTGAATATTTTTCTACATCAAAATACACCGTTCCGTTTGCCACATAACCCAATCCTGACTCAATAATCTGTTTTGTCATTTCAATCTGTTCAGAAATATGGCCAGTAGCTGTAGGTTCAATGCTCGGCGGTTGTGTATTGAAAAGCCGCATCACTTCGTGAAAACCAAGAGTATATTTCTGTACTATTTCCATGGGTTCCAATTGTTCGAGCTTTGCTTTTTTTGCAAACTTATCTCCTCCTTCATCACGGTCGCCTTCCAGGTGGCCTGCATCGGTTATATTGCGTACATAACGTACTTTATAGCCAACATATATAAGGTAGCGGTAGATCAGATCAAATGACATGAACGTACGGCAGTTGCCCAGGTGAACATCATCGTATACGGTTGGGCCGCAAACGTACATGCCAATAAAAGGAGAATTTAAAGGAGTAAATTTCTCCTTCTTTCGAGAGCGTGTATTAAATATTTGAATTTCTTGATTTATCATAAATGAAGGTTATTATTAAAACAACCTCGGATGAAGAGTGCGAAAGTATATAAAAAAATTAGTCCCGATCCGTCAAATGACGGACCGGGACTAAAAGGATGAAAATAATATTATAATACTTATTTGTCTTTATCTTCAATAGGCGCATCACCTACATATTTTCCGGCTTTATAGACTGCAATTTTTTCAAGAATACCATCTGAATTATATACATAATCTTTTCCATCAATGAGACGATAATTTTTGAAATCCCCGTCTTTTGAAATCCGGCCGCCGGAAAAGAACAGTTTAGCATACCCATTACCATCAAATGGTTTTTGAGCCGCATTTGTTTTTTCTTTATTTGCGTCAGCTACTTTTGGTGGTTCTTTAGATACTTCTTCTTTTTTAGGAGGCAAGGGTTGTTTTGGTGCATATACTTCTGTATTCTCAGCATCCAATGCACCGTCATTAAACGCCTTTTTAGCACGTAAGTCTCCGTTTTCATATCGTTCTTCCCAAACCCCAGCTTCTTTTCCATCGTGCATTTCACCTGTCATCATTACTTGCCCGTTTTCATAAAAATATTCTTGCTTGCCTTCTCTTTTTCCAGTGTTCGTGTATTTAAAATTATAAAAGGTTTGTCCGTTTTCATAATAGGATTTGTAATCACCAACCCATCTGTTATTTTCCCAGTTTCCTTCTTCCTGAAGTTTGCCATTCTCATAATACATTTTAGCATATCCTTTGGGGCGATTATCCGTGTAGGTAATTTCGCTTTTCATATTACCATTCGGGAAATACATTTTCCAGATACCCATTTTTTTACTGTCGGCAAATTTGCCTTCCTCGACCTTTGCTTCTGCAGGGTAAGTAGGTAATTTTTTTACACTGTTGTAAACGATCCAATAACCCTGTTTTAAACCAGTATTAGGATCGACTTGATTCAGTGTATCACTATTAACGGATTGTGCTAACGCAACCTGACACGTGAAAAGAAGTAGTAGAAATTGTTTCATAAAGTTTCTTTTGATTTCCTATATTAAATATATGCCTAACATCAGGTTAATTCTAGTATAAAAGGCAACTTTTAGACGAGTTCGAACTTTATTACGATAGGAAGATCAATTTTATCGTTAATTTTTTGAACTTTTTAGGTTTTAATGAGGTTTATTTAATGATAGTGGCTGTTAAATTTTTAATCATATCGTTAGTCATTTCACTAAGCGTATATCTTGGTACCCATTTCCAGTCGCTTCTGGCTTGTGAATCATCAATGCTTTTTGGCCATGAATCAGCAATCTTTTGCCTGAAATCCGGTTTGTAAGTGATAGAAAAATCAGGTAAATGTTTTTTTATTTCAAGGTAAATCTCTTTAGGTGAAAAACTCATTGCAGCAACATTATAAGAAGACCGAATCTTAACATTCTTTATGTCGGTGTCCATCAGCTCAACGGTTGCACGGATCGCATCCTGCATATACATCATCGGCAGGTAACTGTTCTCAGAAAGGAAGCATTCATATTTTCCTTTTAAAGTTGCCTGGTAGAAAATATCAACTGCATAATCAGTGGTCCCTCCGCCAGGTGGTGATTTGTAACTGATAAGCCCTGGATACCGCAGGCTTCTGACATCTACACCATATTTCATGAAATAATATTCACACCATCTTTCGCCGGCCAGTTTACTTACACCATAAACAGTGG
>JAHEYJ010000070.1 GCA_023251675.1 Bacteroidota bacterium
GCCAGTTTTTATTTCCTGTCTCTTCATTCAGCTTTAAAGCGGCAAAATGATTGTTGAGTGATATTTTCCATAAACTGTCACGTAGTGCGGCCTTCACACCTGGAAAATTTCCCTGGCGGTAATAAATAGTAGCAATACTGTTATATGCGTTTGCCATCAGTTTCTTCTCACCCATTTTTATTGCCAGGTCCAAAGCAGGCAACTGACTTTTCAATGCTTCAGGATAGTTTTCCTGGTTTATATAAATGTTACCGATATTCGTATAAATAGCGGCGGTTTTCCTTTTATCTCCGGTTTCTTCCGCGATCTTCAGGGCAGAAAAATAGTTTTTAAGCGCTTCCGGATAATTTCCCTGTTTCCAGAAGACAAGCCCGATATTGCTCAAGGCAGCCGCCTTTCCTTTTTTAAAATTTATTTTATCAGAAAGTTCCAGCGCCTTATCCGCATATTTTTTCGCCTGTGTGAAATCGGCTGTTTGCCAATAAAGCTTAGTAATTGAATTAAGTGTATTCACCCGATCCGTGTCTGCTTTTGCTGTTTTCAGAACGGATACAAGAGAATCGATCGTATTCTGCCGCGCATTTAAATAACAAACAGCAATTAACCAGATACCAATAGCTAAACAATATTTTATAGAATTCCCCATAAATGAGTTCGAAAAAGAAAAAGCAACAACTCTATAAAAGTAAAATAATTTAAGGAAGAATTAATAGAAAAATCAGCCGGATAAATAACTAAACTGAAGTTATTGTGTTTCTTGTTTTTCGAGCAAGTTCTGTTCGTTCTTTCTTGACTTGAGCATATTGATGTAACTCAGCGAAAGCCGGACACCGTAATCTTCATATGCTTTCTGCGCCCACTTGATCGCTTCATCAAGATTTCCGTTTATCTCATTAATGATAGCCATATTATAACAGGCTCTTCCTGCTGCTTTGGAACGGGAACTATTTACTTCTTTTAACCATATCTCAGCAGCTCCGTCCCAGTTGCCAGTTCGGGCACGCCGGGTTGCAATTTTCAGTGCATCACTTCCCCGGATAAAATAATCCCGGTAAACTCTTGTCAATATGGGTAATATCCTGACAGCATAAGCATGCCCGCATTCATTGGCCACCTGCTTAATAGCTTCTTTTCGCTGAAGCAGCGCATCCACTGTGGAAAGAGGGTTTGCATTACCTGAGAAAGAAGTGTTTCGTGAAATCGTGTATTCATCAATTACCCTGCGGATGCCGGGCACATAAATCCTCCATCCGGTTTTTACGGTTGTCGTCATGCTGACATTCTGCACCGCGTTCACTACCTGCATCGGGTTATTGATATTGACCGGAACTGAGTTTGGAGATACTTTCAATTCCGTATCAAACATTTCCAGTACAAACAAAGCATCCAGTTGATTTGCTTTGCAGATGCTTTCCACCTTATCCCAGGAAAGTTCTGCCGGAAACAAACCGATGGCGGTACTTTTCAGGCTGACAGAATCAATAACATCAATATTATCAAAACGTTTATTTTCCATCAACGCATCTTTCAATCCCCGGATCCCTTCCGCCCCGCCCTCTTTTAAAATGGCAAAACTCTGAGCCGACAAGACCTGGTGAGCAGCATTCTGAACCTTTTCCTGTTCATTGGGCACACTGCGGTTGATGACTCCAACCCTTTTAACGGAATTAGAGATGGTGACCGGTGCCGGCACCTGCACCCTGATGTAAAGTTGATTGGTGCGGCAGGAAGAAAAAACGGCGGCGGTTAAAAGAAGCGTAATTATTTTTTTCATCACAATGTATTTAGGACCCCATTCACAAAAAACATTCCAATATATGAATATTATTTTATCCCAGCCATTCGTGGTGAAGAACGGTGTGTTTTTTGCCCTGGAAAGATAAAGGAAAATACTTTTTTACAAACCGGCTTCCGGGATTTTTAATTTACTGATGGTTTTAACGGGTCCCGTGCAATATTGGTTGTGGCAGGTAATGCATTGTTCAACCATTTGATTAAAAGAATGCCTGCGGGAATCAGCAGCAGTATATATATTTTTTAAGCCGGAAAGATAATTTGCAGTAAAACCATCGAAGGCAACAGAGCGTACTTTTGGATCCGTTGCATTTGCTGTATACATTTTTTCAAAGCGTACGGGGTAAACTCCAATTGGCCGGTTGTGAAGAATACTGTCACGCACATTCGCTGCATGCACATGCATGTCGCGCATGAGTTTAGCCAATTCACTCGTTCCGTTTGGATTGACAGAATCCGGTTTCAGACACGCGGCCTTACTCAGCTCTTCGGAGGTTAAATTGCTTTCACCCTGCCGGGAACAGCCTGTCAAAAGAAAAAAAAACAATAAACAAAAAAAGGCTGCAGTAACCGAGCTGATGATTGAAACAAATTTATTTCTCATCAGAAATGATTACACCTTTTGCTTCAAAAGTAATGGATGGCTCGGGATCTTTTATTTGCGCCACTTCTTCATCCGACTTTCCTGCATCTTTTGCGAAATGGCGAAGTTCATCTACTGAAGTGGTATCATTATAAGCACGCCCTTCGATCACAACCGATTTTCCGGCAGCATCTTTCGGAACAAAGAAAGAATAATCCTTAAAAGAAACTCTCATCTTTTTATTATTGCCCAGGTCAACATTCATCCAGCAGCCTTTCTTCTGGCAAACATCCACGATCCGGCCTTTCACTTTTGCATCCAATGAATCTTTTCCGGCGAGCTGCGAAAAAACCGCAGATGCATCGATCGCATTTTCTTTTGTGATCTTTTCACCGAAAAAAACATCCGATGCGATCTTGGAAGAATCAGCGCCTTCTGTTGCTGTTGTTTCGCTTCCGCCCGGCTTGCATCCAAATAATACGATTCCAATGCAAATCGAAGTAAAAATATTTTTCATTTTATTGTTTTAATAATTTGTCAAATATAAATTTATTCTGAAACAGAGATGCTGACGGGCAACATAAAGAAAAATCTTTTTGACTCAACCGGTTAGCGCATTAAACGCTTCAACGTTTTTTCGATGTACTTTTCAGTAGGCAATAATGCCGACTGGATTCGCCTGGCATAATGAATGCTGTCCAGTATCTCCTTCTGCTTTTCATCCACAATTTCTTTTTGATCCTGGATCATCTTCTTTTGCTTTCGGGTGATGCGTAAAGAACGGAAGATAAAAATGGCAAATATCAAAACCAATAACAAGACAAATGAAACAAGGAAAAGCACAATGCGCTGGCGATGCTTTTCTGCTTCTGCGACTGCCCGTTGCTTCTCTGCCGTTGCTGCCGCTGCAGCCTCCTTCTTCTCAAACTCATAATTCATTTCCTTTTGAGTGATCTCTTTGTTCTTTTCCTCACTAAACAGCGTATCCTCTAACGCTTTCGCTTCCTTATAATATTTCAAAGCGAACTGATACCGGTTTGTTTTTGTATACAGTTCAGTTAAACGATTACTCCACTCTCTTGATCCTTCAATGTCATTAATGCTGTCAGAAATAGCAAGTGCCAGTAATAAATATTCTCCTGCCTTCTCGTATTTCGACTGCTTCAGATACAGCATGCCGATATTGCCCAGATTCGTTTCACTTCCTATCTGGTACTTGATTTTTTCAGACAGGTTAAAAGATTTATAATAATATTCCATCGCTTTTTCAAAATTCCCCTGCTCATCATAGGCCAGCCCAATGTTTCCAAGATCAGATAAGACATTGTAAGCATTCCCGAATTCTTCGGCTTCCTTTAATGCTTTGAAATAGTAGTCAAGGGCTTTGGCAAAATCCCTTTGCTGAAAATAAACCGTTCCGATATTGCCCAGATCTCTTGCTATTCCTCTTTTTTCTCCCAGCAATCTATTCCTATCTAAAGCCTTAAAGTAATACTCGAGCGCTTTCGGAAAATTTTCCTGGCCGCTGTAAAAAAGGCCTATGTTACCCAGTAAAGTTGCCACGCCGGTCTTGTCACCAATTGATTCATATATTTTCAAAGCCTTTAAATAACAGTCCAGCGCCTTTGGATAATTTCCCTGGTTGTAATAGGCATTTGCAAGATGGTTGTAAGCAGCCGCTTCTCCTTTCTTCCATTTTAGGTGGCCTGCGAGCATTAACGCCTTTTCTCCGTATTCAATCGCCCTGTTAATCTCACCGGCAATTTTGTATTCCAAACAAAGCGCATTATAGGTTTTTACTTTTCCCGTATCTTCTCTGTTATTCCCGGCAAGGAGAAGAAGCGAATCCAATCCGGATGGCCGAGCCAAAGAATCAGATAAAAGAGAGAAAAGGACACAACTCAAAAGAAACAGTCCTTTTGACTTTTGACTTAAAAAAGATCTGTTTTCTGGTCTCATCCGCTAATTATTCTTCATTAATCGTTTCAGTGTTTTATCAACCTGTTTATCTGTCGGCAATAATGCCATTTGTATCCTTTTGGCATAATGGATTGAATCCAGAATTTCTTTTTGCTTTTCTTCCACCATTTTCTTTTGCTCTTCGATCAGGTGTTTCTGCTGACGGGTGATGCGCAACGCCCGGAATATAAAACCGGCAAATACCATGACCAGAAGCAAAACACAGGAAACAAGAATCAAAACCATATGTTGGCGCTGTTTATCCGCCGCTGCCACGGCCTGCTGTTTTTCTGCTGCCGCTGCCGCCGCTGCCGCCTTTTTTTCAAACTCATAATTCATTTCCTTGCGGGTGATCTCTTTGTTTTTTTCTTCATTAAATAACGTATCCTTCAACGCCATTGCCCTTTTATAGTGATCGAAGGCCAGTTGATAACGGCCGGTTTTGGTATACAGATCAGCAAGAGATTCTTCAAACTGCCTGATCGAGTTAAGGTCGCCTATTTCCCTTTCAAGTTCAAGCGCATGCAAGAAATACATTTCCGCTTCTTTGTATTTCCTTTGTTTTGTGTAAAGCGAACCGATATTGCTGAGATTATTTGCCTGCATTTGTTTACTTCCCAGGTCTTCAGCCATTTTCAATGCTTTGAAATAATAGGCCAATGCGTCCGTATAATTCGCCTGCTCGTTGTAGACATTTCCAACATTACCGAAGCCTTTTGTAATTTCATTTTTATCGCCCATCTCCTCCGCAATCTTTAATGCCTGGAAATAATAATCGAGCGCCTGCCTGAATAACGAATCCCGGCGGGCCACAGCGGCCGGATCATTTGCCTCCGGAGGAATACCGTTCGCTCCCTGGCTGAAATACACATCCCCTATATTGCCAAGTTGTATGGCGATATAGCTTTTATCTCCCAGTCCTTCATCCACGTGCAGCGCTTTCAGAAAATACTCCAGCGTTTTAGAATAATCCTGCTGATTAAAATATACAATGCCAATATTGCACAGGTCCGCTGAAATCCCCTTTTTATCACCCAGCTCTTCCGCAATTCCAAGTGCCTTGAAATAATTTTCCAATGCCCTGAGATAGTCTCCCTGGGAAGAATAGACAAGGCCGATATTGCCGAGCCATTTTGAAATCCCGCTTTTATTGTTCTGGGCAACATCCACGAGCAATGCAGCGCGATTATTGTCCAGCGCTTTCGGATAGTCTCCCTGCTGCATATACAAAACGCCCATGTTGCCGTAAGCGCGCGCAACACCATTTTTAAAACCGAGTGATTCAGCAAGCTGCTTCGCCTCTTCAGCGTATTGAAATCCTTTCTCATTATCCCCTTCCTGCGTCATTGCCCGTGCCAGGCCATTCAGCAAATTCACCTTGCCGGTGTCCTCCTTTGCACACTTCAGCAAATTCTCGAGCGAATCAATTTTTTTTTGCTGAGCAAAGGAGTAAGACAAAAGAGAGAAAAAAACACAACTCAAAAGAAACAGTCCTTTTGACTTTTGACTTAAAAAAGATCTGTTTTCTGGTCTCATCCGCTAATTATTCTTCCTTAATCGTTTCAGTGTTTTATCAACCTGTTTATCTGTCGGCAATAATGCCATTTGTATCCTTTTGGCATAATGGATCGAGTCCAGAATTTCTTTTTGCTTTTCTTCCACCATTTTCTTTTGCTCTTCGATCAGGTGTTTCTGTCGATGGGTGATACGCAGTGCACGGAAAATAAATCCTGAAAATATTAATACCAGTAAGAGGACACAGGATACGAGTAGCAGGACGGTGCGCTGCCTTTGTTTTTCTGCCGCTGCAACAGCTTGTTGTTTTTCTGCTGCTGCTGCTACTGCTGCCTCTTTCTTTTCAAATTCATAATTCATTTCCTTCCGCGTAATCTCTTTGCTTTTTTCCCGGCTGAACAAGGTGTCTTTCAAATCCATGGCCTGCTTGTAATAGCCGAACGACTCTTTGTATCTTCCCATTGCAGAATAAAGATTACTGAGGTCTATTTCAGTGGTCATCCTATTTTTCAAAGCACTCACTTCTTGATCCATCTTAAGAGCATCCAGCAAATAAACCTCCGCCTCCTTATATTTTTTCTCCTGGCAATACACCGAACCAATGTTCTGTGTCCACCTTGCGATATCATTTTTATCTCCCAATTCCCGGTCGATCTTCAACGCACGGAAATAATAATCAAGTTCTTCCGAGGGTTTTTGCTGTTCATGATAAACAGCGCCAATGTTTCCAAGACAAATTGCAACATTCTTCTTATTCCCCAGTTCTTCATTCATCTTCATTGCTTTGAAATAATAATCAAGGGACTTCTGGTACAGCGAATCTCTTCTCTGTAAAGCCGGGCTGGTTTTGGGCAATGCATCCGCTTGTTCTTTGCAGGTGAGCCCGATATTGATAAATTTAGCTGCGATACCGCTTTTCCGCCCCAACGCTTCATCAATTTTCAATGCCTTGAAATAATAATCAAGGGCTTTACCGTATTCACCCTGCTCGTCATACACCACGCCGAGGTTGCCAATGGTCTTCGACTTACAGGTCATGATCTTTTTTTGATGGTCCGGCTTTTCTGTTTTCTCAAGTTGATCCCATACAGCAAGCGCCTTGAAATAAAAATCAATTGCCCTCAGGTAATTTCCTTTAGCGTTGTAAAATGCGGCTGTTTGGTGATAGCATTTTCCGATGGCATATTGCTTCCATGGTTCAGGAAAATTATTTGTTCTGCTTAACAACTCAAGGGCGTAATTGGAGAACAACAGGGAACTGTCCGGATTGGTAAACTGGATCTCCCAGGCAAGATTGCTCAGGTGATTTACTTTATTGGTATCGGCTTTGTCGTTTTTGAGCAGAGCAATTAAAGAATCAATCCTCGAAAGCTGGCAATAGGCAGCTGGCAGTTGGTAAAAGAAAAAGCAAATACAGAACAACCGAACAACCGAGCAATCGAACATCCGAACAATCGAACTTTGTGTACTTTGCTCGTCGCTCGTCAATCGAATGTTCGAGTGTTCATAATTCAGCATTTACATATTATTAATAGTTAAGTAATTCTTGAATCACCTTCGCTACTTTTTCCGCATTGGGAAGCATCGCAGTTTCAAGTGTTGAGTTGAGAGGAATGGCAGGAAGATTTTCAGAGCCGATAACACGAACAGGCGCATCCAGAGATTCAAAACAGTGCTGAGCAATATTTCCAGCAAGCGCCTGGGCAAAAGAATTCAGCACGGGTTCTTCTGTAACCACCAGGCACCGGGAATGTTTTTTCACCGATTCAAAAACGGTTTTTTCATCTAAAGGAACAAGCGTGCGGAGATCTATTATTTCAATCCTTCCCGGAAATTTCTTTGAAGCATTCATCGCCCAATAAACACCCATTCCATAAGTTATTACTGTCAATGTACTTCTCCCCTTCTCCATTTCTCCCTCTCTCCGTTTCTGAACCGGAGAATCGGAGAATGGGTGAACCGGGGCGCATTCCTGTACGACACGCGCCTTTCCAAACGGAATTATATAATCCTCATCCGGCTCCACGGTCTTCGCATCTTCTGTTCCTTTTATCTTGCTCCAGTAAAGTCCTTTGTGCTCAAGGATCACAACCGGGTTCGGATCGCAGTAGGCTGATTTAATCAACCCTTTCATATCCGCGCCGGAAGAAGGATAGGCAATTTTTATACCCCGGATGTTTGTTAAAACACTTTCAACGCTTGAAGAATGATACGGGCCGCCGCTGCCATACGCGCCGATCGGCACACGCAAGATCATGCTTACCGGATATTTTCCGTTAGAAAGATAACAGGACCTGGCCACTTCGGTAAAAAGCTGATTCAATCCGGGCCAGATGTAATCGGCAAACTGAACTTCAACGATCGGCTTCAATCCTACAGCGCTCATTCCTACCGTTGAGCCGACAATAAATGCTTCCTGAATGGGCGTGTTGAACACCCGGTCATTTCCAAATTTTTGCGCCAGTGTTGCCGCTTCACGAAAAACGCCGCCTAATCTTTTTCCGACGTCTTGCCCGTAAAGCAAACACTCCTTGTGCTTTTCCATTAACTCACGAATGGCGAACAGCGCGGAATCCACCATCACCGTTTTTTGTTTTCCTTTTGGTTCGCGTTCTCCCTTCTCTTCTGTAATCGGAGTTGGCGCAAAATCATGTGTGTACAGGTCTTCCGGCCGCGGATCTTCCGCCGCTTTTGCTTTTTCATATTCTGCTGCTACTCTTGCCTTTGCTTTCGCTTCAATTTTATTCAGTTCCTCTTTATCCAATCCTTCCACGATCAGTTTATTTCTGAACCTCGGAAAAGGATCTCGCTTTGCGTGTTATTCCAGGTCTTCGCGGTACCATTCTTTTCTAACGCCCGACGTATGATGATTCAGCAAAGGAACTTTCGCATGAATCAGGAAAGGCCTGCGCTCCTTCCGTATTATTCCGATTACTTCTTTTATTGTTTCATAACTGGAAAAAAAATCAGCGCCGTCGATACTGCGGGTTTCCAATCCAATGAACCCTTTTGCAAACGCAGCGGCATCCTGTGCCCTTACTTCATCCGCACTTGCGGAAATATCCCAGCCATTGTCCTGTACAAGATAAAGTATCGGCAGTTTCCTTAACACGGCCATCTGAAAAGCCTCGGAAACCTCGCCCTCGGTGATGGCGCCATCGCCGAGAGAGCAAACTACTACGGGAGGATATTTCTCACCATCCCCATTTCCCCGATTCTCCGCTTCATTCGAACTAGAAAGGTATGGATAAGGAATGTTAAGCTTCTCACAATACTGCAACCCCATTGCTATTCCCGTTGTCGGGATCACCTGCATACCGGTTGCAGAAGACTGATGCGGAATTTTCGGCATATCCTCTCTCCGTAATGAAGGATGAGAATAATAGGTTCTTCCACCTGAAAAAGGATCATCCCTTTTTGCCATAAGCTGCAGCATGAGTTCATAAGGAGTGATGCCGATTCCAAGCAGAATGGAATCGTCGCGGTAGTAAGCGGAGAGCCAATCCTGTGGCTTTAATTGCAATCCCATGGCCAGCTGAATGGCTTCGTGGCCACGAGAAGTTGCATGAACGTATTTGGAAGTGAATTGAGCGTTCTTTTCGTAAATCTCAGTCAATGACTTTGCCGTACACATCAGTTCAAAGGCACGCAATAGAATTGATTCAGGGATCATTGAATTGATTTTCTTCTTCTTATCGTTCTTTGTTTCAGCCATTAATGTACTATAAATTTTACGTAAAAATAATGTATCTGCCGGAACTGCCAATTGCCTATAAAGAGAAATATATTTTTACTTTTGCCGATATAAAAACCTTTAATATCAATATATGAAATCAGTTGCTATTTTTGCCTCCATTATTGCCATTGCTACAATGAGCTCATGCGGAAACAAGAACGAAAAAAAAGATGAAACAAATAAGGATTCAGCCGCGACAGCCGTTGTTCCTGATACGTTTACCTATTCGGTAGATAAGTTTGCGGACCTCCGGATCCTGCGATATAAAATTCCGGGCTTCGAACAACTCACACTGAAACAAAAAGAACTGCTGTATTATCTTTCAGAAGCGGCCCTTGCCGGAAAAGACATCATCTGGGATCAGAACTATAAATTCAACCTCACGGTAAGAAAAACCTTAGAAGCAATTGTGTCCTCCTATAAAGGAGATAAAAATACTGACGACTGGAATAAATTCCTTGTCTATGCAAAACGGGTTTGGTTTTCAAACGGAATTCATCATCACTATGCAAGTGATAAAATTATTCCTGAATGTTCCAGCGCATACTTTGCTGACCTGGTTAAGAATTCGGATGCAGCATCGCTTCCTTTGAACAAAGGCGAAGATGCATCTGCATTTACAAAAAGAATTACACCGATAATTTTTGATCCGAAAGTAGCTCCCAAGCGTGTCAGCCTTGATTCAAAAACGGATCTTGTCAGATCTTCTGCAACCAATTTTTATGAAGGGGTTACTGAAAAAGAAGCAACTGATTTCTATAAAGCGATGAATAAAGCAGATGACAAAACGCCTGTTTCTTACGGACTCAATTCAAAGCTGATGAAAGAAAACGGAAAGCTGGTTGAGAAAGTATGGAAAGTCGGCGGCATGTATTCTGCTGCCCTGGAGAAAGTGGTTTACTGGCTGGAAAAAGCAAGTGCAGTTGCAGAAAATGACGCGCAGAAGAAAGCGTTCGATCTTTTAATTGAGTACTACAAAACCGGCGATCTGAAAAAGTTTGATGAATACTGTATTGCCTGGGTAGCCGATACGGCTTCTACCGTTGATGTGGTGAACGGATACATTGAAGTGTACGGCGATCCGCTGGGAAGAAAAGGATCGTTCGAATCCACCGTTTCAGTTAAAGATTTTGAAGCAAGCAAACGCATTGCTGCCATCGGCGGACAAGCACAATGGTTCGAAGATAACTCACCACTCATGCCTCAACATAAAAAGAAAAATGTAAAAGGAATTTCAGCAAAGGTAATTACGGTGGTCCAGGAAACCGGCGATGCTGCTCCAACAACCCCGATTGGCATCAACCTGCCCAACTCCAACTGGATCCGGCAGGAATACGGCTCTAAAAGCGTGAACCTTGGCAACATTGTTTATGCCTATGAAAAAGCAAAGTCTCCGACGCTTATCAATGAGTTTTACCTGGATAAGGGCATGAACGAACGCGTAAAACAATACGCTGCTCTTGCCGGTGCGCTGCATACCGATATGCACGAGGTGATCGGCCATGCTTCCGGGCAAATAAATCCGGGCGTTGGCGATCCGAGCGAAACACTGAAGAATTATGCAAACGCACTGGAAGAAGGAAGGGCGGATCTTGTTGCTCTTTATTATATTCTCGATAAAAAACTTATTGACATCGGCGTTATGCCTTCTCTTGAATGCGGAAAAGCCGAATACGATAACTACATCACAAATGGTTTAATGGTTCAGCTGGCTCGTTTGAAACCGGGCGATGACGTTGAAGAAGCGCACATGCGCAACCGCCAGATGATCGCTAAATGGGTTTTGGAAAAAGGGCAAAAAGACAATGTGATCGAAAAGAAAAAATCTCCGGAAGGAAAAACTTATTTTGTCATTAACGACTACGATAAACTTCGTAAGCTTTTCGGCGACTTGCTCCGCGAACTTCAGCGCATTAAATCAGAAGGTGATTATGAAGCCGGGAAGAACCTGATCGAGAATTACGGGGTGAAAGTAGACCAGGAATTGCACAAAGAAGTCCTGGAACGCTACAAAAATCTCGGGATCGCTCCGTACCAGGGATTCATCCAGCCGAAACTGGTTCCGGTGATGGACGGCGATAAAATTACGGATGTTAAAGTGGAATATCCGTTCGACTTTGTTCAGCAGATGATGGAGTTCGGAAAGAAGTACGCGTTGCTTCCTACGGTTAACTAAGGTAATTGGGCATTGAGGTAATTGGGGATTGAGGTAATTGGGGTAAGAAATTGTTTAAATCATCTGACTCAATTACCACAATTACCTATTTACTTTTCGCTTTGAATTTCTCAATGTAATTTTTTGTAAAATCGGAAAGCACAAGCCGCCCGCTCATTTCGGCACGCTCGATCAGAAGTTGATCCCAATTCTCGGTTCCTTCCCACATTACTTTTTTCAATTGCGCCATTGCTTCGGGACTGCTCTGAGCAAGTTTTGCGGCAAGTTCATTTACTGCCTTATCAAGTTCAGCAACCGTCGGAAAAACAGCTGCGTACAATCCTTTCTCGCGCGCCCATTCAGCAGTTTTCCATTCCGCAGGATTTATTGTAAGCGCGGTGAAGGCGGCTGTTCCCACTTTTCTTTCAACAGCCGGGCCGACTACAAACGGGCCAATTCCCAATGCCAATTCGCTTAAACGAATGGAAGCATCTTTCACCGCGAGTGTGTAATCAGCCGCGCCGGCAAGTCCGACACCGCCGCCCACGGCTTTTCCGTGCACACGCGCGATGACAAACTTGGGCGCTTTGCGGATCGCATTGATCACAAAAGAAAACCCGGAAAAGAATTTTTTTCCTTCTTCAAAATTCTTGATTGCAATCAATTCATCAAACGATGCGCCGGCGCAAAATGCCTTGTCCCCCTCACTTTGAAGAATGATAACTTTTACTCCAGGGTTAGTTCCCGCTGATGTAATCTCACTCGCAAGTTTTCCCAGGATATCTCCCGGCAAGGAATTACTTTGGGGATGAAAGAATGTAACGGTAGCGATTCCATTCTTGATTCTTGATTTTACAAATGCTTCCATAGTTGTTGGGAAATTAAGGTAAATAGGTGATTGGGGATTGGGGATTGGGTAATTGGGTGATTTAGGATAGATCAATCTTCTTCTTTTCGTTTTTTAAGATAGGAAATATATCCATTAAGCATTTTCAATATTTTACTATAATGCATCTCAACTTCACGAAAAGTATTTTGGCTGATGTATTTTTCATCCTCAGCACAAATAAAATGATCAAGACATTCCATAAGAGATCCACGCGCTTGCCTGCAGAACTGAATATTCTCCTGATAATGAAACCTTCCATACCCTTCAGAAATATTTGCAGTAATGCTTCTTGAAGCGCGAAGTAACTGATCAGTCAATTTATACTTTTCATATTCAGGGAATGTTTTAACAACTGAAGAAATGGTTTTCCTGAGCTCACGTGCTTCTTTCCACACCTCAAGTTCCCTGAACCCACCTTTATAATTATCCTGATTCATGTTTACCCTAATTACCCACTTACCTTATTTACGTAATTACCTTTGGCAATTTTAAAACAATAATTAATACCTTCGAGAACTATTTATACAAACATGAACCAAAAGATCGACTGGGCGGAATCCATTCAGCCGCTTCTCAAAAAATACAAAGGCAAAAAGCACCCGCTGGACTATGAAAATCTTTACCAGTTAGTGGTTGCGGTAATTCTATCTGCGCAGGATTCAGACAAGCACATCAACCAGGTGGCGCCGTCGTTCTTCAAAGCTTTCCCGGATATGCAATCGCTGGCGAGAGCCGACGAACACCTGCTGCACAGCTATATCAACAGCGTGCGGAACTTCGGGAACAAAACAAACTGGCTTCTGGAACTTGCCTGTACGGTGAAAGAGGATGCAAATATTCCGCTGACGATGGAAGGCCTCACTGCGCTCAAAGGAATCGGAAGAAAATCTGCGAACGTGATCATGCGCGAAATGGGAAAGAAACCGGAAGGCGTGATTGTGGATCTGCACGTGGTGCGCGTTGCTCCACGATTAGGAATTGCCACCGGAACCGATCCCAAAAAAATTGAAAAGCAAATCATGGAAACCGTTCCTCAAAAATACTGGGGCGTTGGAATGGATATTTCTTTTTTAGGAAGAGAAATATGCCGGCCGACGAATCCTAAATGCACTGAATGCCCGATGAAGAATGTTTGCGTTTTCTATAATTCTAAAAAATAAGTCGCTTATTCATTTATTGCACAAATCCAGTTTTCTATGTAATAGGGAAATAATTGTTAATGAATCTAAAGCATCAATCTCGTTAATTTCCCATTTTATCTTTGGTGTGTGCGCTATAGTATTTCTAAACATACCGAAAACGCCTTTCAATAAATTTGCGAATCCTTTATGTTCATTCTCCTCAGTTTCTGTAATTAATGCATTAAATGCCAGTAGAGGTTTATTTGTTTGTCCAAGTCCAAATGCTTTGTCAACTAAAAGCGCACCATCTTCTGTTAGACCTGTTTTGCTCCTGATTTTATCAGCTATACTTTTGGTTGCTTCGAAAACAGCATGGAAATAATTGTCTTGAAGTAATTCTGCTTTACAGAATAACAGAACATCAGCATGAATGTTTCTATCCTTTAATATTTGGTTCAAATCACCAGCCCTCTTCTCCGCATCTCTAATTGTATCAGCTTTCTCAATTAAAGAAAATTTTCCGTTCTCACCAAATTTAATCCCACTGGGTTGTGCGAATATTAGTATCCTATTTAATTCATTTATTCTTTGCTGGTAAATTTCTTTATTATTGACAAATCTAACTGGCGATAAAGACTTTACAATAAAAGTTAAAATATTATTACTGCATTGTTGTTGGTTTTGAAAGTTTGCAAAAGCATAATATAACCTTCTCCATTTAGTATCTACTGGATTAATATTTTCAATTGACGAATCTTGCAGAAACTTATCAATCTCCGCATTCGTGAGTGTATCCCCAAGTACTTTACTGATTCCTTCTAAAAGTTCAGCAGAAAATGGAGAAATTTTTTTCATTATTGCTTTATTTAGCTTTTGAACGGCTTGAAAAAAGCTATTGATTTTTCTTTTTTACCATAGTCAAAATCGTAGCTATTCCAACCGTATCGCCCATTGAAACATCCACTTCGTATTTTTTTCGAATCTCATCTGAACTTGCATCATAAATATCGACCACCCATTTTACAATTCCCACTTTAACGGCCCCACCTAAATCCTCCCCCAAGGGGAGGACTTTCACACCTGCAACTCCCTTCCCTTCGGGAAGGGTTGGGGATGGGCCGACAGTTTGTAATGGCTTATCATTCTCAATTTTTTCTTTACAGGTGAAACGCACACCGATCGTCATTCCGGGATAAATTGGTTTGGTGAATCTGCATTCATCAATTCCATAATTCAGAAGCACCGGGCCTTTCGGCGGATCCACAAATAATCCGGCGGCTTTCGATAAAATAAAATATCCGTGTGCCACCGTGCGCTTGAAAATGGTTCCCTCCAATGAATCCGGCTCCATGTGCGCGTAAAATTTATCGCCGCTGAGTTCCGCAAAGTTCAGGATGTCATCTTCAGAAACGGTATGTGTCTTTGTGATCAGGGTTTCCCCTATCTGAAGTTCTTCAAAATAATGTTTGAACGGATGCACTCCGGTATCAATATATTTCGAACCGATCTGAAATTGGTTTGTAATATTTGTGATCGTCGTTGGCGAACCTTGTATAGCCGTGCGCTGCAGATAATGAAACACGCCGCGCTTGCCGCCCATCTCTTCTCCTCCGCCCGCTCTGCCCGGGCCGCCGTGTACCAGCATCGGCAGCGGCGAACCATGACCGGTACTTTCTTTCGCACAATCAGCATTCAGGATAAGAATTCTTCCGTGCATGCTTGCAGCGCCCAAAACATATTGCTTTGCAATTTTATCATCGGCAGTAATGATCGAACTCACGAGAGAGCCTTTTCCCATTTTCGCCAGTTGAATTGCGTCCTCACTATTCTTATACGGCATTATTGTAGAAACCGGCCCGAACGCTTCGATGCTATGACAATCCGTATTCTTAAACGGATTTTCATTCAGGAAAATCACCGGCGGCATGAACGCGCCTTTGTTTTTATCCGCTCCTTTCACCTCAAACTTTTCAAAATCGCCTATGATAATTTTTTGCGACTTAGAAAGCTGTTCAACTTTTTCTTTTACTTC
>JAHEYJ010000071.1 GCA_023251675.1 Bacteroidota bacterium
ACAAATTCGGCAGGAAAAGTAAAACTGGCATGAAGAAGGTTGATTCAAGAATGGTTATCAAGTACACGAGAGTGTCAGGTAAAAAACAATTTGATACCAATGAATCTATCGAGAACCAAAATAGGTCAATAGAAGAATTTGCGAAAAGATTTAATTTGGAAATCGTTGCAGGGTTTGGCGCGACATACGAGAGTGCTAAAACCGATGAACGAAAAGAATTTCAGAGGATGATTGAATTTTGCAAACGAAGCAAAGGAAAAATCAGCACTATTCTCGTTTACAAAATGACAAGGTTCAGCCGTACAGGTGGAAAAGCCATTTCGATTGCGGATGAATTAAGAAATAAATACGGCATTCACATTATTGCTGTAACAGAGCCGACTGATACTTCAAACAGTAGCGGAGTTTTGTTTCAGGAAATGCAACTCATCTTCGCTAAATGGGATAACGTACAACGCCAACAGGTAACTCACGATGGGCTTAAAAGAAAATACGAGCAAGGTGAATGGTGTATTCCTGCTCCCATAGGTTACGATAAAATCAAAGTGAATGGCGTGAGTAAAATCGTTCTGAATGATTATGGCAAAAAACTCAGGAAGGCGTGGGAATGGAAATTGGAAGGATATAAGAATGAAGAAATAATCATTATGCTTGAAAAGATTGGAATTAAAACATACAAGCAACGCCTCTACAAAATTTTCAAAAATCCTTTTTACTGCGGATTAGTTGCTCACGGAATTTTGGATGGTAAAGTAGTTGAAGGCAAACAGGAACAAATGGTGAGCAAGGAAGTCTTTTATAAAGTGAATGACATTCGTCTTGCTTCAACGAAGTATGGTGTGCCTCACAAAAAAGAAAATGAAGGTGTGCCTTTGAAAGTTTTTTTGAAATGTGCGGACTGTGCCGAACCGCTTACAGGTTATATCGTAAAGAAAAAAAATCTCTACTACTACAAGTGCAGAAAAGTAGGTTGCAAATGCAATAAGAGCGCAAAGGAAATGCACAATCTGTTCTTGGAGGAGCTGAGTAAGTATCAGGTGAAAGAAAGGCTTACAGACGCTATAATATGGAAACTGGAACATGATTACCATGAGGGCAATAAAGACAATGCAGACAAGCACATAACCTGTCAGAATCGCTTAGAAGAGCTTGACAACAATACGCTCGGACTTCAGGAAAAGTACCATGTGAAAGAGGAAATGACAAGGGAAGTATTTGACCGACTGATGAACAAATTGGTAGCTGAAAGAGACCTTATCGGCAAGGAATTGACGAAAGTTGGGGTTTCCATTTCGAACCTCACTCAAAAGCTCAAACAAGCAGTCAACTTCTGCCTGAATCTCGCATAGTTATGGATAAAAAGTGGGCTTAACTTGCGGGAGAAAATTCAAAAACTTATCTTTCCTGAAGGATTATCGTATGATAAGAATTTACAGGCATTTCGAACCGTGAAAATAAATTCGGTAATAGCTGAAATCGCTCGATTAGCAAGCGGTTTGGGGGATAATGAAAAAGGACTGCCCCCTTTTTTATGGTGGCAGTCCCTTTTTGCGGAGAGGAAGGGATTCGAACCCCCGGTACCTTGCGGTACACACGCTTTCCAAGCGTGCTCGATAGACCACTCTGACACCTCTCCGTTTATATTACTTTTTCTTCCTGAAGCAATTTTATTATCTCTTTTAATTTTCTTCTTTCTGCTGAACTTTTATAATACTTTTCTCTTCTTAACGCCTCCCCATGTGTTCCTGCCGATTCCGAATATATTATTTTCCAAGGGCTGAACGATTTTGTCGAAGATACTTTCCCTTGATTATGTTGCTCACATCTTCTATCCATATCTTCTGAAATCCCCGTATACGTGCGAGGAGTTTTTAAACTCCACAAGATATAGACTTTCCATTCAGCCATTTCTATTTTCCATAGACCACCCCGTCTCGCCCTTCAGGCGGACGAGGCCTCGTCCCGTTTCGGGACGGGTCTGACACCTCTCCGTTAACCACGAAAAACGAATCTGTACGAAATTACGAATGAATACAAATTGATTTTCGGAAGGCGAATTTACTAAAATAGAGTGAAGCGGAGCATTACTTCAGAACCGCCATTTTTATCTTTTCTGCTTTGACCAGCTTGGGAATGCTATTGAGATTCACCTTCATCTTGCCGGCAAACCAGGCATGAAATGGAATCACTTCGTGTGTGAAAGGTTCCCACCTGAGATTCATATCATCCGAACGAAGAGGGTGCATGTGTTTTTCTGTATTGCCGTTAAGAATGCTGAACAGGAACCCGGCCCGTTCTGCCACTAAAAGCAGATTGAGAATTTTTTTATCGCGTGCACTGATGGTCATTCCCTTCTTATCATTGTATTTAAAGAATTGTTTCAGGCTCATCACCGCCAAACTTGCTTCATCCAGCTTGAGCATTTCAATGAGTGTCATTATTTTCAGAATGCGCTTGCCTGTCTCCCATCCTGCTTTGTCTTTTGATATTTCCATTTCCTGTGAAAGGAGGTTGAGCGCCTCATTGAACCGGCGGAGCTTGAAGAGTGCGTTGGCAAGCAGCACATTGTATTTTGCATAACGGAATTCTCCCAGCTCTTTTCGTGAAGCGCTGTTAATCATTTTATTGGCGATAATCACCGCCTGATCGTATTGCCCAATGGAAAATAAAGCGTAAAACTCCTGCTCCAATGCAATGCAAAAATTTTCAGAGCCCGTATTAAAATGCTTTTGTGCTTCACGGGCCCATTCAGCAGCCTGTTTAAAATGACTTAAATAATATTCACACCGCGAAAGGTTATCATAGACGACGCCTACCCGCTGCCTCCGGTAAACTGATTTATTATTACGAACTATATCCAGAAGTTCAAGGCAAATGCTGCGGGATTTAAGAAAGTTTTCCTTATGCTGGTAGTATCCCAGCTCTAAAAATTTAAGATGATATTTAATTAACGGGGATTTTGTTTTCTGATAATACCCATCCAGCTCTTCAACCGATCTTATAAAAAAAGTATCCAGCTTCTCTTTATTATTCCTGCCTGAAAATTCACCCAGCATAATCAATTCATAATACGAATGTTCTGCCTTATTTACCAAACGCCCGCATTCATTATAAAATTCTATTTCAAATTCTATTTCTTCAAACTCTGTTTTGCCTTTCTTCCAACTTACTAAAGCTTTTTTTAATCTCAAGTGCTCAACCAAATTCGAGTACTGTTCGAATTGTTTTGCAAGCGCAATGATTTCATCAAGCATGCAGTGAAGTAAATTAGGAATTCTTTTTTTGGAATAATATAATTGCTGAAACTGCGCGGATTTCTTTTTTATTTTAATAATTGCCAGATCTCCTTCATCCAGTTCCTGCTGTTTGTCGAAAGATATATCGGTGAGAAGAAAGTCAAGCGCTTTTTCCTTTAACCGGGACTTCAATTTTTCAATGGATGTTTTATCGTATGCCCCGTAAATAACATAAGAACATCGTTTCTGAGACGGGCAATCTTCTGATTTCCTGAGAAAATCAGAAAGTTTCAGGTACTTTACTTCTGAAGATTCATGTGTTGAAAAACAAGTAAGATAGTTCCGGAATGATTCCCACTCGGAACTGGTGAGGCATTTTATTAAGGAGTAAATATTTTCCATCCCGCTTTATTATCAACCCAAATATAACATTTTTTCACCCTTTAATGTCAGCAAAAGAGTGTTTTCTACCCAAAATTCTTTCACGCCCGTTGTTTCTTTGTTTCAGCATTCAATAAGCCGCATCGTTAAGAACCGATCATAAATGAAATGCCCGCTTCCCCAAAGATTTTTGTCCCGCCAAACGGCAGGCGGGACAAAAGGAGGGGTTAAAAATTGAAATAATGATAAATGGAACTAAGTACCTGCAAAAAGAAAAACAACCTAACCCTAATTAATTTTATGAAAACAAAACAACTCTTCCTTTCATCGGCCATCCTGCTTGCTGTCTTTTGCCTGAGCGCCACCAGCGTCAGCGTTTCTGCAACGATACTTAGAAGGATGCTCTCATCACCACACGGTATACTGGGTTTCTGATATTTCGGGCACCTGCAACTCACTGGCTGGAATTGAAAACTGCGGAACTGCTACCGTGTTTGTCAGTGAAGGAATCATTGTCGGGCATTCAGATGCAAACGGAGTTTGCCCGAATGGATAATAATGGATGAAACATACACATGCTTTACAACAAGAAAACATACGGAATAAATGAAAACATAAAAGCAAACGATATTGATCCGCCACGACCCAGATGGAAACGAAAAAAAAAGTTTACAGCGGGTCATACTATCCTAATGCTAAAAGACAGCAGCGAGATACAATCGCCCTGTTTATTTGAACCGGAAAAACAGAAAGGATAAGATAAACCTCTCAGGACAGATGTCCAACGGAGTAAACGAGGCAGGAGGAAGTAAAATTTCTCCTGCATTTTTTAAAAAGCGGGCCTGATTTATGAATAAAGAATTTCCTTATAAGAAGATTCTTGTCATTGATGACAATGAAACGGATTTTTACATTGCGCATGGCCATATCAATAGCTATACCCGCGATGTCAATCTTTTCTATGCGATGGATGTGGACAGCGGGCTGGAGATGTTCCGGTCATTCAAACAAGAACTGAGACCCGATCTTATTCTCCTTGACCTGAATTTTGACCGGCAGGGAAAACAAGGAATTGATTTCCTTATCGAGTTTCAAAAAATGGAAGAAGAATCGGTTATGCCAACCGGGGTAATAATTCTTTCTGCATTTTCTGTATATAATGAAGTCCAGGTGCTTCGTAAAATACATCCTGTTTTAAAATTTATTGAAAAACCTTTCTCTGTTGAAAAAATTCTTTCCTAACACCTGTCTCCCGATGAAACAACAAAACAAACAATTCTTCTCAAAAAACCTTTTTGGAAAGACCAGCGAGATCACTTTTATTTATTCCTGCATGATCATGTGGGGAATATTGCTGATGGTGATTATTTATTGGATGGGAAGATAGCTGCACACAATCATACGGTTAATGGTTGTATTTAAAATTATATAATCACGGTGTTGCTTGTAGCGCAGCTTCCGCCTTTTCCAGGTTACCCTTTACGTTTTGATTTGCCGGGTTCAGGGATAACGCTTTTTTGTAATAGTCGATGGCTTCTTTCAACTTGCCGAGGTTGTGATTGATGGCGCCTAAATTTCCCAGCGCATCGGAATTGCCGGGATCGTATTTTAATGCCTGCTGAAAATAATTTTCCGCTTTTTCGTATTCCTTCCGTTCAAAATAAATTACGCCCGCGTTGTTGGCGGCGTTGGTGTACTCCGGTGTTGCTTTCAGCGCCTGCTCATACACCTTCAGCGCATTTTCTTTGTCGCCGGTAGCGTAATAACAAACGCCCAAATTGTAAAGCGCTTCTGTGTTATCGGGAAGGATCTCTATCGCTTTTTTATACTGCCCGATCGCCTGCGCGTAAAGCGTTCCGCGTTTGGCTGCGTCCGGTTCTTTCTCTGCCATTTCACGATACGATGCGCCGAGCGAGCTCTGCACGCGTGAACTGTTTGGCGTTGCTTCTACACCTGAGAGGAACAAAGAGTAATTGTCTTTCCAGTCTTTGTTCCGTGTAAATGTTTTGAACGAGAACAAAACCAGGATGATCAGCGTTCCGCCAATCAGAATATTTTTTCCGAAACGGTTCAGCAAAAAAGGAACGGCCAGGCAAAAAGCGATTGACGGCGTGAATAAAAACCGTTCACCCAGCGTAGCGCCGATCATGATGAAAATGTTTGACACCACCGACATCGTCAGAAAAAAGAAAAGTATGGAGTACGAGAAAACAATCGATCTTGGATTTTGGATTTTGGATTTTGGATTCTTAAAAACGTTAACCAGGGTCCAGATCGAATAAATTCCCATTGCTCCAAATACAGCCAGCGTGATAATTACTTTGATATCTGAAAAAGAAACGATCGGGACCTGGTTGAATGAATAATCCCACGAAAGCGGATGCGGATAAAAAAGAAGAAGAATATATTTTCCAAGGATCAGCAGCGCCGTTGCGATCCGGTCCGGTTCGTTGGCGGCGGCGGCCAGCGCGTTGTTCACCACCTTCATCTTCTCGGCAAACGTCACCGTTTCAAGAACGGATTTCCTGATCAGCATGTACACGCCGAAAGCGGCGATGAACGAGATTAATCCGATCGTTATCTTTTTCAACGGAACATCGCGGAAGAAGAAAATCGTAAGCGGAATAATAGCGAGGAACGTCACAGCCATTTCTTTGCAGAGCAGCGAAAGAAAGAAGAACAAAACGCTGAAGGCAAAATATTTTTTCTTTGACGTATCAATATGTTTCAGAATAAAGAACAGGGAAAGTTCAAAAAAGATAAAATTCAGGATGTCGTCTCTTCCTTTTATGTTGGCCACGGATTCGGTATGGATGGGATGAGCGGCGAAAAGCAAGGCAACAACGAGCGGAATTGAGAATTGAGAATTGAGAATTGAGAATGTAGGAAGCGAATACTTCTCAAATAAAGTGACCATTAATTTATAAAGTAAGACACACGCCAAACCAAACAGCAAAATATTTATGAAATGCCCAGTGTGCGGGTTGTTCCCGAACAATTGTTTTTCGATAGCGAATACGATCAGCACCACGGGGCGGTAGGATTGATCATTATGGCCGGTGAAGCCGTATATGAAACTGTGATGAAGAATACTGCCGATCCCGCTGTATCCTGCCTGCACATCTTTGTTTTTCAAATACACCACATCGTCATCCAGCACATAGCCGTTGTTCAGCGTGTTGGCATAAAGAAGAAATGCGAAAGCGAAAATGAAAACAGAAATGAAACGCTCCTGCTTCGAAGAAGATTTTTTTTGTGGCTTGCCCGGTTTCATACCCTTCTCTTTACGGGAAGGTTTGGGTGGGGTCTTCATTCAGCCAATACAATGATTTTATTTTTCAGCACTTCCACCACGCCGCCTTTTACCGGGAATGAATGTGTCGTTTTCTCCTCATCCACGACGGTCACCGTTCCCTTTTTTAGTGACGAGATCAGCGGGGCGTGATTTTTCATTACGCCGAATGAACCGCCGGAACCGGGAAGTTTTACGGATTTTACTTCTCCGCTGAAAAGTTTTTTGTCAGGTGTGATGATCTCTAAGAGCATTTTAGTTATTTGTTTATTAGTTATTTGTTTTCGTTATTTAGTTATTGGTTTTTGACTCTCTGGGTGAAGAAAAATACCACGACTAACCAGAAACCAAAAAACCAAAACCAATAACCCATCAACCATTAACCGAATCAAATTGCGCAGATGAACACTTTGCTGTCCTTGTTTCCGCAGAAATGGAAAAGTGATTTGAAGTTCACCGTTGCAATGATATAATTATTCTTTGCTGATTTGTATTCTTCTTCTATCGAAACGATCTCCAGTTTTTCAATTTCGCTTTTATTTGAAAAACGAACGTACACTTTAATATTGAAATCGATATCCAGTGATTTGGTGGCATCGGGAATGATTCCGTTGCCGTTCATGAACTTTTTCAGTTTTTTATAGCCGTAACGGTAATTATAGGTAAGCGCAGAAATATCCGACAGCACCGCGCTTCCGGTCGGATGGCTTCCCGCACCTTTTCCGGTGAAGGTCTGCTTGCATGAAAAAGCGCCTTCCACTTCAACGGCATTGTATTCATACATCACATTGAAAAGTTCGGTGGACTTGTCTATGAAATGCGGCATTACGAACACGCGGTACTTGTCCCCAATTTTCTCGGATCGTGAAATTAATTTAATGCGCAGGTTTTTTTCTTTCGCATACAAAATGTCTTCGTAACGGATGTTCTGTATTCCAAGGTTCAGGATCTGGTCTGGTTTCAGAAGGATACCGAACGCATGAACGGAGATGAGAAGGATCTTATACTTTGCATCGCACCCTGAAACATCCAGCCACGGATCGGCTTCTGCAAATCCGTTCGCCTGCGCGTCTTTCAGGATCTCCCCGTAATCTTTTCCTTCCAACTCCATCCGCGTAACAATGTAGTTGCACGTTCCATTTAATATGGCTCTGACATTCTGGAGTAATTCGTTGTCGTAATACTCTTCGAGGTTCCGGAGAATGGGAATGCTTCCGCCCACAGATCCTTCATATATAAGAGACACTTTATGCTGCTGCTGCAGTTTGAAAAGTTCGGCAAAATTCTTCGCCAGCATTTCCTTGCTTGCGCTGACCACGTTCACTCCATTTTTCATAGCAGTGCTTACGATCTCAAACGCGGCATCGGTGTCGCTGATCAATTCCACCACTACATCCAAATCTTTCCGGTTAAGAATATCTTTTTTGTCGTACGTGAACCGGCCGGCATCCAGCCTGCGCTTTTTGGATTTGTCGCGGACGCAGATCTTTTCGATACTTGCCTGCAAGCCTTGCGACTCGTTCAGCACGTCGTAAAGTCCTTGACCAACGCAGCCGAACCCGAATAATCCGATTGAAATTTTCTTGTTTGGCATAAGGACAACGAATGTACGAAAAGTATGAAAAAGCTACCCTGATAAAATAACGGCATCATCTGACAACATAATGCCAACCCGCAAACCCGCCTGCGGACGGGCAGGTTTATGCGAATGATGCTAAGTTTTTCATTCGTGCTGTTCGCATGAAATTAGCATTGTTTGCATTGCTATGCGTCAGCCTTTCTTCCATTTGATATTGCACCCGATGCTCGGCTTTTGTTCGGATGAAACCGGCTTGCCGGCAATTAAACTATCGAGTGCATTGCGAATATCTTTCCCTGTGACCGGAATCCCGTTTGAAGGACGTGAATCATCGAGTTGTCCGCGGTAGGCAAGTTTCAGATCTTTATCATAAATAAAAAAATCAGGCGTACAGGCGGCATCGTATGCGCGCGCTATTTTTTGTGTTTCGTCAAACAGGTAAGGAAAAGGATAACCCTGTGTGGCCGCCTCTTGTTTCATTAGTTCAGGGCCATCTTCCGGAAATTCGACGATGTCGTTCGAACTGATGGCAATGAACGAAACTTTTTGGGAAATATATTCGTTCGCAAGTTTCACGAGCTCTTTATTCACGTGTTTCACAAACGGGCAATGATTGCAGATGAACACGATCAGTGTTGCTTTATCGGATCTTAATTCTTTCAGTGAACGGTTTTTTCCCGAAACCGTATCCGTTAAATTAAAATCCGGGGCTTTGCTGCCCAGAGGGATCATGGTAGAAGGAATTGCAGCCATTTCAAATTACGAATTAGTGAATGACGGGTGATGAACAAAAACGAATTATACTGCAAACGGGATAAAATAGTACATTTTTTAGGTGGTACGAATCACCAATAAAAACGAATATTCGCAACCATTCGCGATTCGTACCCTATTTTGAAAGTGTATAAATTTATCCCGCACATAGTATCGCTCATATTATCTGACGATAAAACTCTTTACTCCGTTCAGATTTTTATTTTTAATTCTTGCGAAATACATTCCTGAATTAAGTGAAGTATTGAGTTTATATGAAGATTGCCCTTTTAATGTCTGCGAGAACACCTTTCTTCCTGTGATATCCACGATCTCCAGCAGCAGCGGTTCGTTCAAAAGATCTTTTTTCCTCAACTGTATTGTAAACGAACCATTATTGGGCGAAGGAAATAATTCCATTCCGATTTCATCCGCTTGCTGGTCCTGTATTCCCATCAACGCGCTCAAACTGCTTTCCCAAATTCCTCGCCCAAACGTGCATACATATATTTTATCCAGCACCACATTGAATTCAATATCGGATACAATTACATTGGGCAGGCCGGAATTTACACTCACCCAGGTGTTGGATGAAGAATTAAAAAAATAAACACCAAAATCGGTCGCAACCAGCAAACCATTGCTGCCGGGCGCTGTTTTTACACAATTGACCGGAGCATTCGGCAGATTGAAGGAGATATTTTGCCAGGTCGTTCCGCCGTCAGTAGTTTTATAGATCTTTTGTCCGGCAATAAGTCCGGCCATTGCAACATAGGCCGTGTTCGGATCGGTCTGACTGATATCAATACTCATATAATAAAGTGAATCCGGAAGATTGGACGTGATATCCGTCCAGCTGCCGCCGCCGTCCGTTGTGCGATAAACTCCGCCGGGAGAAGCATATTCAAAACGTATCCTCCGCGCAGCGTAGATCACATTCGGATTTGAATTTGAAACTGCCAGCGCCGACATTTCATTGTCATGTATTCCGTTGGAAGGCAGCGGAGATAAACTGAACCAGGTGTTTCCCCCGTCGTTTGATGCATTGACAACGGTTGTAAATCCCGCAAACAAGGTTCCGTAATTATTGTAATCCGCAACGAGGGGTGTGGTCCATTCGCCGGTTTCAGAAGTTACATTGGCTCCGGGATCCATACTGGTAGCGCCTCCGTCGTGCGACAAATAAAAACCTCCGTATTGGCTGGAGCCCATCACGGTATTATCATCTATGGGGTCGAGGTAATTATCCATACCGTCGCCGCCGAAAATTGTGTTCCATGTTGATCCGTCATAATAAAAAGTTGAATTATCCTGCGCTCCTGCCGCTAATCTTCCTGTTGAATTTCTTGAACTGGATATGCGGTAAAAAGAAGTGGTGGCCATTCCGCTGCTGATGTTCGTCCAGGTGGTGGGCCAGGGAGTTCCATTATTGGCACTCGTCCATGTTTGCGTGAGAATGTTATTGGTTCTGTATAATCCTCCGTCGTTGCAGACAAAAATATTTCCTGTGGATGGTTGCGTTTCAATAAAATGAATATCCGCATGCACGGTGGGACCATAATTCAAGGTCCAGTGAGTGGCAGGATTAAAAGTCAACGCACCATCCGTAGATGCCCAGATATTTATACCGCCAACGTACACTGTGTTTTTATCGGTTGGTTTTACGCTGAAGCCCAGGTCGTATGTTCCCTGGCCGCCACTTGTGGTGCCGTCATCATAAGAAAGCAGGTTCACTCCCGGATTTATAAAAGTCCAGTTCGCACCGGCATTGGTGGATTTATAAATTCCATAGGATCCATCAAATGCGTCCACGGCGAAGGCGTACACATAATTATTATCAGACGGAGCGATGGCAATTCTGATCCGCTGAACAGAATCTGTAGCAGGAATTCCGGTGTTCAGCATAGACCACGTGCTGCCAAAATTGGTTGACTTGTAAATGGCTGCAGAACCGGAATTGGAACTGGCGAGCCAGCCGGACGCAGCGTATAAAGTAGTTGGAGTAACAGGATCCTGCTGCAGGTCCCAGAATAAAGAATTGTTTGTTTTATTCCATGTAGTTCCTCCATTTGCAGAGACATACATTCCGCTCACGCCGCAGGCAGCCAGTTGATTGCTGTTAGCGGGATTCACCACTATTTTTCGAATGAGCGATCCATCGCCATCCGTTAACTGGAAACTCAATCCGGTGGGATTCCATGTTGTACCTCCATCTGTTGTTTTATAAACACCTAAACCATAATGCGTATTTCGTTTCCGGAAATCAATATTGAGCGCCACATCAATGTATTCGAAATCGCAGAGCGAAATGTACATGGTGGACGGGTTGTTCGGGTCGATGCAGATATCGCTGACCCGTGTGATCGGCAAGTTGTCGGTGAGTGGTGTCCAGCTGGCTCCGTCATTGGTGGTTTTCCATAATCCTCCTTGCGCAACGCCAATAAAATAGGTGGAAGGAAGCGTTGGATGAAACGCAATGCAGTTGATCCTTCCGATCCCATTTTCCATATAACCAGTCATGTTGCCGGGAACGGCAAAAGGTCCTACCGGCGTCCAGGCTGCACTTGAAAAATTAGTTGTTGGGGCAGATCTTTTTTCTGCAGCAACTCGAATGGCTTCATTAATATAAATTGCCGGATCGGCAGGTTCACCTTTACCATCGGTTTTTTTCTCCATGTCATTTTCCCATCGCTTGTAATACTTCCAGTTCCTGGCTTTGGAAAGGTCGGTCGCTGCAGACCAATCATCAAACCGCTTCTGCATTTCTTTGAACGAAATCTTTTTGCCGGGAGAATTCTTTTTTAAGAATTCCTGTGCATTTGAAAATGTAATGCCCGATACCAGGAAAAGAAGAGTTGCAATGAAGTTAAATCTCTTCATAATGGAAGTATTTATTAAAGAAAATCAAATATAAGAAAAAGGATACGGAACCAATGTTTTACAAACTTCCCGTCCTGCCTCCGTCCACCGGAAAATTTATACCATTTATATAGGAAGCGGCGGGTGAAGCAAGAAAAGCAACGGCCGCACCAGTTTCAGACGCATCGGCAAATCTTCCTGCAGGAATTTCTTTCAGCCATTCATTTGCTTCTTCTTTTTCTGAAATGCCGGCCCGCTTTGATCGTGAATCCAGTAATGTTTTTAAGCGTTGTGTGTTCGTAGCACCCGGAAGAATATTATTGACGGTGATTCCGAACGGACCGAGTTCCGCTGCCAGTGTTTTCGCCCAGCTGGCCACTGCGGCACGGATGGTGTTTGAAACCCCCAGCCCTTTGATCGGCTGCTTCACCGAAGTGGAAATAATGTTGATGATCCGGCCGTATTTTTCTTTTTTCATTCCGCCCGCCAGCGCCTGCACAAGAATATGGTTGCAGACCAGGTGATTTGAAAAGGCTTGCGTGAACTCTTCTGCCTTCGCATCCAGCACCGGGCCGCCGGCCGGACCGCCGGTATTGTTGATCAGAATATGAACCGTATTTTTCTTTGCGAACCCCTCGATCTTCTTTTTCAGATCATCCGGCTTTGTGAAGTCAGCAACCAGATAACCGTGCTTCTGTCCTTTTGATGAATCCAGTTCTTTCAACGTTGCTTTCAGCATTTCCTCATTCCTAGCAACGAGCGTAACATTCGCTCCGAGCAAAGCAATCTCAATGGCAGAGGCCTTGCCGATCCCCTGTGTGCTTCCGCAAACGAGTGCAGTTTTATTTTTTAGATCGAGGTTCATTTAGAGTCGATGATAACGATCTTATTGATCTTATCGCCCTGCTTTATCTTATCGATCACTTCCTGTCCTTCCACCACTTTTCCAAAACAAGTATGCACCCTGTCTAAGTGAGAGGTGTTGGTCCGGCTGTGACAAACGAAGAACTGGGAACCGCCCGTATCCTTTCCTGCATGCGCCATGCTCAACACTCCGCGGTCGTGATATTGATTGCCGCCTGAAGTTTCACATTTGATCTTGTAACCGGGTCCGCCGGATCCTGTTCCGTTGGGACATCCGCCCTGGATCACAAAATCAGGGATCACGCGATGAAAATTAAGTCCATCGTAATATCCTTTTTCGCTGAGCTTGATAAAGTTCGCAACAGTATTGGGGGCGTCTTCATGAAAGAATTCCACTTTCATTATTCCTTTCTCGGTGTGTATTTCTGCTTTCTTCATTTTTAAAAAGTTTCGTTACTGTTTGGGTTGTATGATTATTTCTGCCACAAAGGCACCAAGACGCGAAGTTTCACAAAGATTCCTTCGTGCTTCTTTGTGACTTTGCGCCTTAGTGGCAAGTTTTTTTGTTTTCTCATGAGTATCCGAAGAGTAACAAAGTTTCTACAAAAGTAAAACAAACTACGATGTGATTACCTTTGCATGTGATCAAACTTGGAGAATTCAATACGCTGACGATCTTGCGGCGCCTGGAACAGGGATATTACCTCGGCCCGGCGGACAGTATTGATCAGGCTGAAAGCGTGTTGCTTCCCAACCGATACATCACAGAGGATATGCAGATCGGCGACACGATAGATGTTTTTGTATATAATGATTCCGAAGACCGTATCGTTGCCACTACGCTTATTCCAAAGATAACCCTGAACATGTTTGCATGCCTGGATGTGGTGAATGTTACCGACTACGGTGCTTTTCTGGACTGGGGACTGGCAAAAGATCTTTTTGTCCCTTATGCCGAACAGTCACGAAAAATGGAGGAAGGCGAAGGCCACATCGTTTATTTGTACATCGACGAACTGACCAACCGCCTGGTCGCATCAAGCAAGCTCACCAGGTTTCTTGATAAAGATAAACCACTGTTCAGTGAAAATGAAGAAGTGGACCTGCTGATCGCGCAACGGTCGGACATCGGGATCAATGTGATCATCAACGACAGGTACAAGGGAATCCTTTATGAGAACGAAATTTTTCAAGAACTGATCCTTGGCCAGCGGGTGAAAGGATATATTAAAAAGATACGGGAGGACAATAAAATAGATGTTAGTCTCCAGAGATCAGGTTATGTAAATGTTCTGCCGAATGAACAGAAGATCCTTGCCAAACTGAAAGAAGAGAATGGATTCTTACCGCTGAATGATTACAGTTCACCGGAGGAAATTGTTGCTTCACTCGCTATGAGCAAGAAAGTTTTCAAGAAAGCGATCGGTTCTCTTTTCAAACAGCGGCTGATCCGCATAGAAGAGAAGGGAATTTCCCTTACAAAAAATTAAAGTAAAAATTTCATTTAGATTTTAACATGGAGTCTGTTCAAGTAGTGCTGCGCTCTGTCAGTCCCAATAGCTATCGGGAATATCGAGAACAGATCATTATGGCTTCTCGATACGTCCCGATCGAAGCGACAATCCCTTTTTTACAAATGATGACTAATTCTCCTTCGGATACAACGCGCCGGCTTTCTGCTGAGAAACGCGGATCCCTTTTATCATTGCCGAGCTGAATCCGGCATGTTCCATCTCGTTAAGTCCTGCGATGGTGCAGCCTTTAGGTGAAGTCACTTTATCAATTTCATTTTCAGGATGAGAATTATTTACAAGCAGAAGCGAAGCGGCGCCTTTTGCAGTTTGAGCAGCCATGCGCAATGCATCTTCTGCATGAAATCCGATCTCCACTCCTCCTTGTGAAGCCGCACGGATCGCTCTGAGGAAAAAAGCAATCCCGCAGGCGTTAAGCGCGGTAGCGGAGGTCATCAGCTCTTCGTGAATTTCTATGGATTGCCCAACCGTTTCAAATAGTGATTTCACCAGCTCCATATTTTCTTTAGTCGCACTTGTGGATGCAACACAGGTCATGGATTCTCCGATGGCAATGGCGGTGTTGGGCATGGCGCGGATGACTTCCACTTGTTTTCCAAGGCGGTTCTGAAAATCCTTTGTGGTCACGCCGGATACTACGGAGACCAACAAATGTTTTTTAGGATCAACGGCAGGTTTTATCTCATCAAGAACTTGATTTAATTGTTGGGGAAGAACAGCAATCACGATCAGTTCGTTGGCAGCAACGGCAGATGGATTCTTTTCACTGACGGTGAAACCAAGTTTTTTTATTCCTTCCAGCGAAGCGCGGTTCCTTCGTGTGATGGTGATGTCTTTCGCTTTGTACTTGCCGGATTTGGCAAGTCCTTTCGCCAGCGAGAGGCCGATGTTTCCGCCTCCGAGAATGGCGATCCTGGGTAACTTGTTTTTCATAGGGAAATTTTAAGAAGGTAAAAGTACGAAAATCGGTAGTGGTTCTGATTGGAAGTTTTTTTGTATTATTCTTCGTGAACCTTTGTGTTTTCGTGTCTTAGTGGCGAGAAGTTTTGCCACAAAGACACCAAGAATCGAAGAAGCACAAAGAGATCAAAACACATTTATAAAATCAGAAAAGCGGATTCAGAAGGGAATCATCGACGAGATTTGGCAGAGTCAGTTTCAGGTCTTTGCTCCGTTTCATTT
>JAHEYJ010000206.1 GCA_023251675.1 Bacteroidota bacterium
AAAAAAGGAATGGAAACGGCCGAACGCGTTGAGATCCTCTCCCCGCCCCTGAATGAAAAAGATAAAATTCTCTTAACTGGAAATTATGGATTGGCGGATACGGCAAAAGTGAATATAACAGACAGGAAATAATCAGATGAAGTTTTTTCACTCTCATAAGAACCCGCTCAGCATTGTGATCCTTGCTGTGCTTTTGGCGGGCGCCTTTGCCTACAGCAAATTACAAACTTCACTTTTTCCCGAAATTACTTTTCCGAAAATAAAGATCATTGTGGATGCCGGGCAGCAACCCGTTGATAAAATGATGATCACGGTAACACGCCCGATCGAAAACGCTGTAAAACAAGTTCCCGACCTGAAACTTCTCCGAAGCACTACCAGCCGCGGCAGTTGTGAATTGTCTGCGTACATGGACTGGAACGCTGACATCGCGATCAGCCAGCAGCGCATCGAATCAAAAATAAATCAGATCCGGAATATTCTTCCGGCGGATATTTCCGTTTCCGTGGAACGGATGAATCCATCCATCCTGCCGGTGATGGGCTACACGCTCGAAAGCAAAACGCCCAAGCCGATCGATCTCAAGACGCTTGCGTTATACACGATCAAGCCGTTCTTATCGCAGGTAGATGGAATTTCAGATATCCTGATCATCGGCGGAAAAACTAAAGAGTACTGGCTCGTGCTGAATACCGGCAAAATGAGCTCGCTCGGGATAACGCCGGACGCGATCAACACCGCCCTGAGCCAGACAAATTTTGTAAAGAGCAACGGCTACCTGAGTGATTACCGCCGGCTCTACTTAACCGTAACGGATGCGCTGGTGGATTCCAAAGAGGAATTGGAAAATATTGTGATCAGCAATGACGGAAAACGAATTGTGCTGCTGAAAAATATTGCGGACATCGAGATCCGGGAAGCAAAAGAATACGTGAAGATAAACGCAAACGGAAAAGACGGGATCCTGATCGCGGTGATGAAACAACCCAACAGCAACCTCATTGAAGTCTCCGATGAAGTGGAGAAAAAAGTGAACGAACTGAAAAAGATCCTTCCGAACGATGTCACGCTGAAACCTTTTTACATACAGGCTGATTTTGTAACCGATTCGATCAAAAGCGTCACCGACAGTTTATGGACCGGATTGTTTCTTGCCATTATCGTTGCCATTATTTTTCTCCGTTCCTGGAAAGCGAGCGCAGCAATCCTCATTGCCATTCCGCTTACGCTATGTTTAACGCTCGCCGTGCTGTATGCGATCGGGCAAACCTTCAACATCATGACGCTGGGCGCCATTGCCGCTGCGATCGGGCTGATCATTGACGATGCGATAGTGGTTGTCGAACAAATCCACCGCACACAGGAAGAACATCCGGAAGCACATTCTAAAGAAATTGTCAGCAAGGCCATTCATTATTTATTTCCGGCGATGGTCGGTTCGTCGCTCAGCACCATCGTGATTTTTCTCCCCTTCGCGTTGATGAGCGGCGTGGCTGGAGCCTATTTCAAAGTAATGACAGATTCAATGATCATTACACTCCTATGTTCTTTCCTTGTTACGTGGATCCTGCTTCCCGTAGTTTACCTTCTCTTTACAAAAAATAAAAATGGAGACCTTCCTTCCATTGATAGCCAGAAAGTTGACCCGGTAAAAACCAGGACATGGGTTAAATTTTTCATTGTCCGTCCCTGGCTGAGCCTTTTGATCGTGCTGCTCTTTATCGGGAGCATTGTATTCATTCTCCCAAAACTGGAAACAGGTTTTCTCCCGGAGATGGATGAAGGCAGCATCGTACTCGACTACTCTTCCCCGCCGGGAACTTCGCTGGAAGAAACGGACCGTATGCTTCGCGAAGTAGAAAAAATAATTGTGAAGGTTCCCTAAGTGGAAGCTTTTTCAAGAAGAACAGGAACCCAACTGGGATTTTTCATCACCGAACCGAACCGGGGAGATTACCTGATCCAGCTTCGGAAAAAACGAACACGTTCCACCGAGGATGTGATCGGCGATCTCCGGGATCAGATCGTAAAGACCCAGCCGGCGCTTCGCATTGATTTCGGCCAGGTGATCGAAGATATGCTGGGTGATCTCACCAGCAGCGTGCAGCCCATTGAAGTAAAGATCTTTGGAAACGACAAACAAAAACTGCATCATCTTGCCAAAGAAACTGCCTCGGTAATCTCAAAAATAAACGGCACTGCCGATGTGTTCGACGGAGTGGTGATCGCAGGCCCTTCCATCAGCATCAATCCAAAAAGTGTTGCCCTCGCACAGTTTGGGATCACGCCGGCAAATCTTCAGTATCAATTGCAAACGTCGCTGGAAGGAAATGTAGTGGGAACGGTGTTCGAACGCGAGCAAATGCCGAACATGCGGATGGTCTATCCCGGCAACACGCAACTCAGTGTGGAAGACATCAACAAACAGCAGATCTTTCTGCCGAATGGAAAATTAAAACCTATCGGCGAACTTGCCAATGTAACATTGAACGAAGGCGATGCTGAAGTAGAGCGGCAAAATCTCCAGATGATGGGCGTTGTCACCGGACGATTGGACAACCGCGACCTGGGAAGCGTCATGAAAGACATCAAAAAAGAAGTTTCAAAGATCGCACTGCCGCAAGGTTACAGCATTGAATACGGCGGCAGCTACGCACAGCAGCAGCAATCGTTCAAAGAGCTGCTGATGATCCTAATTATCGCAAGCCTGCTGGTTTTCGGGGTGATATTATTTCTTTTCAAAAATATTCGTGTCGCCTTTACGATCTTATTTATTTCCGTTTTAGGAATTGCAGGAAGTTATGCCGCACTATTGATCACCGGCACTCCGCTGAATGTTGGAAGTTACACAGGCATCATCATGATCGTCGGGATCATCGGCGAGAATGCCATTTTTACTTTTCTTCAATTCAGGGAATCAATGAAAGAAGGGAAAAGTACAGACGAGGCAATTATTTATGCCATTTCTACCCGCCTTCGCCCTAAATTAATGACAGCGATCGGAGCCATTATTGCCCTGATGCCGATTGCGCTGGGGATCGGAACAGGCGCCCAACTGCACCAGCCGCTTGCCATAGCGGTTATCGGCGGATTTATTTTTGCGCTTCCGCTTTTATTGATCGTTCTTCCGAGTTTTATACGGCTGATCTTCAGAAAAAATAACCTGTAAATATTCCGGTACAGATTTTCTACAGATTCATATTCTATATTCGCTTCATGAAATCAATAACCACAACCATTAAACCTAAACAAATGAAAAAATTATTCCTGTTAACAGCGATACTCGGGATCTTCGCAGTATCTGCATTCGCATTCGGCGGTGACGATGCACCCGCAGCCGTAAAAGCAAGTTTCACAAAACTTTATCCCAATGTAACGAAAGTGAAATGGGGAAAAGAAGACGCTAACTACGAAGCTGAATTTGACGTAAACAAAGTAGAAACCTCCTGCCTGTTTGATGCAACAGGGAATCTGCTGGAAACTGAAAATGAAATCGATATCACCGCTCTTCCAAAAGCGGCCGTTGAGTATATTGCAAAAAACTTCGCCGGAGAAAAGATCAAAGAAGCTTCAAAAATTATTGATGCTAAAAAAAATGTCACGTTTGAAGCAGAAGTAAAAGAAGGCGACCTTATTTTTGATGCTGCCGGAAACTTTGTAAAGAAAGTGGTGGAAGCAAAAGATAAAGATGACGAAAAGGATGAAAAGAAATAAACGATAAACGCTCCCAACCAAAGCCCCGTGTTGTATGCAGGGGGCTTTTTTTATTTTCATCCGCTTCCTCCATTTCTTCTATATTTGTCCACCTTTTTAACCACCCTATCATGATCACTACCGACCAGATCAAAGACCTCAAAGATCGCAGGGAAGCGTTAAGGAGGCATCTTTGACCTCGATAAGAAGTCGAACGAAATAGGCGAACTAGAACAACGCTCCCACGCCCCTGATTTCTGGAACAATCCGAAGAAAGCCGAAGAGATCCTCCGCGAGATTAAACAGAAAAAATTCTGGACCAACTCTTTTTCTGAAGTCTGCAAACATATTGATGATGTAGAAGTCATTTATGATTTCTACAAACAGAATGAAGCCACTGAAAAAGATGTGGAAAAACAATTCTTATCGGCGTTGAAATCAGTGGAAGAACTTGAATTCAAGAACATGCTGGGCGAAAAAGAAGACGCGCTCAGCGCAGTGCTCCAGATCAATTCCGGCGCCGGCGGAACAGAATCGTGCGACTGGGCCGGCATGCTCATGCGCATGTACATGATGTGGGGAGAAAAGAACGGTTACAAAGTAACCGAACAGGATCGTCAATCGGGAGATATTGCAGGCGTAAAATCGGTCACCCTTCAGTTCGACGGAGATTTTTCCTATGGATATTTAAAAGGCGAGAACGGCGTTCACCGCCTCGTTCGTATCTCTCCATTTGATTCAAATGCACGCCGGCATACTTCGTTCGCTTCTGTTTATGTGTATCCGCTGGTAGATGATACTATCGAAATTGAAGTGAAGGAATCCGATCTGGAGATCCAAACATCCCGTTCGGGCGGCGCCGGCGGACAGAACGTAAATAAAGTGGAGACCAAAGTGCAGATGAAACATATTCCATCGGGAATTGTTGTAGTATGCCAGGTAGAACGCTCACAACTTGGCAACCGCGAACGCGCTTTGAAAATGCTGAAGTCGCAGCTTTACGAAGTGGAACTTCGCAAGCGAAGGGAAAAATCGGCAGCCGTTGAAGCCGGCAAGAAAAAAATTGAATGGGGTTCTCAGATCCGCAATTATGGTTTGCATCCTTATAAACTCGTAAAAGACCTTCGTACCGATTATGAAACATCCGATGCCCA
>JAHEYJ010000072.1 GCA_023251675.1 Bacteroidota bacterium
TCTACCGTTTCCGGAACACCTCAGTCTTTTGATAATGTATGGGATATTATCTGGAACGTTGGCATCAATCCTTCCGATACCACCACAAACGGTACGGTGTATGCATCAACCTACGGAGCGATTATGAAAAGCACCAACGGCGGAACTTCATGGACTGTCGTTAAAGGAAGCGCAGCATCAAGTCCTTTTTCCTATTTCACAGATGTAGCCGTTGCTCCATCCGGAGTAGTGTATGCAACACTCAGCAGTGACGGTTCACAGAAAGGTATCTGGCGTTCCACAAACGGAACCACCTGGACAAACGTTACACCTTCCGGATTCCCGACAACCTACGGAAGAGTGAAGATCGGCATTTCTCCTTCGGATGAAAATCAGGTTTACTTTTTTGCCGGCGTAACTACCGGATTCGGAACTCCGGATACAAATTTTATGGGCCAGGTTGAATGGAACAGCCTGTGGAAATATCATTATGATGCAACCAATCCAAAGTGGTATGACCTCTCTGCCAACCTGCCAACTACCGGAGGGCTTTTTGACAAGCAGTATGTTCAGGGTGGATACGACATGGTTATAAAAGTCCATCCAACGGATACCTCCATTGTTTTTCTCGGCGGAACAAATCTTTATCGTTCCCATTCAGGATTTTTCACTTCAGGCAATACAACGTTCATTGGAGGATATGAACACGGGGGAGCGCTGCCAGTGATCAACAGCTACATGAATCACCATCCGGATCAGCACGAGATCGCATTTGATCCTTCCAATGCAAATAGTATGTACAGCACCAACGACGGAGGAATTTTTAAAACAAATAACGATACCGCGTCAACCGTTGCCTGGTCGCCGCTTAATAACGGCTATCTTACTTCTATGTTCTATACCGTTGGCATTGACCATATTGCTTCAGGCGACAGTACTATCATTGGAGGCGCACAGGACAACGGAAGCTGGTTTGCGAAATCAAATAATCCGCAGGCATTATGGACCTCACCCCGCGGAGGCGATGGGTCGTACTGCGCTATTGCTAATAATAAACTGAATTATTATTTCTCCATTCAAAACGGAAAGATGATGCAGGCTACGCTGAATGCGTCGGATTCAGTTCAGACTTTTTCCCGTATCGATCCTATTGGAGGAAAAGGCTATCAATTTATAAATCCTTTTACGCTTGATCCTAATAATATGAACCGCATGTATCTCGCCGGTGGGAAAAATCTCTGGAGGAATGACAGCCTTGATATTATTTATTCCCTGCATACCAAGAACTGGGACAGCATCAGCACCGGCTGGACCCTGTTCCCCGATACACTGCCTATTCCTTGGGTGCCTGTCAATGGAATCCTGACAGGGGCATCGATCACTGCCGTAGCCGTTTCAAAAAATCCTGCAAACATTGTTTACTACGGAACAAGCAACAAACATTTATACCGGGTTGATAATGCAAATTCAGGCACACCCGCTGCGGTAGATATTACCGGCTCGTTGTTTCCCGGCGGATATGTTTCTTCTATTGCTATCGATCCAGCGGATGCCGGGAAAGTAATGGTATGCTTTTCAAATTATAATGTGTACAGCATTTTTTATTCCTCCAATGCGGATTCGCCTGCCGTCACCTGGAAGAAAGTCGCAGGCAACCTTGAACAAAATTCAGATACAACGGGCATTGGCAAAGGGCCCTCAGTCAGATGGGTAAGTATAATGCCGGTTTTCGACGGAACGGTATTTTTAGCCGCTACAAGCACAGGACTCTATGCAACCGATACGCTCATGGGAACGTCTACCCTTTGGGCGCAGCAGGGAGCATCCACCATCGGTAATTCAATTTGCGATATGATCGACTACAGAATAACAGACGGATTAGTAGCAGTGGCCACCCACTCGCATGGAATTTTTACTACCAATATTACAAGCATCGGCCAAGTTCTTTCGGCGCATGAACTTTCCAACCTTCCAACTTTCCGACTTTCCAATTTCCCAAATCCATTCAGCAGCTCCACGGCCATTCGATTTACCCTTTCACAAGCGGAGAAAATAAATTTGGGAATCTATAATTTACAGGGAGAAAACATCCAAACTCTTTCAGAAGGGTCGTTTTCTTCCGGAGAGCATCAAATGAATTTTTCAAATGCGAACATTTCTCAAGGCGCCTATTTCCTTATACTAAGAACCGAAACAGCAATTCAGGCAAAAAAACTTATTATCATAAAATAATTTTATGAAATTAAAAAAATACATCTCCCCTGCCATCCGAAAGAAAATATTTTATTACCCGGCCCTTATTTTCCTGCTGCTTAATTCCGCCTTTATCAATTCTTCCTTCGCACAGCTGGGAGCATGGAGCAGCAGGGCAAACTTCGGAGGCATAGGCAGAAGCAATGCCGTTGGCTTTTCAATAGGAAGTTATGGCTATATAGGAACCGGCTATACAGGAACTCCTCAAAAAGATTTCTGGAGATATAATCCGGCCAATAACACCTGGTCGCAAATGGCTGATTTCGGAGGAGCTGCCCGAAATTCCGCGACCGGCTTTGTAGTAGGGAACTTCGGATACATTGGAACCGGAACAAACGCAAGCACGTATTACAAAGATTTTTACAAATATGATCCTGCAGGAAATGCATGGACGCCTATTGCCAATTTCGGGGGGAATGCCCGGTATTTGGCGACTGCTTTTTCAATAGGGAACAATGGCTTTGTTGGAACGGGAATGGATGGAACGGTTTGTTACAGTGATTTCTGGAAATATAATTCCCTGACAAACACATGGTCATCAAAAGCGGCTTACAGCGGCGGCTTGGCGGGGGATTGTTTTGCTTTCGCGTTGAACGGAAAAGGATACGTTGGCTGCGGAAGAAATTTTGCCGGCTCCACTTTTTATAATTCATTTTACCAGTACGATACTACGGCAAACACATGGGCTGCAAAGGCCAGCTTTGGCGGCACCATTCGGGAAGGTGTTGGAAGTTTTACCATCGGCAATTTTGGATTTGCAGGAACCGGAAGTATCAGCAACTTCGGAACGCGGTACAACGATTTTTATAAATACGATCCAACCGGAAATTCCTGGTCGGCGGTGGCTTCTTATCCCGGCCCTCCGGCCGGAACAACCAATACAGCCGGTTTTGCTGTAGGAAGTATCGGTTACCTGGGTACCGGATATAACAGTACGCAGACCATTACCTTCTACCAATATGACATGTGTACGGTGACTTCCACTGTAACTGCCACTCCCCCATCGTGTAACAACGGAAGCAACGGCTCCATCAACCTGACCGTTGCAGGTGCAACGAATCCGCTTACGTATGCCTGGTCTAACAGTTCTACCGTTCAAGATCCCACCGGACTTATTGCAGGAGGATATACCGTGACTGTAACAGATGGCGTTGGCTGTTCAAAAACTTCAACCGTTACCGTAACGCAACCCAGTGCTGTGGCCGGAAATATCACTACTGTATCAAATGCTTCCTGCTATTCTCTTTGCAACGGGAAAGTTACGGTCGCCGCATTGGGCGGGACTTCTCCTTATTCTTATTCCTGGTCTTCTGGTGGCGGCACGACCACTTCCGCTACAGGTCTATGTGCTGGAAATTATTCCGTAACAATTACCGATTCAAAAGGATGCGCAGTAACAACCAACACTGTTGTTTCTGAGCCGGCCGCATTTACAGCTACGGCAAGTGTCGTAAACGCAACCAGCGCTTGCGCTTGTGATGGCCAGGTAAGTATAACACCATCAGGTGGAACTTCGCCCTTTACCTATTTATGGGCGCCCGGCGGCTATTCTACTTCGTCTACTACCGGTCTTTGCGGCGGATCCAGTTATTCAGCAACGGTTACTGACAACAATGGCTGTACAGCAAGTGATGCGGTCTCTATGCTTCCCCAGCAAATATCCGCAACGATTACAGCAACTCCGGTCTCCTGCAATAATGGAAATAACGGATCATCCGCTGCAACCGCTACAGGAGGTAATTCTCCCTATAGTTATTCCTGGTCTCCTTCCGGGGGAACCAGTTCTACTGCTACCGGGCTAAGCGCCGGAAATTATACTTTGACTATTACGGATGCAGATGGCTGCACGCATACAACTTCATGCTCAGTTACCCAACCCGCTGTTCTTCAGGTTTCATCATCCGTCTCAACGCCAATTTCCTCCGGATGTATATGTGATGGAACGGCAAGTGCAAACGTAGTTGGCGGCACTACTCCTTATACCTATTCCTGGGTCAACGGCAGTACTACTTCTTCCTGTACGGGACTTTGCCTGCCGGGATCTTATTCAGTAAACATTGCCGACGCAAATGGATGCATCGCAACGAAAACGGTCACGGTAGGCGGCCCAATGCCATTTGAAATTGACAGTGTTACTTCTTTGCCGGCTTCTTGCCCTACTTGTCAAAATGGAAGCGCAACGGCTTATGTGTCCACAGGAACTTCCCCCTATACTTATGTATGGTATCCTTTTGGAAATACCGGGCAAACGCTTAGTAATCTTATGCCCGGCACCTATACTGTTTGTGTAACGGATGCAGACGGGTGTTCCTTGTGTGATACGGTTTCTGTTTCCGATAATACAGCCGTGCCTGAATATCAGGAAAGCAGCTTGATTAGAATTTTCCCTGTACCGGTAAAAGATAAATTCACACTGCAATTGAATTCTCCGGTTATCTCCTCTGGAAAAATTCAGATCATGGATATTTACGGAAGAGAAGTATTCCGGATAAACAACGTACAAATGAATGATTTTACATTCGATATTTCATTCCTGCCAACCGGGATGTATGATCTTGTACTGTCGAATGACAAACTGATGCTGACTAAGAAACTAATTCTGAACAAGTAGTTTGTGAGCGCTGATTTCGATTACTACAACTGGATCGTACTTCCGCTGATCATTTTTATTTCACGCATCGGGGATGTAACGCTGGGAACGATGCGCTCCGTTCTCACTGCACGCGGCCACAAGAACATAACGCCCATCCTGGGATTCTTCGAAGTACTCATCTGGATTATCGTGGCAAGCCAGGTGATGAAGCAGGCAAATAATTTTGCATGCTATATCGGATGGGCAGGTGGTTTTGCCATGGGAAATTACATCGGGCTGCAAATTGAAGAGCGGATAGCACTCGGCTTACAGATCATCCGCATCATTACACACGAAGAATGCAATGCGCTGATTGCAGAACTCCGCAAGGCCGATCATGGAACAACAGTGATCGACGGCCATGGGGCAAAAGGCCCGGTAAAAATAATTCTCACCGTCGTAAAAAGAAAAAACATTGATACGATCGCCAAAATTATTCATAAACACAATCCCGGTGCTTTTTTCTCAATTGAAGACATCCGGGATGTGAACCGCGGTGTCTTTACAAAAAACAACCGGTCGATCTTTAAAAATATATTCCCAGAAAAGTAATCTGAAAAAAATCAGGTTCTATTAATACTATTACTTCTCAAAACATCCAATTATGAAAAAATCAAAAGTGATCTTCACCGAAAAAGCGCCAAAACCAATCGGCCCTTACAGCCAGGCCATCCTGCGCGGCAACACCCTTTTTGTTTCGGGGCAAGTAGCTATTCTTCCGGCCACCGGAGAAGCAGTCACATCCGGCATTGAAAATGAAACCAAACAAGTAATGGAAAACATCAAAGCTGTAGTTGAAGCAGCCGGTATGACAATGGGCGATATTGTAAAGTCAAGCATATTTCTGATCGACATGAACAATTTTGTAAAAGTAAATGAAGTGTACGGAAACTATTTTCCTTCCAATCCGCCTGCACGGGAAACGGTTCAGGTCTCGGCTCTTCCCAAGAAAGTAAATGTAGAGATCTCCGTAATAGCGATCCGATAGCAACTTCTATTTGACCAGCGAAACATTTCCCTGAAATACGTTAAACTTATCTGAGGTCATCTCCACATTGATAATGTAAAAGAACACAGCCGGGTCAGCTAATTTGTCATTAACCGTTCCATCCCATACTTCTGAAGGATCTTCGGTTGTAAACACCTTTTGCCCCCAGCGATTGTAGATGGTCATTTGCATCGTTTTAATACACTGGAGGGGAAACCGCACTCTGAAAACATCGTTATGTCCGTCATTATTTGGAGAAAATGCCGTGGGAATAAAAATATCCCCGCATTCAAGCGTCACGCGCACGATTACCGTATCCATAGATGAACATCCGGATGCATCGACTGTCGTTAATGTGTAGGTAGTCGTGGTTGTTGGACTTGCTACAGGATTTGGACAGGCGCCGCAGGTCAAGCCGGTCACCGGACTCCAGTTATACGTTCCGGTACTGGTTGTACCCGTAAGTGTAGAGGAGTTCCCGAGGGCAATTGAGTAAGGATTTGCAACAGCCGTTACAGCAGGAAGCGGATTTACATTCACAGATATAGATCCGGTATCCGAGCAGGCGCCATTGGATGCATTGACGGAATAAGTAGTACTGGTAATGGGAGAAACGACTATAAAGGAAGTTGTTTCACCACCCGGGCTCCACAAATAGATTCCACCTCCCTGAGCGGATAAAGTCGTCTGATTGCCAGCACAAATGGTTGTGTTCGGGCTGACCGTAACACTTACTGTCGAAAGCACATTGATCAACGTAGCGGCGCTCTTTGTACAGCCGTAAATATTAGATACTGTAACTGAATAATTAGTAAATGAGGTCGGGCATTCTATGATCGAACTGGCGGTTTGTCCTCCGGGAGACCAGGAATAGAAACCACCACCGCTTGCCGAAAGAGTCGCACAACTTCCAATACAAATAACAGGAGCGGATACAGTAAGCGATGTGGTTGGAACAGGATTAACAGTAATAGAAATATTCGCTGTATCTTTACACGATCCGATAGAAACAACAACCGTATAGTTTGTAAGTGCAGTTGGATTGGCAGTTGGATTGGCAACAGTCGTATTGTTCAGCCCGGAAATAGGACTCCATAGATAAGAAGTGCCACCGCCGGCATTCAGCGAAGTTGAACTGCCGTTACAAATCGTGGTCGAAGAAGCTGAAATAGTTGCGACAGGCTGAGGCGTTGGGTTAACAGAGAAAATCGCCATATCGGTACAACCCAATGCATTGGAAACGGTGACCGTATAGTTGGTTCCTGTAGTTGGAGAAACCACTATTAAAGCGTTTGTTGATCCTGTATTCCACAAATAAGTAGTTCCGCCTGAAGCTGTAATCGTAGAACTTTGTCCGTTACAAATAACACTTGTCCCAATGATGGATGCGTTTACAGAACTTGTATTAACGGTTAACACTCCGGAATTGGTGCATCCATTCGTCCCGGTAACCGTTACGGAATAACCGGTAGCTGCGGATGGAATAATAAAAATACTATCATTCGTTGCCCCTGTGCTCCATTGATAGGTTCCTCCTCCTGTTGTAACTAGCGTATCGGCAGTTCCCAGGCAAATCGTTGCGTTGCCGGATATAACAGCAGAAGGAAGAGCGCTCAGATAAACATTTACAACATCAGAGGATATTCCGCAAGAATTAGTTACAGTCACCGTATAATCAGTCGAAGTGGTCGGATTGGCTACAGGATTAGCAATCGTTGTGTTACTTAACCCGGCAGACGGACTCCAGTTGTACGTTCCGTTTCCAATAGCATTAAGTGAAGTACTGCTTCCAAAGCAGATGGTGGCATCGGCACCCGCATTCACTACAGGCTGAGGATTTACATTCAGGAAAGTGCTGGAAGTATTGGTACATCCGTTTATATCTGTTACAGAAACAGTATAACCCGTGCCTGTTGTTGGGTTGACTGTTATTGTTGACGCAGTCATTCCATTATTCCAGGAATAACTTAATCCTCCGGAAGCAGTCAATGCCGTATTCACGCCGGCACAAATAAGCGTATTTCCGGTAATAGTAGGTGCCGGAAGTGAGTTCACATTCAATGTCAAGGTATCGTTATCGGTACATCCGAACGAATCCGTAATTGTTACGGTATATCCGGTTGAAGAAGTTGGAGAAACCACAATCGTAGAAGTTGTTAATCCGGTATTCCATGCGTAAGTACCGCCACCCGATGCCGAAAGTGTTGCCGGGCTTCCGCTGCAAATAGAAACAGGCCCGGAAACGGTTACAGAAGGCGTATTTACATTCACCGCCACAACATCTGAAGCGGTTCCGCAGACATCCGTAATAGTAACCGTATAATTGGAAGTAGAAGTTGGACTGGCAACCGGATTTGCAATTGTGCTGTTGCTTAATCCGGCAGAAGGCGACCATGCATAACTTCCGCTTCCGCTGGCAACCAAGGGAGTGCTGCCGCCTGAACAGATGGTGGCATCCGGTCCGGCATTGACAGAAGGCGTTGAGTTGATGGTTATTTGAACTTCATCGCTTGAGCTTCCGCATGAATTCGTTACGGTTACAGTATAATTTGTTAAAGTGGTGGGATCAGCAGTGGGATTTGAAATAGTTGTATTACTAAGCCCTGTTGAGGGTGACCAGGCAAAGTTTCCATTCCCGGTTGCATTCAAAGTTGTATTGGATCCTGCACAAATAGAAACATCCGAACCGGCATTTGCGTCAGGCAACGGATTTACTGTTACTGATTGAGTAGCAACGTTGGTACAACTGTTTCCGTCTATAACAATAACTGTATAAGAAGTACCGGTCGTCGGCCCTACAGATATGGCAGATGTTGTTAAGTGGCCCGGCAGCCAATTATAGGATAATCCGCCGGGGGCAGTTAAGGTTGTCTGCTGACCATTACATATGGTCGTTGTTCCTGTGATGGAGACCGCTGGTAATTGGTTTACTGTTACAGAATAGGTATTCGAACTGGAACAGCTATTTGCATCCGTACCGGTCACGGTATAATTTGCTCCTGTTGAAGGGGACACTGTAATGGCAGTCCCTGTATTTCCTGTCGGCAACCAGCTATAGGAAATTCCACCGGAAGCAGATAGAATTGTGCTGCTGCCATTGCATATTGTGGCATTTCCGGAGATTGAAACGGTTGGTGTTGAATTTACTGTCACATACTGCGTGGCGATATCTGTACATCCATTCACATCCGTACAAGTTACAGTATAGGTAGTTCCGGTTGAAACACCTACTGAAATCGCAGAAGTAGTTAATCCTCCTGGCAACCAACTGTAAGAAACACCTCCTGAAGCAGACAAGGTAGTTGTTTGACCTTTGCAAATTGTTGTCGTTCCAGAAACACTTGCTGAAGGTGTGGGATTTACATTAACTGAAACCGTTCCGGTAGAAGTACATGATAAAACATCCGTGACCAGGCAAGTATAGGTGATGGTTCCCGAAGGTATTACCGTAGTTGTTCCGCAGGTCGGACCGCTCGGACAAGATACATTCAATGTAGGAGACCAGTCATACGTATACGGGCCGGTCCCCCCGCTTCCAATTGCAGTAAGCGTAGCGCTTTCGCCGGAACAAATCGTTGTATTTGCTGACATCGTCACGGTGCAGCTTCCGGTTGGCTTTAACGATTGGCCGAATAATGGAATGAGCAATGTATAGGAAAGAAAACAAAAAAAGAGAAAAAGTCTTTTCATCTTTAAAAAATCAATTTAAAAACGAGCCATCTGCATTTTCAGCAAATATACTTATTAAAATCTCAGCGAATCGGAATAAATAACGACTTCTGCCTTCATTACAAATCTATACATTAATGGCTCAGTCAATGAAATCAAATTAGCCCTATTATTAGGAATCAAAAGAGGCCCTTCTCTAATTCAATATTTAAAATTAATTTGTTAAAAAAATCAAACAGGATGATTTAGAATTCTAATAAGAAAAAAATCGTTTAACTTTGGCTGAGATTTTGTTAAATTAAACATTCATATGAAACAAATATACTTCGCATTTCTCTTTTCAATTTCTATTCTGCCTTCTTTTTGTCAAAACGGTTACGTTATTAAAGGAAAAATAAAAGGACTGCACGATACCGTTTGTTACTTTGGAAATCATTACGGCAATAAACAATATGTAAAAGATACGGCCAAAGTAGACAAGGAAGGAAATTTTGTTTTTAAAGGAGAAAAAAAACTTCCCGGCGGGATCTATTTAATTGTCCCCCCGAGCAAAAAATATTTCGAAATACTGATTGACAAAGAACAGAACTTCTCCTTTGAAACAGATACCACTTCAAAATTTATTGAAAACATGAAGATCAAAGGATCGGAAGACAATATCCAGTATTATAAATTTCAGAAGTTCATTTCGGATGAATACCACAAAGCAGATCCGTACAGAAAAAGTCTTTCCAGGATAAAAGCGGATACTCTTGCCGTATCTAAGACAAAAAAGGATTCCGCTGATCTGCTTCAGAAGAAGATTTCCGATATTGATAAAGAAGTTGAAGATTATAAGAACAGTTACATGAAGGAATATCCCGCTTCTTTTCTAACGGCCATTTTCAAAGCTCAAAAAGAACCTGATGTACCCGAAACACCGCTTCTTCCAAACGGAAAAAAGGATTCTCTTTTCCCTTACCGGTACTATAAGGATCATTTCTGGGACAACATCCCGCTTTCAGATGACCGGTTTTTGCGAACACCCATTTTCCATAATAAATTAAAATACTTTTTCGATAAGGTGGTTGTTCAGAATCCCGACTCCATTAACAAAGAAGGAGACATTCTTGTCGCAAAGACAGAAGGCAATAAAGAAACTTTTAAATACATCATCTGGTACCTGACCGTTACTTATGAAAATCCAACCATCATGGGAATGGATGCGATCTTTGTGCATGAAGTTGAGAAATTTTACATAACCAACCAGGCTTACTGGGTGGATTCGGTTACAAATCAAAAAATAATTCACAAAGCGCTGACGCTGAAACCCCTTTTGCTTGGCAAACAAGCGCCCCCGATCATCATGCAGGATAGTCTTGATAAAAACTTTTCCCTTTATGATCTAAAAGCGAAATATACAGTTTTGATCTTCTGGGATCCCGATTGCGGGCATTGCCAGAAAGTAGTGCCAAAACTTAAAGAAGCTTATGATTCAAAATTAAAAGCAAGAGGCGCGATTGTTTTTGCCGTTAATATTGAAGACCAGGATGATAAATGGAAAAAATTCATTAAAGAAAAAGACCTGAACTGGATAAATACCCATGATAAGTACAAGCAATATTCCCTTCGCCAGTTATATGATATTTACAGCACACCGGTCATTTACTTACTGGATGAAAATAAAAAAATACAGGCGAAACGGATCGATGTCGATCAACTGGACGGATTCATAGACCATCTTGAAAAAATGAAAGAACAGGATAAGAAAATAAGAGTAAAAGAATAAAATCCTATTTCTCTTCCGACTTATACAAAACCGCAAAGATGAATAGCGCAATGGCGGAGGAGACAAAGATCACAAGAAGCGTACTCAGTGATTTCTGCAGGATCTGCTCTATCTGGATGATATCCCAAATAGCCAGAATTGAAATTACGGTAAAGAAAAGAACAAGCGCAACAAGCGCTATGGCTGAAATTTTTCTTACGAGTGCGATCATGGTGTTTTTTTTATTTTGTGATTGAAGATTAAACGTTATTTTTGTATTCTCAAAAGTAAAAAAATATGAAATCAAAAATGCTCACTCCCCGCTTCCTGTTTATAACTATTGCTATTATTGCCGCAGCGTTCAGCCGCCTTATCCCCCATCCTTTCAACTTTACACCAATAGCGGCAATGGCACTTTTTGGCGGAGCTTGTTTTTCAAATAAGAAAATTGCTTTCATCGTTCCTCTTTTGTCAATGTTCCTCAGCGATTGCTTGCTTGGATTTGGATTTCATAATACCATTATTTACGTGTATGCCAGCTTTATCATTATTACTCTGATCGGTATGTACATGCGCAGTAACGCCAAAACGGGTTCAATTATTTTAGCTTCCCTGGCCTCATCTCTTATTTTCTTTGTTGTTACAAATTTTGGCTACTGGGCTGCTAATAATCCCACATCTGGGTTCTCTGGCCTGATTGGCGCTTATTTCGCCGCAATTCCGTTTTACAACAACGATATTTTCGGAAGCTTCTTTCTGAATACCATCGTTGGCGATTTATTTTTCAACGGAATGCTTTTCGGCTCACTTTACGTAGCACAACTGAGATTTCCAGTGCTTACTAAAATTTGATCGGCAGAAAAACAGCCTGAACCTGTTTCAGGAAATCAGTTCCTTTATGCTGAATGATTGGAAAAAAGCTACAACGGTCACTTCACACTCACCTTCACAGAATAACTTCCTGTATTGCCGGCATTATAGACGGTTTCATATACGGAGAGGTAGAGCATTCCTGAACCTTGAACGGAACCGTTGAATTTAGCTCCGGCTTTCATTACCGTTCCGGTTTCTCCGATTTTATAAACCACATTGCCGTAAGTAGGATAGGTTGAACCCGAACTCAGTTCTCCTTCACCATAGTCATAATCATTGGTCGCAGCGGCACCAACAATTTTTCCATCGGGCTTATACTTGTTGCTTGATAAGCTGGCAAACGTAATTTCTCCGGAAGCCGATATGTTCAGTTTTTGCCCCTGCTTTATCATGATACCGGTTTTCATCCAACCTCCATTCGAATTAGAACTGATGTGTTTTGACCCAAGTAAAATAAAATTTCGGTCTGAACCATCACCGGTAGGGGTATATAAAACATCTATATGATTAATCTTATCCTTAGGTAAGGACAACATTCCGTATTCAGTTTTCAAATCTATTTTTTTGAAATCATACCGGCCGCCCATCGTGTACTGCCCGTCAATGGTTACCATATCTTTTTCTGAGATCGTCTCATCCGCATTCAACGCTGCTTTAAGATCATTCAGAGCCGTTTCCGGAGTATAATCGGTGTATTCTGCAGGAATATATTTTTCAGAATAAATAAAATCGCTGATGATCGGTATAGCACCGAGGCTCATCCTGGAAAGCTCTTCATAAGCACTTTTGCGAAGGTTCTCATCCGAGTTGCTCATTTGTTTGATGAGATTGATGATTTTGTTTTCACTGGATTTATCCGGTGTAATTCCCAGGTCGAGAGAAGAAACATTCTGTAATGGAATTTCCAGCTTGCCGTAATCAGTAACAAGCGTCACATTCCCCATTTGTGTTTTTCCTGTGAAGGAACTTCCATCCCGAAGGTTAACTCGAACTTCTGTTTCTTTTGTTTGAGCAAACAAGAACGCTGAACAGAACAGGCCGCAAGCAATAAATGATATCCTTTTCATACTTTTTTTATTAGCAGGATGAACATAAACCGAAAATCCATAATTCCGATTCTATTTTGTTTCATTTTCAAAAGTACTTTCTGTAATAGGTACATTATCTCTGAAGCAATAAATACCACCCCAGTTGTGAGTGACTTTCAAATACACACCGACAAAATCTTCCCGGATAACCACTCTTCGTAAAATGGTCTTGCCATTGTCGTTATATTCTTCTTCTGTTACACCGGCCGGATATTTTGAACGCAATTCCGACTGGTATTGTTTTTTCTTTTCCTCTTCCGAAACAACCGGTGTTTTCTGTTTCGTTTCTTTTGGAATTATCTCCTTTGATGAATTCTGAGCGGTCAAAGCTGCTTTCAGAATGGATTCAATCTGTGTAAGCCTTTGTTTTGGATATTTTTCATTTGGCTTATAAGAAAGCGCCTCCTCATAAGCAGGTTTTGCCCGCATATAATCTTTCACATAAAAGGCCTTGTCTCCTCTTTCAATACATTGACTATACTTCGCCTGTAATTCATTACTTGACTGTGATGATTCTCTGGCTTTTTCTATTTTTTCAATTTCCGCAAGTTTATCTTTCGGATATTGTTCATTGGGCTTATAAGTAAGCGCTTCATTGTACGCAACTTTAGCATTGGAAAAAGTATTTTCTTTAAAGGCAGCATCTCCTCTTGAAATGGCCGCTGAATAATTTTTCTCAAGTTCTTTAGCTGCATTATTGGCTGACATATCATTCATTATCTTCTCGATCTCCGCCAGTTTTTGCTTTGGATAAGGATCCGACTTTATTCCTAGCGCCTGTGTAAAAGTGTTTTTTGCATTTATATAATCTTTAGCATTAAACTGCTGATCCCCTTTAGCAAGAAGTTCATTGTAGTGCTGATCTTTCTGATTTGAAACTTCTTTTGCAGCAAGTAATTTATCGATTTCGGTTAATTTTTGTTTGGGGTATTGCTCATTGGGTTTAATCGAGGATGCATCCAGATACGATGATTTAGCGGATGTATAATCTCTTGATCCAAATGCTTTATCTCCGCTTGCAACAGCCGTTTTATATTTTTCATCCAGTTCTTTTTTTGCAGAGGCATCGGCAAGGATTTTTTCTATCTCAGCAAGCTTTGCCTTCGGATATGCTTCATTCGGTTTAACGCCGCTTGCTTCTGTATAACCTGATTTTGCAGTACCATAATCCTTAGCGGAAAATGCCTTATCGCCTTTTGCAACAGCATCCTTATATTTTTGATCGAGTTCAGCTGCCGATTTTTGAGCAGCCAGATCCTTCAGTAATTTATTGATCTCAGCGATCCTGTTTTTAGGATATAATTCTGCATACTTGAGAGCAGAGGCATCGGAATAAGCACTTCGGGCTTCTTCGTATTTTTTCTGAGTGAAAAGATTATCTCCTTTTGTAATTAAGTCTTTGTACTGCTTATCCAGTTCACCTGCTTTTGACATTTCAACCAGCAGCTTTTCTATTTCCGCAATTTTATTTTTAGGATATTGCTCTGCTGGTTTTATTCCGGAAGCTTCGGTGTAAGCCGATTTTGCAGAAGCGTAGTCTTTTGAACCAAAAGCGCCATCCCCTTTTGTAATAGCAGCCTGGTATTTTGCATCCATCTCCTTCTGTTTCGCTGAGGCATCTGCAGCAGCAAGGAGTTTATCAATCTCGGCAAGTTTTGTTTTCGGATAGGCTTCGTTAGGTTTAATCCCGCTTGCTTCGGTATATCCTGATTTGGCTGTGGCATAATCCTTTGTGCTGAATGCATTGTCTCCTTTTGTAACCGCTGCTTTATATTTATCATCGATCTCTTTCTGCTTGGAAGCAGCGTCGGCGGAGGCAAGAAGCTTATCAATCTCTGCCAGTTTTGTTTTCGGATAGGCTTCGTTCGGTTTTATTCCGCTTGCTTCGATGTATCCTGATTTGGCTGCCGAATAATTTTTTGTATTGAATGCATTATCGCCTTTGGCTATTGCCGTCTGGTATTTTGCATCGATATCTTTTTGTTTAGCAGCATCACCCAATAATTTGTCGATCTCCGCCAGTTTTGTTTTCGGATAGGCTTCATTTGGTTTTATCCCGATTGCTTCGGTATAACCTGATTTGGCTGCTGCATAGTCTTTTGAACTGAATGCATTGTCGCCTTTAGCAAGCGCTGCTTTATATTTTTCATCAACTTCTTTCTGCTTAGCAGAAGC
>JAHEYJ010000073.1 GCA_023251675.1 Bacteroidota bacterium
ACCAAAGTGTGGAACTGGGTTATGGCTGCGACAGCCTGATCTTCAAACGCGATCCTTCCTGCTTCGGACATTTCACAGAAGTTGCTTCTACCTGCAGCGCTACGCTTACTTCCTGCAGGATAATGGGGAATTCCGGCGACAGTGCTCCGCTGCCTCCGCCGGAACCGGATTCTTCCCTGCGAAACGGCGGTTCCTGTCTTTTGTGCCTGGATATGGATGCCGACGGTGACAAGGAATTATACCTCGGGCAATTATACTGCTGCCAGATCGCCCTTCTTACCAACGGAGGAAATGCGGCATCCGCCAACATGACGTCGGTAACGGCGGATTTTCCGAACACCGCGACTCCGGTAAACTTAAATTCTTTTCCCTGCGCTTACTTTCTTGACCTGAACAACGACAATAAAAGAGACCTGGTCGTAAGTTCAAGTTCGCCCGGCGCTTCTAACAACTCGGAAAGTATTTGGTATTATGAGAACACAGGATCTGATAACGCACCGGTTTTTATACGGAAAACCCGAAAACTTTTCCAGGAGAATATGATCGATGTGGGCGAAGGCGCCGATCCGGTTTTTTTTGATTTCGATAACGATGGACTTACAGACCTGCTGATCTCCAACTACGACAATGCATATGACAGCTGCACTTCTAAAATAGCATACAATGTGGCCGCTTATAAAAATATTGGCACATCATCGCAGCCTCAATTCAATCTTGCAACAAAAGATTATGCAAATATTTCTTCCCAGCTACCTTCAACATATGCGCGGCACCTGACATTTGGAGATGTGGATGCTGACGGTGATCAGGATATGTTTATTGGAGACTATAACGGAAATATTCACTTCTTTCAAAACACGGCCGGTGCCGGAAACCCGGCAAACTTTGTTTTGTCAAGTCCCACTGATTATTTGGATGCAGGCGGAAACCCGATCGACATTGGCAGTTATGCAACTCCGCAGCTGGTTGATGTGGATCGGGACGGTGACCTGGATCTGATCATCGGCGAGCTGGCCGGAAATATTAATTACTATAAAAATATCGGAAGCGCAACGGTTCCTTCCTATTCACTGGCAACCCCTTCGTTCGGAGGTGTTGATGTAAAAACATCCTGCTGTTCCGGTTACAGCGTTCCGTTCATGTATGACAGCCTGGGCAGTTACCGGATGATCGTTGGCAGTGAATCAAATAAAACCTACGGAATGGAGACCGGTTGGCTATGGTACTATAAAAACATTGATGGAAATCTGAATGGGAATTTCACGATGGTGGATTCCACGTATCAGAATATCTGGGAAGGATTGCGAATGACCATCACCGGAAAAGACATTACCAATGATGGATACATGGACCTGGTGATCGGAAATTACGCAGGAGGCGTTTCATTTTATATGGGAGATACGCTGACCACATCCGTTCCGGAAATCGACCCGGCGGCGTTTGATTTCTCCCTATTCCCAAATCCTTCTTCTGGAAAATTCACGCTTACTTTTTCAGACAGCAGAAGTCATCTCTCTGTATATAAGATTGAGATATACAACACGCTGGGAGAAAAAGTATATTCAACACGAATCCAAAATCAGGAATCGACAACCCTGAATCTTTCTATACCGAACGGAATTTATTACTTCGAATTAAGTAATGGAGGCCTGAGAAGATCGAAAAAGATCGTTGTGCTGAAATAGCGCTATTTTCTTTCCTTGTAAATATCCGATTTCATCATTCCCATTTTGCAAAAGAAATGAGAAAATGAAACACCCAGTACGCCCATACCGTATTTCATGCTTCTTGAAAAATTGATGGAGGAGGCTTCTTTGAAATATTTTGTCGGGCACGTGACTTCTGCAATTTCAAATCCGGCGTAAACGATCTGGGAGAGCATCTGGTTATCAAAAACAAAATCATCGGAGTTGGCATGATAATTTATCTTTTCAAGAATTTTCTTTGAGAAAGCCCGGTAACCGGTATGGTATTCTGAAAGTTTCTGGCCCAGCAGAATATTTTCAGCAAGAGTCAGGAAACGATTGAAGATAAATTTATAATACGGCATCCCTCCTTTCAAAGCCCCCTTTCCAAGAATACGGGAACCGAGCACTACCTGGTACAGATCGTTGGCAATGATATACGCCATGGAAGGAATCAGCAACGGCGTGTACTGGTAATCCGGATGGAGCATGATGACAATATCGGCATTCAGCGACAACGCTTTATCATAGCAGGTCTTCTGGTTGGCGCCGTATCCCTTATTTTTCTCATGGCGGATCACATGTTTGATGCCGATCTGCCGTGCGACTTCAACCGTTTGATCACTGCTGCAGTCGTCCACCAGCACCACTTCATCCACCATGTCAAACGGGATTTCATCGTACGTTTTTTTCAGCGTACGTTCGGCATTATAAGCCGGCAATACCACTACTATTTTCTTTCCCTTGAGCATAAAATATTATTCATCAAAACCGTTACGAATATACAAACTTGCCCTATACCTCATGAGATAAATGGATATTCGTAAATTCGTAATTATTTTAAATCCATAAATGAAAATACTTCACCGGTATATAATTTTATCTTTTATCGGGCCGTTCCTGATGACCTTTTTTATTGCGGTGTTCATCCTACTGATCCGCTGGCTTTATGTATACGTGGATGACCTGATCGGAAAAGGGCTCAGCGGAGGAATGCTTGCTGAATTATTCTCTTACGTTGCACTCAATACGTTCCCGCTGGCTCTCCCGTTGGCTATTCTTCTTTCTTCTCTTATGACGTTTGGCAACCTGGGAGAACATTTCGAACTGGTAGCATTAAAATCATCCGGGCTGTCGCTGCAGAAAATAATGCTGCCGCTCATGGTCGTTGCTTTCCTCACGAGCGTGGGCGCGTTCTTTTTCTCCAACAACATACTTCCGTATGTCAACCTGAAGATGCAATCGCTGATCTATGATATCCAGCAAAAAAAACCCGCCTTAAATATAAAAGAAGGAGTCTTTTACAATGGGATCGAAGGGTACACGATACGAATAGAGAAAAAAGACGATGACGGTATTAACTGCGAAGGCATCATGATCTACGACCATACCGACGGCACCGGAAACAACAAAGTGATCACAGCAAAGACCGGCCGCCTGGCATTAACCGATGATAAACAATTTTTATTGATCGATCTATTTGACGGAGCCAGCTACGAAGAAGTGGCTGAAAAAGAAAGCGGGGATAATTACCCCCTAGCCCGCAGCATTTTCAAGGAACAAAGCGTACGATTTGACCTGTCCGGGTTCCGAATGGTTCGTTCAGAAGAGGACCTGTTCAAGTCCAACTATGCCATGCTTGATATGAAGCAGATCAACGAAATGCTTGACTCTACCAAGGCCGAGAAAGAAGACCGGATCACTTCCTTCAAGAAGGAATTCACTGAAATGCTTTCAGAACAAAATATTTTCAGAAATAAAAAGGACAGCGTGGCAGTCAATTCAGCCAAACAGGATTCCACTGTAAAGTTTATTCGCAATCCTTTAGGAATGAATCTTCCGCCGGTCACTTCCGCTGCACAGGCAAATAATTCAGTTTCAGGAAAGAGCCGCTCCATTATTATTGACATGGCCCTGAATATTGTCAGGAGTAAAAAATATTATATAGAAAGCCTGATCAGCGATATGGATAACTACGACCGGCCGGTCATTTCATTGAATGTGGAATGGCATAAGAAATTCACGCTGTCCATCGCCTGTTTGATCCTGTTCTTTGTAGGCGCTCCCCTGGGTGCGATCATCCGGAAGGGCGGATTAGGCATGCCGGTGGTTGTGTCAGTGATCATTTTTATTTTATTCTGGGTAGTTACCATTACAGGAGAAAAAATGTGCAAAGAAGGCGTCCTCCCTCCTTATACAGGCATGTGGATCGCCAGTTTCGTTACGCTGCCTCTCGGCATCTTCTTAACGATAAAGGCTACTTCTGATTCGGCATTGTTTGATGCGGATAAATATTTAAAACCTTTCCGTTATATAGGAAAACTTCTTCGGTTGATACCCTGATTCCACGCATTGTATTTTACTATGAGAATTCTTCAGCTGAGCAACAAATTTGTATATCCTCCGAAAGACGGGGGCGCCATTGGAATTTATAATTACACCAAAGCTTTTTCAGCCCTTGGATGTGACGTAACGATCCTGGCAATGAATACCACCAGGCATTACACTGACATCAGCCGGCTTCCGGAAGAAATAAAAAAAATGGCTGACTGGATCGCCATTGATGTGGACAACCGCATCAGGCCGCTTGCCGCCCTTTCCCATCTCATTCAGAACCGCTCCTACAACATCGCGCGTTTTATTTCTACAGCTTATAACGACCGGCTCATTGAACTCCTTCATCAGAAAGAATTCGACATCATCCAGCTGGAAGGGCTGTATCTTTCTCCGTACATCGAGACCATCCGTGCATTCTCAGAGGCGAAAGTCGTGATGCGCTCGCATAACATTGAACATGAGATCTGGGAAAGGATCGCAAACAACGAAAAAGGATTTTTCAAAAAATGGTATTTAAAGATCCTGGCAAAACAATTAAGGCAATATGAAATTTCCAGGCTGAACAAATACGACCTGGTGACCTCCGTGACGGAACGCGATGCAGCGAGGCTGCGGTCGTGCGGCTGTGAATTACCCATCCATGTGTGCCCGGCGCCGTATGACGAAACGGTACTGGCGCCTGATAAGACAAAAATGGAATATCCATCCGTTTTTTTCATTGGCGCGCTGGACTGGATGCCGAATGCGGAAGGACTGAAATGGTTTCTTGATGAAGTATGGGAAACGATCCATCAACAAATTCCGGAACTGAAATTTTATATCGCGGGAAGAAATGCTGGTTCTTTTCATTTTGAAAAAGGAAAAAACATTGAAATGATCGGCGAAGTGGAGAATGCGTATGATCTTATGAACTCTAAAGCAGTGATGATAGTTCCGTTGCTTTCCGGAAGCGGGATAAGAGTAAAAATCATTGAAGGCATGGCCCTCGGAAAGACCATCGTCTCCACAACGCTGGGCGCTGAAGGCATTCCCTGCAAGGACGGACAGAATATCCTGATCGCAGATACGCCTGAAGCTTTCGCAGAAAAAATAATCAAATGCGTTAAAGAAAGAATATTTTTCTCTATCATCGGTGATAATGCGCTGCAGTTTGCCAAGCGGCAATTCAGCAGCCATGAGGTAACCGCCAAGCTTCTTGAATTCTATAAAAAACATATTTCTTTGGACTAAAGTCCAAAATATTTTTGCATTTTAATAGCCACGACCTTAAGGGGTAACGAATCACTAAATGGGACAAGCGAAATTAAGCGTTTTCCTGTTCCAATAAATGTGTGAATTTAGAAACTCTTTTCTAAGAATAATGATATAGGTTATGACATTCATCATTTACTTTGTTACATTGTTGCCTTAAATTTGAAGTGTAATTAAAATCTATTCGTTCTTTCAAATAATTATTACGTTTGCACAATGGAGAGGCGAACGCACAAAGATGTTTCTTGTATTGTTGGCTATCATACTCAAGAATGGAGAGGGGATGAATTGCAATCGCCAAAAAAATGTTACAGAAGCGATGCTTGGTTAGGAGTCGCATATTATTTCTGGATTGACTTGTTTTTTACACATATTTGGGGAAAACAAGAAAAGACAGACAAAACTGGTTGCTACGACATATATAACGCACTAATTGAAGAAGGTAATTTATTAAACACGGTATTTTCAGAAAAGGCATATTTTATTTTTTTAGCTAAAATCAAGGAGACAATACAACATTTAAAAAGTTTAAACGTTAAAGAGATTGATTTAGAAAAGGTAAATAGATATTTAACTGAAAAAATATGGGTTCATCCATTAATGGGAATAAAGGGTATAATTTTTGAAGATATTCCTAAAAACAATGAAAAAGAGGGGAAAATTTATTCAGAAATTCCACCTTTGTACTATAAAAAAAGAATACAGATTGCTGTGTACGATATTAAAATAATACATAACTTTGAATTAGTGGATGGAGAGTTATCATAAAAAGATAATATGTTAGACTTAGATAAAATAAGCGAACAAGCCAGCAAATTAATAAGCGAAATCACAAAAGAGGATTTTGAAAAATGGCTGGTAGAAGATGAGATTAGGAGTACCTTTCACGAGAACTTCATTCCAGAATATTCATTCTTGCAAAGCGAAATGTGTTTAATACACAAATCAGTAAGAGGATATAATGAAAATAAAATATCCTTCTATAAAGACACAAAATTCAGACATCATTATTCTCAAATAGAAACATACCCTCCACCATTGGAAAAAGAAAGCCGGTGGACTCGGTTGATGAAAAAAAGAAGCCCCGACAGAAATGTTCGGGGTTTTTTATTAGGTTTGCGCCATGAATGAATCCATAAAAGCAGAATTTTCTTTTACAGATTATCGTATTCCAGAAGCAAGCGTTCGTTTTAAGAAGGAAAATAATGATAACGAAGAATTATCATTAGGTCTTGCTCCTAAAGGAGTTTATGATATTAAAGAGGGGGATTTTGAATTAACTCTTAATACGGTAGTTTCTGTTGGAGAAAACCCGGATAATTATATTTTAAAATGTACTCTGATAGCAAATTATAAATTCAAAGAAAAAATTTCATTAGAACAAATTCCAGATTTTTTTTATAAAAGTTGTTTAGCTATAATATTTCCGTATGTGAGGGCTTTTTTAAGTACGATGTCATTACAAGCGAATACAAATTTATATGTACTCCCCACCGTTAATCTCACATCTCTTGACAGGGAGTTGAAGGACAATACAACTGCTAAGAAGTAATTTCGTATCTTTGTAAATGCAAAAAGGGGCTAATGATGCCCCTTCCGTCAATCCGCAACTATAATGATGTGCCCGATTGACTTCCCGCAACCCCTACCAGAGTAACGGAGTATTTTTAAATCCCGCTTAAAGCGGGATTTTTTATTGATTCACATTTATTTTCTTTTTTACTTTGCTTATCATCGCTTCAAGAATTACAAAATCTTCCGGTTCTGTTAAGGATAATTTTGAGTTTATACCCTCTCCAAAAATGTGTACCGTATAACCTTTGTTTTTTGATGAATCAGGGGGTAAATCAAAATCATCTTGTCCACGTTGAGGAGGTTGAGTATTATCGCTTTCGGGAATAACGGTATATTTTTCATTTCCGTTTTGAACAGGAGAAAGTATAAATCTTAATTTGTTATTACCATCAATATACTCTTGAAAGTTTTCAAAAAATGCTTTTACTATTCTTGGTATCGCATAGGGCTTAAAACCAAATTCTTTAATGAGGTAATTTGTAAACCCCTTTTCGTCTGGAAGAACTTTACCATTAAAATCATTAAGAAGTCTTTTATATAAAGGAGGATTTGATAATGCTTCAAAGATTGCTTTTTTCTTATCCTCTATAAATGAATGTAGATATATTCTTTGAAATAGCTCTGTTGTTTTATATCCAGTCCCATATACACTTTCATAAATCCCATATTGACAACAAGTAGAGATAGGTAATGGTAAACTGCCTTCACCAATTCCGGTAGTAATTGCAATTTCCTTTAAGGTGGAACCTACTTCTCCTCTGCCCTTAACAATCTTTGCAACAAGTTCAATGGAGGTAGTCAATGACTGAACAGGGAAAGATGTTATTTTTATTTTACGAGTATTGCTATTCTCTGTCTTCATGGTGTTTCTATTATTTCCTCAAAGGTATGCAATTTATTATATCAAAACTCAATTTATTATGAATTATTATATTAAATTTATATATTTGTTTATCAAGTAGTTACATAAATAAATGATAAATGTTTAAAAATATTTGTTATTATTAGTAATCACATGGGACAAAATACTTATCTTTACTGTATCAATAAAAACACAGCACTATGAAAACTCAATTTAAAAACCTACTCCAAATCCTCGACTACTTCAAGGATGAAGCAACTTGCAGGGAACTTTTAGAACTGCAAAGATGGAACGGTAAACCTACTTGCCCTCATTGCGGACATGAAAAAGTTTACCGCACGAATAGAGGTTTCAAATGTGCTTCTCCAAAGTGCTACAAAAAGTTTTCCGCTACAACTGGAACAATCCTTGAAAGTTCAAAGTTGCCACTTCGTATATGGTTTGGTGCAATCTATCTTAACACCGCGCACAAGAAAGGAATTTCTTCGCATCAGTTAGGACGTGACTTAGGAATAAGTCAGCGTACTGCATGGTTTGTTTTACAGCGTGTTCGCGCTATGCTGAAAAATAATAATCCCGCGTTGCTTGCCGGAACTGTTGAAGCGGACGAAACTTATGTAGGAGGTAAAATATCAAACAAGACATACAGACAAAGAAAAGCCATTGCAAATAAATTTTCAAGGGATTTAAAAACGCCTGTTGTTGGATTAGTTGAGCGTGGAGGAAAGGTTCACAATGTTGTTGTTGACACGGTAAATAATAAAACCGTTCAAAATATGGTTGCAAGTACGGTAAAGGAAGATTCCGTTTTGGTTACTGATTCAGCCGGGGTTTATACTCAATTTGCAAATCAATATCAGCACGAAGTAGTTAACCATGCGCAAGGCGAATATTTTAGAAATGGTTTCCATACAAACACCATTGAGGGCTACTGGTCGTTATTAAAGCGTGGCATCATTGGCATATATCATTCTACCAGTAAGAGGCATCTACACCGTTACTGTGATGAGTTTACATATCGTTACAACACAAGGCATATAAGCGATACAGAAAGATTTATCAATGTGCTTTCAAGAGTTGATACTGCCCGACTTACATGGAATCAGTTGACAAAGTAAAGTTTGTATTTTTACATAATGGCAAAGAAGAAGAAAGCGAAAAAGAAACGAGCGCACAAGTACGAAAAGAAGTTAGTCATTAAGGGGACTTTCCTTGACGTGATTAATGCGCTTGTGGACGTGGATAAGAAGAAGTGATTTTAAAAAAGCAATAATCTTGCACCATTTTTACTTTACCCTACTTTGTCCCATATTGTGATTCGTTACCCCTTAAGGTCGTGGCAAATAGATAAAAACAAATACGGGCTTCAGCCCAATCAAAACCGCAAGTTGATCATTCTGAAAATAATATTCTGGATCTCTTTGGCTGCATTGGCGCACACCTATGTTATTTATCCCTTACTGCTCAAACTGCTGGCCCTCTCCGGCTCAAGAAAAGAAACGGAAAAACGGGAAAACGGAGAATTGCCGAATGTATCCGTACTCATCGCTGCCTATAACGAAGAGAAAGTCATTGGTGAAAAACTTCAAAGCATTTTTAGTTCAGATTATCCGATGGATAAGATAGAGGTATTGATCGGCTCCGATAATTCCACTGACAAAACCAATGATCTCGTAAAAACATTCTGCGAGAAATATCCCCAGGTGCATTTTGTGAATTTTCATACAAGAAGCGGCAAAATAAAAATCATTAACTTTCTGAAAGCGCTGGCAAAGAATGAGATTCTCATTCTCACGGATGCCAATGTGCTGTTTGACAAGAACACGTTGTCAGAACTGACAAAACATTTTTCAGATCCGGCTGTCGCTTTAGTTGATTCAAACATGGTGAATATCAGCAAGAACAATAAAGGAGTTGCCAAAGCAGAAAGCACCTACATCCGCGGCGAAGTGGGCATCAAGCAGAATGAAGGAAAAGTTTTTGGAATGATGATGGGGCCGTTCGGAGGCTGCTTTGCTGTGCGAAAAAGTTATTATGAAAATGTTCCGGAGAATTTCCTCGTGGATGATTTCTATATCAACCTGAAAGTGCTGGAGAAAGGCGGCAAGGCCATCAGCGAGATCAATGCAAAGGTATATGAAGAAGTTCCCGGCAACTGGAGAGTGGAGTTCAAAAGGAAGATCCGTATCGCCACCGGAAGTTTTCAGAACCTGCAAGCATTCCGGCACCTTCTCTTCCGGTTCAATGCATTGTCATTCTGTTTCTTTTCACATAAAGTATTAAGATGGAAAGGACCGTTTCTGATGATAGCGGTTTATATAATTAATCTTTTTATAGTCCTACGAATTACGAATCTCAACGAATTACGAATTGAAAAGTATCTCATCCTTTTCGCAATGCAAAACCTCTTACCAGTCCTTTTGATTTTTGACTTAATCCTTTCTTCTCTTAAAATTCATTTTCCTCCCACCCGATTGGCCACTCACTTCCTGACCACCAACTTAGCCATCCTGATCGGATTCTTTCGTTTCCTTAAAGGCGTAAGATCAAGCGTTTGGCAGCCGACAATCAGAAACTGATGCCGAAGGCATCCCTTCTGGACAAACTCCAAAACTCAAATCACAAAATTCAAATAATATCTAAATTCAAAAATCTCAATATCAAAACCATTTGAAATTTATTTGGGATCTGTATTTTGAAATTCGGTATTTATCTCCTTTAAGTTCCTGATTATTCGTACATTTGTTTACCTATGAAATCTGTTTTAAATACTGCGCAGGAAGCCATTGACGACATCCGAAAAGGAAAAGTTGTAATTGTGGTGGATGACGAAGACCGCGAGAACGAAGGCGACTTCATCACTGCCGCGAGGAACGCAACTCCGGAGGTCATCAACTTTATGGCTACACACGGACGCGGGCTTATCTGCACACCGGTCAGCCAGCAGCGCTGCAAAGAACTTGGGTTGGACCTCATGGTCTCTCAAAACACTTCTCATCACGAAACGGCATTTACGGTTTCAATAGATTTATTGGGCTATGGATGCTCCACCGGAATTTCGGCAAGCGACCGTTCCAAAACCGTGAAGGCGCTTATTGATCCAAAGATGAAATCATCCGACTTTGGAAGGCCCGGGCACATATTCCCCATCCGCGCGCAGAACGGCGGAGTGCTGAAAAGAGCAGGTCATACTGAAGCTTCAGTTGATCTATCCAGAATGGCTGGATTTGAACCAGTTGGAGTTTTAGTAGAAGTCATGAATGAAGATGGGACAATGGCCCGTTTGCCCCAGCTTTTAGTGATCGCAAAAAAGTTCGACCTGAAAATAATTTCCATCAAAGACCTCATCGCTTACCGCCTCGATAAAGAAACAATAATCAAACGTGAAGTAAAAGTAAAGCTTCCTACTCCATTCGGGACTTTTGACCTGATCGCTTACAGTCAGACCACCAACAACCAGGACCATCTTGCCATCGTAAAAGGAACCTGGAAAAAAGATGAACCGGTAATGGTGCGCGTACATTCCTGCTGCCTCACCGGGGATATCTTCGGCTCCCTGCGCTGCGACTGCGGGCCACAGCTTCACAAAGCCATGGAGATGATCGAGAAGGAAGGCAAAGGCGTCATCGTTTACATGAACCAGGAAGGCAGGGGGATCGGGCTGCTGAACAAACTGAAAGCCTACAAACTGCAGGAAGAAGGAAAAGATACCGTGGAAGCCAATCTCGCGCTCGGCCTGCCGATGGACTCCCGCGATTACGGGATCGGCGCACAGATCCTGCGCGACCTCGGCGTTTCAAAACTACGGCTGATGACCAACAACCCCAAGAAACGCGCGGGCTTGCTTGGATACGGACTGGAAGTGGTTGAAAATATCCCCATAGAAATTCACTCCAACCCCCACAACAAAAAATATCTTCAGACCAAACGAGATAAGATGGGGCATTCCCTGAAACTGGACTAAGAGAGAAAAGTTTTTAAGTCAAAATTCAAAAGCGGTTTATCATTCTTATTATCTCCGGTGTATCCGCCTAGGAAATTTATTTTATACCTCCCCCTAATCCCCTCCTTGAGGGGGACAATCCCCCGCCACTTCGTGTGCGCCCCCTTTGCAAGGGGGAAACAGTCGGCACATCTAAATTTGTAAATTCGTAACCCCATGGCAATTATCCGCCCCTTCAGAGGAATCCGCCCGGCAAAAGACAAAGTTCATCTGGTCGCATCCAGTGCCGTGGATAGTTATAGTTCCGCCAAACTGAACAGCCGGCTTTCAGAAAATCCTTATTCGTTCCTGCATATCATCAAACCCGAGTTCAAAGAAAAAGTAAGATCCAAACCCGGGTCTCCGGAGCTGCTGCAGAAGATCAAGAAAAAATTTCTGCAGTTTATAGATGAAGGAACATTTTATCAGGACAAGGAAGAAAGTTTTTATATCTACCAGCAGATAATAGATGGAAACGTGTCTACAGGAATAACTGCTTGCGCAAACATCTGGGATTATTATAACGGAGTGATAAAAGTTCACGAGCAGACCTTCCCCGACCGGGTGGAAAAACTGAAGAGCTACCTGGAAGTTTGCGATTTCAATGCTGAGCCGGTTTGTCTTTCGTATCCCGATAACAGAACGATAGATGAAATTATCGGAAGAATAATTTTATCCGCTCCCAAATATGATTTCACAACAACCGACCGGATCCGGCACAAGCTCTGGAAAGCGAGCGATCGAAAAACAATCGGGGAGATCACAACCGCTTTTGAAAAGATACCCTGCATTTACATTACAGACGGACATCACCGCACCGCCTCCTCTGCCCTTCTCGGCAAAACAAAAAAGACGAACAACCCGAATCATACGGGAAAGGAACCCTATAATTTTTTTATGGTCGTTCTGTTTCCTGAAAGCAACCTCAAGGTATATGAATTCAACCGGATCGTAAAGGATCTGAATTACCTCAGCAAGGAGGTGTTCCTGAAAAAACTTACTGCTGATTTTATCATTGAGGAAAAAGGCCCATCGGCTTATCGCCCGGATAAAAAAGGCAACTTCAGTATGTATTTTGATGAGAAATGGTATTCACTCACTATTAAAAATGCGGCGAATAGTAAATTGGATGTTGACTTGCTCTCCGAACTGATCCTTGCTCCGCACCTGGGGATACATCATCTTATAACGGACAAACGGATCGTTTGTGTCAGCGGAACAAAAGGCATCCTTGAACTCAAAAAAAGGATTGACAGCGGAAAAGCCACTGTAGGATTCGGGCTGTACCCGGTCACTGTAAAAGATATTATTCACATGGCTGATGCAGACATTACCATGCCGCCAAAATCCACCTGGGTAGAACCAAAGACGGGAAGCGGGTTAGTCATCTATTCTTTATCCGACACTTCTAAATGAAACTAAATTCCAATAAACAAGAATCAAATCACAAATAAATCCCAATAATCAAATTCAAAATATCAAAATCATGTTTGGAAATTTGAATTTAGAATTTGGAGATTATTTGTATTTTGTGATTTGAACTTTGATATTTACTTATGAGTATTGCAAATAATATTTCTCAGTTCAAAAATGAAATTCCTTCTCACGTAACACTCGTTGCAGTATCTAAAACTTACCCTATTGAAACCATTCTTGAAGCCTACCATGCAGGACAACGGATCTTCGGAGAGAACCGCGTTCAGGAACTTGCACCGAAACACCAGGATCTTCCGCACGATATTGAATGGCATCTCATCGGTCATCTGCAAACGAATAAAGTAAAATTCATTGCTCCTTTCGTCAGCCTGATCCATTCGATAGACAGCCTGAAACTTTTGCAGGAGGTAAATAAATGCGCCGAGAAATCACACCGGGTGATCGATTGCCTTTTGCAGGTCCACATTGCACAGGAAGAAACAAAATTCGGACTGAGCTTTGAAGAAGCGGAAAAATTACTGGCGTCAGAAGAATTTTCCGAAATGAAGCATATCCGCATTACCGGTTTAATGGGCATGGCCACATTAACAGAAAACGAAAATCAGATTAGAAAAGAATTTAAATCATTGAAACATTTTTTTGATACCCATTGCCAACTGCCAACCGCCAATCCGCCAAAGGATTCGCCTTGCGGACGAATTCGTCCTTTGGCGAACGGATCCGCCCAGGCGGACTGCCAACTTAAAATTTTGAGTATGGGAATGAGCTCTGATTACAAAATAGCAATTGAGGAAGGAAGCACAATGATACGGGTGGGGAGTTTGATTTTCGGCGCAAGACATTAACGCTACGAATAACGAATGAAATCGAATTACGAATTCCAAATAAAATCAATTTCATTAACTATTCGTAATTCGAAATTACGTAATTCGTAGTGCTATGAATGCATGGAGCCAGATCCCGTTTTTGCGTTTGCTCCTCCCCTTTATTGCGGGAATCTTATCCGCTGTTTATTCAGGGATGGAGTTTGAATTTCTGCACTTCGTTCTTCCAGCTTTATTTATTGTAATTGCGATCTTTATTTTTATAAAACGCCTTAACGCTTCCTATTCCTATTCCTGGATCTTTGGGATCATCATTACAATGGCACTTTTCATATCCGGGTTTCAGATCACCGTGTTAAATACCGGGAAATTCAAGACGGACCACTTCAGCAGATTTAAAAGTGATGCCGGTTTGTATTTTGTAAAAGTCAATGAACCTTATCTTGAAAAAGAGAGATCCTATAAAATATCTGTATCTGTTCTTGCTGTAAAAGAAAACGACAAATGGATCTCAACGTCGGGCTATGCAATGTGTTATTTTAAAAAAGACAGCTTGTCCAAACAATTAAAATACGGCGATTGCCTGATACTTAAAACTGATTTCGCAGAAATAAAACCACCGCAGAACCCGGGAGAATTTAATTACAAACGCTTTCTTTCCCATCACAATATTTATCACCAGGCCTATATCCCTTCTGAAAAATGGAGGCCGGCAGGTATGAATTCCGGAAATAGGATCCTTAAAGTTTCCTACGATCTTAAAGAATATTTATTGAATATATATCGTGAAAATAAAATCACAGGAGATGAATACGCAGTTGGCTCGGCACTTGTCCTCGGCTACACCGACAAACTCGACCCGGATATTATCAGCGCCTATGCAAGCAGCGGCACACTGCATGTGCTTTCCGTTTCCGGGCTGCATGTCGGGATCATTTTTATTCTTTGCAATTATCTTTTATTTTTTCTTGATAAAGTTAAATACGGGAAATCAATTAAATGCATTTCTCTTTTATTCATCATTTGGTTTTATGCAACCCTGACCGGCCTTTCACCTTCCGTGCTTCGTTCTGCAGCGATGTTCACGTTCATCATTATCGCGCAAACATGGAAATACAACACCACTATCTTTAACACCTTAGCCGTATCGTGCTTTTTTCTTCTTTTATATAATCCTTTCATGCTCATGGATGTCGGCTTTCAACTTTCTTATCTTGCTGTACTGGGTATTGTTTCCATTCAACCGTGGATCTATGAAAAATGGCAGCCCCGCTACTGGCTCCTCAACCAGGTCTGGCTGATCACTTCCGTCTCTATTGCCGCACAGGTAACTACATTCCCATTATCCCTGTTCTATTTCTCCCAGTT
>JAHEYJ010000074.1:0-14757 GCA_023251675.1 Bacteroidota bacterium
AAAGATAATCTCCTCCGCAGAGAAAAACAACCAGCATGGTTGCGATCCAGAAATTCGGAAGGGAATACAAAACAAACAAAGTTGTCGTAATTGTTTTTTCTTTCCGGGTGCCTTTTTTTATTACGGAATGTATGCCCAGCGGAATGGCGATCAGGTAGGCAAGAATAATGGAGACGATACTTATTCCCAGTGTTTTTTTCAGTGCGCCGTAGAAAGAATCTTTGACCGGCCTTTTATCATGGTACGAAATTCCAAAATCACCGGTAATAAAATTTGCTATCCAGTGATGGTATTGGTTGTTGAGGCCATACCAGTGAATAACCGGAATATATTTCCGGTAGGGATCTTTTTCTGAAACCATTTTATCAAAACGGGTCGTCAATTCTTTTTTCTCCGGGGCAAGCGTGTCTTTTCCCTGGTTTGAAAGTTTGAGAAGGATGTTTCTGATGTGTTGATCATCGTAGTTGAAGAATAGCTCATTGATGAGAATTTTTATTTCGGAGAGGTTATTTGAGTACGCTTTCTCTTCCAGATTTTGAATTGACAGATAATATGCCGAGACATGATTCCAGTTCCCGTATTCATTGGACAGGCGTTTAAGCCATTCACGGTGGAGCGGGTTGGAGATCCTGAAAAGTGTATCTGAAATCGTCGCATCGGTAAGGGAAAAGTAAAAAACCGGCTGGTCGAAACCAAGTTGGTGGCGCTGTTCAGTATAGTCTTTATCATCAGTCGAATTTAAAATACGCTGGCCTTCACTGCTCTCCGATCGGTTAAGCATGATCTCGACAGGATCGCCCGGCGCATGGATGGAGATGAAAAAAGTAAACAGCGATATGGCGATCAGTGTCGGAATGAAATACAGAATACGCCTTAGAATATAGATTGCCATCAGTGTTAAAAATAAATTGTGATCCGTGTAGCCGGATAAACAGGCGGTGTCAAATATACGATAAGGAAAATTATTACTGAGGTGAGGCGGTTTTGATCTGAAAGCCTTCCACCCAATAGCCGGGACGCGTAACGCTAGGATACGCATTGTCAAATTTCTTACTGATGGCGATTCGTTCTGCCGGAGAATACAGAAAGATCATTGGCGCTTCATCGTGTAATATCTCCTGTACCTGATCGTACATTTTATTTCGTTTTACCTCGTCTATCTCATAGCGGATGGAATCCATCAACGCGTCAGCTTGCGGATTGGAAAAGCTGCAATAGTTGGATCCTTCACCCGTGGCAGAGGAACTGTGAAAAGTTTGTTTCAGGTCATCCGGGCCGGGGCCGCCGATCCATTTTCCGATCATCATATCAAACTGGTGATTGCGGCATTTCTGCAGATAGACAGACCAGTCAATTGACTGGACATTCATCTTGATACCGATTTTTTTTGCTTCATCCTGAATCAAAAGAGCAATGGATTTCCGTTCATCATTTCCTGCATTAAATAAAAAGTCAACAATAAACTCCGTTCGTTTGCCGTCAATCATTTTATCAAGTGTTTCATCTCCGTTCGTATTTTTCCAGCCGGCTTTAGCCAGCAGTTCTTTTGCTTTTCCAGGATCAAATGTATATCGTTGGATATCGGAATTGTAAGTTTTTTTCTTTGACGGATGAATGGGCCCGATGATCGGTTCCGCCTGGCCATATTTAATTGTTTTAATTATGTTGTCTGCATCGGTGATATAGGAAATGGCCTGACGGGTAAGTTTATCGGATAGGACAGGACTTTTAGTATTCAAACCGATGTATACATAAGAATATTCCATGGGCGTGTAGGCATTGAAATTTTTTGTAAACTTTTCAGAGCGGGGGAGATCATTGAAGTCGTTTGATTTTATTCCGTTCATTACATCCAGGTTACCTGCTTTAAGAGATACCAGTGCACTTGCCTGGTCGGATATGATTTTGAAGGTTAACTTGGAAGGCGTTGCTTCGAAGAAACAGTTTTCTTTATTTAACGCGCGGCCCAACCAGTCCTCCTTTTTTGTGAGTGTGATGTAATCGTTGGTCTTCCATTCGGAAAATTTATAGGCGCCGCTTCCTCCAATGAAATTCGGATCACGCATTCGTTTTCCAGAGTTGAAATCATCGGCAAATTCTTTTATCTGCGGATCTGTTTTAAGCGAGTCGGATTTTGAACTTAATTGTTTTATTGAGAATTTCTTCATGAGCCCTTTCGGGTCGTAAACGTATTCCGGCAGAATGGCAACGTCCGTAAAAGTAGCTTCAGCCATAAAATAAATAGTATCGGCAATTACAGAGAATTTTTTTGGGTCGTCATCGAAATATTTGAAATCAACGATAAAATCAAAATAAGATTTTTGGTTCGGATTGTTTACCAGCAGATTTTTGTTTGTTTTGAGTGTAAAGTCAACATCTTTGGCTGTCACATCACTTCCATTATCCCATTTAGCTTCTTTCCTGATTTTAAAAGTAAGGCGCATTTTTCCTTCAGGGGTTTTTTCGATCATGGGCCTGCTTTCTGCCAATACCGGGACAAATTCAGAAGGGTTTCTGAAATCAGCGTCAATCAGTTTTTGAAAAATGTGGTTCATAATGTAGCCCGCGTTTGCATCGGTATAATTTACCGGGTTCAGCATTTCGGCATCCGCCAGCTCGTGAATGATCACTTCGTTTTTTGCAGGATGGTTTTCAGCGCACGAAGAAAGAATGAATACGATGAAATAAAAAAAAATGTAAAATATTTTTCGGACATTTTTCATTGGAGTGGAGCCAAGCATATTCAAATGTAATGAGATGTAGGGCATACTTTTACAATGAAATATCGGTGAGGGCGTGTGACATTTTTTTTAAATTTGCACCCCTTTGTAAAAAGGAGAGGTGAGTGAGTGGTTTATCCGTCAGTTGACGGATGCTAAACGCCTCTCTGAAAAGTTGGACATAAAATTTTAACGGAGAGGTGGGTGAGTGGTTTATCCGTCAGTTGACGGATGCTAAACGCCTCTCTGAAAAGTTGGACATAAAATTTTAACGGAGAGGTGGGTGAGTGGTTTAAACCAGTAGTTTGCTAAACTGCCGTACCTCGAAAGGGGTACCGCGGGTTCAAATCCCGCCCTCTCCGCACGGTAGTTTGTTTTGCTTTGAAATCTTGTTCACAGTTGTAAGAAAACACATCGGGGTGTAGCGCAGTCCGGCTAGCGCATCTGCTTTGGGAGCAGAGGGTCGTAGGTTCGAATCCTGCCACCCCGACTTTTTAAATCCATCCTTTGCCAACTTGTATCATTCCCGCTATGGGAATTCAAGTTGGCATTTTTTTTAGTATCGTTTGATAACATACTTTATCAGCCCCATTCGGTGGCGAATTCGGTGTCCCTATGGGTGCGCGAGTTTTTTGAGTTTTTCACAGGGTTTACGTAGGGGCGTCCTTACCATTACTTATTACCTGATAGTAAGGTAATCGGTGGCTAATAAACCAAACTCAAATTAAATTTGCACACCATGAATACAATACAAGAAACTTTCTCGATCATATTTTGGATTAGAAAATCCAAAACAAATGTTGAGGGGAAATGCCCCCTTCATTGCAGAATAACTATCAATGGCGAACGTGCCGAAATATCCCTGAAAAAGTTTGTGTCCTCCGACAAATGGAATTCAAAGGGGGAAGAGGTCAGCGGAAAAGGAACAGACGTAAAGGAGATTAATGATTATATCACAAAGGTGCGGCACGACCTCAATAGAACGCATACCAAAATGCTCAACGATGGGAAAATCATTTCCGCTAAAAATATCAGGAATGAATTTCTCGGAGTAACGGAAAAACAAACAGGGCTTATTGAAATAGCCCAATCGTGCCTGACCTACGTGAAAAATGAAATCGGGAAATCATACGCAAAGGGAACGGTAAAAAACTACTTCACCACTGTAAAGCATCTCGAAGAATTTGTAAAGGCAAAATACAAAAGCAGCGATATTGATATTCGGCAAGTGAAACCAAATTTCATATTAGATTTTAAGCAATACGTTACAAGAAAAAAAGAAGAAGGACAGATGTGTAATCAGAATGGCTATATAAAACACTTTCAACGGATAAAAAGGATAATAAACTATGCAATCATGAACGAATGGATTGACAAAAACCCATTCCAACAAATAAAGGAGAAGCCAATTGAAAAAGAGAAGGTCTATTTAACCATCGAGGAAATTGAAAAAATGAGATCTTTGATATTGCCGAAAGACGGATTGGGTGTTACTCGTGATATGTTTCTGTTCTGCTGCTATACCGGGCTATCCTTCTGTGATTTAATAGATTTATCTCGCAGTAATATTTCGTTGGGTATGGATGGGAGAAAAATAATTCATATTACAAGGAATAAATCTCATATAAATTCTACAATACCTATTCTTGATCAAGCGGAAGAAATTTTATCCCAATACATAAATCTTCCATCCGAATATAATTCAGGTCATATTTTCCCTTCGATAACCAATCAATGTTACAATAGGAATTTAACCAGCATTTTAGGCAAGTGTAAAATTAATAAATCGATTTCTTCTCATAAAGCTCGTCATACTTTCGCGACTACAATTTGCGCGGAGAACGGTGTGCCGATTGACACGACCGCGAAAATGATGGGGCATACGAATTTGAAGACAACCAAAATATATTACCAAACTACCGATGAAAGAATGGGGCGGGATATTGATGCACTGGAAGCAAAATTAAATATCAATGGTAAAAAGAAGAAACTTGGCTGATCTACATTTAGATATCAATGGTTGCTTCTACTACCTATGTTTGTATTTGTGCCCTCCTCCCCGCGGATTGGGCATCTATGCCCACAAACCCGGAGATGTGCCCCTGTTGGGGCAACACATCGGCAGAAAAGGGCAAGGAGCTGGACTAATACCTACATAGATCCTGAGAGTGAATATTTACATTACAATTTATCTTGGATTATTTTAGTATCAGGGGTTTGATTAATAAATTTAGCAATTGTCCAACCCGTCCATATAGCCTTCGGCTTTTGCATTCGGAGCAACTAATATTAATTGAAAATGAGCATCGGATGACTGTAAATAATCTATGTATGGCTGAATCGTAGAATCATCAAATGACAAACTAGGCCCCCAATCAATTAATAATAATACTATGATGTACCCATAGTCAGTAAGAAGAGGCGACAAATCAAACGAAAGTAAGCGACAGCACCCTTATTTCTTTAGCATACTCTATTCATCCCGGTATTGGCTCCCATCTTCCTTGCTTCTCTTTCTATTGGTGCATAGACGAAGCGGGAGTAGGGCACATTCAGTTAGACAGCGTCCTTATCGCATTTCCAAATTGTTTTTTTACTTTGGCAGATATAATCCAGTCACCATAACCCATTTCAGTCAACTTGTAAATCAGTGCAATCAAGGTTGATTCAAACTCACTAAATTTCGTTGAAGAGTCCGAAGCAGCTATTTTATTGAAAAGCGCGTTTATCGAAGAAGCTATTGTGTCTGCAAATTGAAGGAATACATTCTGTTTTGAGTCTTCCGCCTTAAATGATGTCAGATGTTTAAATCCAAACATTATCGGGGTTTTGCCTTCAAGTCTTAATTCTTTATTTGCGTCCGATTTTGATATTAAGGTAAATAAATTTGCAAATGCCAAGTCAAATTGCTGTGCAGAATCAAATACAACCGTAGCAGTTCCATGTTGGCTTCCGCGATAAAAATTCTCAATCCTATTAATCATTTCAAAATATGTAGTCAAATTGGGAGAATGTAGAACCCCGGAGGCTTGGCTGAACTTTCTCTTGAAATCCTCCTCTGCATCGATTTTTGATTTGCTAAGGCTCTCCAAATGAGGTAAAGCCCCGCTTATAATGGTCTGTATATCCAGTTTAAATTGCTTGCCTTTTATATCCCTACAGATACATCCAAATGCGGACGATACATGTTCCAAACTTCCCTTTTGAACCGCAACTGAGGAAAGTTTTATTGTTTCGTCAAGCAAAGTTTCATGAAGGAAATCTGCAATTTCAGTTTTTAATGAACTTGGGTGTGTCCAAGAATTATCCGTATTACTATTATACATAGGATCAAAGAAATCTTCAATAATACGACAGCATACCATGTATTTCTTTTCCAATATCGTGAAAAATGGAATGTAATTTCTTTCAAGAATAATATTTAAAATATCCAATAAAAGTCCCTCATTTCTTGTTCCAATTAATTTCGCAGCCTTGAATTCGTAGTTAGGTGATAAATTATATTTCCCTTTCAAAGCAATTACTTCCTTTTCTATTGAAGAATTTTCTGTAGATGGTACGCAAATGCCGGCTATGGTAAAGAATGGCTGATTGATTGCCATTAGATCATCTCCCGTATTACCGGATTCATCAATATAAATCGAAGGGAATTCCAATTATATATTAATTGCAATGAATATGTTCACTCTTCAGGGACGTTTAAATTGTTTTTCAATAGAAATCCTAGGGGAAACAATTACTCTAAATTTTGGTCGAAACTCGATTGCTTCTTTTGTTATTTCCTCCTTCCCCGTTTGCTTATCAATAGGGCCATCTTCCTTTATTTCACTGAATGGATGTAATGGTCTCCAATCCTTATCAGAACGAATTTCGTCAATTGAATAATCGGTTAGATCACCTTCGGAAATACCTTCAACAGCCAGCATTTCAATAATTTCCTTCTTTGATTTATTTTTAAAGCAACAAGGTATTACAAACCACGGCAGGGCGAAATCTGGATGCAAATCAAGAAAGGTTGGAATTGTCCAGATACCGTTTATTAAATAGTTATCTCTTATATGCGAAGCACCTACGATTGAACATCCATACTGCTCAATTTCAAAATCAATATTGCATAGAGAATCTTCCTCAAAACTATTATTTACAAAATTATACAGCAGGTATAAAGGTAAGCCCCCCTTTGCCGATGCGTAACTACACAAAAGATCTATTTGATTATGTGTTCCAACTACGTGGTTCATTTGTAAATAATTTCCATCCGCTATTCCAACTCTCTTAAATCCTTGATGGTTGATTATTTTCGCCTGGACTGCAAAAAATAAAATAGTTCCGTTTATTTCAACAAATAATTCAATATCATTTCCATTTGTTTTTTCATTTACTGCCTCAAGAATTTCAACTCCCCATGATAAATTTATCGCTGGAAAATAAAGTGCCTTTGAAGTATGAAATTCAAACATTAGATTCTGGGTGACTGTGGTTTCCCAAATCTTCAATCCTCTTCTCGTTCTAACATATCCAATACGATCCCATGTCTCTTGGGCAAAATATTGAAACCAATTACAAACATTGGGATTCATTCCCAATTGTCTTGCCTTTTCAATTAACTTATCTGTCATTCTGATTTATCAATTAAAAATGGAAATCACACTGATTATTTATTCAAACTCTAACCCAAACAAATCAGCACCTTTTAATTTCTTGGTTTTCTTTTCTTTTACAGGTTTCTTTTTTTCAAACAATCCAGCCTTCACTTCCTCCTCATGTATTTTATGGTTGAGTTCGAGCAGGCGTTTAAGGATTTCTTTTCGGGCATCAGGATGAATAGTGTAACGTATTCTGTCCTTCTCAGGCAAATAATCGACTTCGTAAAAGTTGTATTGTAAATCAATATCATTCCATCCGTAAGCAGTAAGGACTGTTTCATCCATTTGTTTATGTAGTTCTCTTAATTTCAAAATATCTTCAAACGCTTTTTGCCCTATGGATTCATCTTGTTTGCTGACTTTAACAATTTGCGGAATATTGAGTTCCTTGGCGTGAAAAAAATTGTAGGTTTTTGTTAAGCCAAGGTTAGCAAGTAACATTAATTGTAAACGATGCTCGTGATATTGCTGTCCAATTTTCTCAACCTTCTGTTCAATATCATTTGGAAGGTTTGGTAAAAAAGGAAATGTTTGGAAAATATCTGAAGAAGAATACCTCAATCGTGTTTCTAATAATGAGGCATACTTAAAAGCCCATTCGTTGTGTAAAGTTGAATTTAAAAAAACGTATAATACCCTACTTTCACTGCAAATAATCCCCAATGAATTAGAATAAATACTATTTGAGTTAATAAACTCAAAATTTGGGTATTTTGTTGCCTGCATTGAAATAGCAAGCACTTTATTTAATGAGGCAGAAGAAGAATAAAGATTTGCTCGTCTATCCCAATGAATCCAAAATTTGTTTTCATGAACCTGATTAGAACTGGACAATATTTTTTCCCGCTCAGGTTTTACTTTTTCTACAATCACGTCCCAGCATTCCTTGTATTTTTTGCATTTATCTTCAGCCCAATCCTTAAAATCAATTATTTGTCTTGAAGGCATTAAAGCAGGGTGGCCGGTTAAATCATCGCCAGTATAATACCATTTTATTATTTCCTTATTCTTAATATTCAAATGGATTAGAGCTGAAGCATCGCTTGTAGAAAGAAGAAATCCTTTTCCTCTTATGACAGAGCCTTGAAAAAATATATTATTATAAATGGACAATTTCTTTGGATAATTCCCATCTGTAACATCATCAAGAAGCGCGGAAATTTTACTAACCTCCCTACCATTAAGTAAATATTTATTCCTCCATTCTCCTTTGAAAATGGATAAAATTGTCACATCTACTCCAGCAGCTCCAGGCCATTCCATGCTCTTTATGGCAAAAATTATTGTTGCATTGTTTTTTGAAAGAACTTCCAAACCAACAACTCTCGTATCTCCTTGAGAAATCGTACTTGTTGTAATTAATGCTTGAAACCCTAAAGGCTTAATTAAATCAAAAATTCGTCTAAAAAAATATGTTACATAATCTGCCTTACCCTTCTCTGGCCAGTAACATTTTATATAACTATTGTAAGCAGGGCTTAGATCAGACGTTATTTTTTTGAAACCCAAATATGGTGGATTTCCAAGAATGCAATCAAATCCACCTTGCTGGAACACCTCTGGGAACTCTAAGAACCAATGGAAAAACCTTTTTTGAGATTTCAGGAAAATAATTTCTGCCGTTACTCCAGCCGGTATTGGTTTTTCAGCCTTTAAGTAACGGAAGTAAGCAGCATCCGTAACAAAATTGAATTCGTTATCATGTGTTTTAGCAATAAAGAATTGCGCTACTTGTATATCGGCTAATGTTTTTAATCGCTGCAATGCTCCGCTACGCAGGAGCTTATTGTATGCTGTTGCTTTGGTTTCAATTTCATCAGGAGTGTTTTCAGACAGTAAATCAAATTTCTTAAACTCATCTAATACGTCCTGTAATTTCTGATTTACGTTTACCTCAAAATCTAATGTTGCTTGTTTACGTGTTATACGTTCAGCCTTGTTGCGTTTGGCATAAGCAGATGCAATTTCCTTATCATCACCTGGCAATGCTTTAAATGCCTCATCAGCAATTCCGTTTTCTAATTCTTCCTTATGTGCTAAGCCCACAATAGCATCACCGCACTTAATATGGTGATCCAGATAATTTAAAGGTTCACCCGGATTATGGGCTTCTAACCAAAATGCAACTTTGCAGAGTTCAATTGCTAATGGGTTTTTATCGACTCCATAAATGCAATGAGATATTACATCGCGAATAGCTTTGCGAATAGCGTTGGGGTTGGGCTGTTCTTCTCCTGTTTGTATTCGAGCGATAGCTATTGCAATTTTACGTGCGGCACTTAATAAAATGTGTCCGCTGCCGCATGCTACATCGCAAACTTTAATATCAAGAAGTGCCTTTATAGGATCATTTGCCTTTAATCGGTCTGCAATAATATATTCTAATGAATTTTTAATTAGCGGCTGTACTAACTCTTCGGGCGTGTAATGAGACTGAAACTCTCTGCCACCCTCTTGTTTTTTCCAATTTACAGAATAGCTCTCAGATCCCTCAATTTTATTAATCTCCAATTTTAGTTCAAGCAATCCTTCATAAACACTTCCAAATTCTTCAACATCCAATCCCCCATAATTTACCGCTATCAATAATTGTTTTTCATTTTCAAAATACCCCAATGCTTTTATAACTTTTAGTAACGCTGCATTGCTTACGTGACACCTGTGCAAATCGTAACGAGTATTTGCAATGGCATCGTAACTAAACAAATCTCCTTGCAAACTCATTATGCCTAATTTCTCACCTATCAGTTTGGTCTCAAATAAAGAAAATGTACTCACCAAACTCACCCACAAATCATGATGACGCGCTGCTTCGGGAGGCGGTAACTTCTTTGCCAATTTCCGAAACCGCAATAAGCTGTAATGACTGAAATAAATTTGGTTAAATCGTTTTGCCCGCGGGTCTTTGCTATCAGCATAAACCAAATTTCTCTCTTCAATTACGAACAAAAACAATAGACGATAAATAATTCGCAACTGCTGTCGGTAATATTCATCGGCATTAAAGTTGCCCTTTACAATAGCTTCCCGTAATTCTATATTGTCAGGATGATTTATGAAAGCATTTGCTAAATCTTTGATTGTATTTTTTACAGCACTTCCCAACTTACTTCGAATGGTCGCTCCTGCTTCTAAGCCTTCCTGATGATATTTTTCAATAATGCTATCGGGGCCGGACTCTTTTTGTTCAGGCATCCTACTCTTGTGCAACAGACGATAGAGAATTACGAAATCGGAATATAAATCCTCTTCCATGATCCTCTCTAAGTTGAACTCCACGTAACTAAGACGAGTCAGTCTGCTGGCATCGCGCAGTAATCTCAATTGCCTACCATTGGTTACTAAACCATACAGGTGTTCACTGTAATTCAAATATTCCTGCACCAAGGCGTGAGGTGATATACGCAGGGTTTTATTTTCCGAACGTCTGTCTATGCTTTCATTATAACCAGCTATAAAAAGAGGAAAGCCACCAATACTATTGTCCCGGTTATTTATCCAAAATGATTTGCCGTTAATCTCTTCCGCTTGTTTGAGGTATTGAAAATCGTAACCGAGATTTGAAAGAAGCGGTAAAATCCAAAAGCTGCGTGTTTCAGTAGCAGCCGTTTCACCGGCAGTAACTCGTTTGAGTTTGTTATTAAAAATAGTCCACTGTCCCTTTGCATCCTGCCATGCAAGGCTTATTTCATCTTTGAGTTTTAAATTGGTAAAGTCCTTATTAAAATCTTTACCCTGTTGAAAGGTAGCTTGCTCTGCACGGATTTTACCCAGCAGATCAGCAGAGATAACGGAACCTTGTATGTCAATAGCCGGAAAATTCATTCAGTATTATTGCAATCAAATATTAGGATTAGGAATTAATACATAAACCCCCAAAATGTCAGGAGGCAAAACAGGTGAAACGGCTTCAAATCTTTTTGCGCCCAGATATTTTGCAAAACGGGTATGAGCATTCACTAAGTCATCTGCACGTGTTTCAACCACCTTTATAAAATCAGGATGTAATTCCTCAAAGTGCTTTAATTCTTTTTCAAAAACTATTTGCTGACGCTCATCGCTCACATCTAAAGCATTTGCAGTTTTTAAAAGCGATTTGCATTTATCAATATCTAATGCCACTATTCCGTTTTCTTTTGACTCATAACCCCACAAAAACATTTCTTCTGAAACCATTTCATGTTGTTTACTTACCTCTCGGATCACATTGCGTACACGAAATTGAATAAGCGTGGTTTGAATAGTCACTGAATCTGTTCTGAACACAGCGGCACGGGCAGCCTTGTACCCCTTCTTTTCTTTATCTAATGAGTTGGCAATTATTCGATGGCATAGATGTTCAACAAATTGATGGTTACGTCCAATATACTTAAAGCCAATAGGAGTAGGTGATTCAAATGAGATATGAATTTTATCTCCATATCCAAGCGCCTCAACCAGCCACGCTTCCATATTGTGTTTATTAAAAACATAACCGCCTGTTATTGTTTCCATTCTTGCCCCAAGCAAAACAGCAGCCTGCAAAACAAATTTCTCTAAGGTAGATACATCCCCAATTGCTTCGTCCACTTCATTCAAATCCTTCTTTACATCTTCAGGCATGATGCTTTCATGGGAAAATATGGAACGTATTTTTTCAGCTTTATCCCTCGCTCTTTCAATTTCATTCGTCAATTCCAAATCCAATTCTGAAAGGGTTGTTGGTTCGCCAAAGTCAAGCTTACCTTGTTTTGTAAATTGATTTTTTGCCCTATCCGGATTCAATAAGACTTCTTTCAGAACTTTATCAATCACAGACCGGTTGTCCTCAGCGATTGCAATACTTACACCCGATGTGTTTTGAATATTTTTTATTTTTTCAATGATGATCTTTAATACAACCACATCTATGGGATTATTTTCGCCAAATAATACCCTCACTTCAATATTGTTGTTCAGAATTCCATTTTTATCCAACCATCCCACTTGTCCATAACGATCAACGCGACCTTCACGTTGTTCCAACCTATTGGGATTCCAGGGCAAATCATAGTGAAGAATTGCATTGAATTTATCTTGAAGGTTAATACCTTCACTAAGACAATCAGTTGCAACAAGTACACGTTTGGGGCTTTTGCCCATCTCATCAATTTTTTCTCTGCGTTCATCATCACTCAACTCACTCGTTATTGCCCTAATATCAATGTCCTTGGAACCACTTAGCTGTTGTTTTAATTGGTCGGCAACGTAATGGGCAGTTGCAATAAAACGACAAAATATAATTGGGCTTTGTCCATCTGCGATCCACTGATTTATTTGACTGATTGCCAGATTGACTTTGTAATCTTTAGAAGTATTTTTTAATTTTTCAATATCCGATGACAGGCGGTGTAAAACATCCCATTCTTTTTCTGACAGTCCCGCATTTTCGATAATTTCAATTTGCTCCGTGTCGCCTTGACCATCCCATTTTTCAATCGTAGGATTGTCTGTATAGGGTAAATCATTTTCAATCGCACTATCCTGTGCTTTCAGTTTCCTTTTCTGCAACATTTCAAAACCGGCAGCGGGACTGCTCATCACTCCTCTCAGGAGTGTTAAAGCAGCAAAATATTTCATGCGTGCTTTGTTATCTGCTATTCCCACAGTATTCAGACCTCGTGCAAACTTTAAAACCTTTTCATAAAACGCTGTATAATCGTCAGATAAAGTATAGGGTAGCTCCTCAGTTTTTCTGGTCGGGAATGGGGTTTCTTCATCCAGCCATTTTTCAATATTCTTACGCTTACGCTGAATAAAATGTGTCGCAATGTTTCGTTTTTCAGAAGTTGCAAGGTCATCTAATTGATAGGTTTCAAATTCAGATTTTAAAAGACCTAACAAGGATTGAAATTCACCATCCTTACCGCTATGAGGAGTAGCAGTGAGCATTACCAAATGCTGGTTTTCTTTTTTTGCAATTTGTTCTAATAATTCATACCTCAATTGTTTCTGATTTGATTTTTTGTGGTCAATATCTTTGGTGCAAGTATGCGCTTCATCAACAATAACTAAATCGGGTATGTCTCTGAGAAATGTTGGAAGCTTTGCCTCCCCTTTTACAAAGTCAATGGAAATAACTTGATAAGGGTAATATTTAAAAACACTTAACGTATCATCACCCACGATTTTTCTTTCTAATCCCGCAAAAGTGCTTGAACGGATTATCTCTGCTTCAATATCCAATTTGCTTGCTAACTCATTTTGCCATTGCTCGCAGAGATGTGGCGGACACAACACCGCGAAAGATTTAATGATACCTCTTTCCATTAACTCGCGAAGAATCAATAAGGCTTCAATTGATTTACCAACTCCAACATCATCCGCAATCAAAAGTCGCGTCACTGATTGCTTTAATTACATAATCAATGGAACCAACTGATAGGAACGAGGGCGGAAGGATAATTTGCCCATGCAGCGAAAGGGGCCGCTTACTTGGCGAAAGGAAAGCCTCGCTGCATCATAAAGTAATTTTGCTGTAAGAAAACTGTCTAAATCGTATACAGATGGCAATTCAAATATATCTTCAGTAATTTCATCATCATGTTGCATAACTGGTTCAAACACGGACATGATTTCATCGTCTGAACCTCCTAATGGCTTCAAAATAATCAGATCGGTATCTTGTGATGGCTGCACAACACAACGCCTACCCCTGAATTTAACCAACTTCCCGGGCTTCTTTAATTTTTGGTCAATCATATCAACTATCTAACTTTTCTAAAAACGTCCTGCCTGCGAATAATGAATGATGCAATGGGCTCAGATGTTTCATCCCATACCAAAACATCATAACCGTCTTTTTCTAATATTAAACGCTTCTTGGCGTCATCTGCCTTAAGCACTGCATTTTTATGGATTCCCCCATCTACAAAAATTAATACATTTCCGGCTTTATAAATAAAGTCAGGCTGAATAAAATATTTTTCCAGATTATAATTAGTATGATCTGGCAGACGATACCCATTTTCAAAAAGATAATTTAACAGCAATTTTTCACCAGGGCTTCGATGATGTAACCCTTTCTTTAACTCTTCATATTTCTCCTCATAAGTAGAGCCTTTGGTATCATCTGGTTTAGAAGTAATCAATAGTTCTAATGCAACGATCACTGAATGGCGATTGATCCTTAGATGATCCCCCTGATTGTAATAGGAAAGTAAATCATCATAACTTGCTTTGGGTCTGTTGGGATACTTGTCTTTTTTAGTGCTGTAATCATACCCGCATATTTCATAGGCTTTTAAAAAAAGCTCTCGCAATTTCACAGGATTTCTGGCAATGTCTTTTAATACCCCAATACTTCCTTCGGCAGATTCATAAAGCATTATATTTTTATTTTCATTAACACCCATTAACTTTGCATCAATTTC
>JAHEYJ010000074.1:14767-15289 GCA_023251675.1 Bacteroidota bacterium
CCCTCCTCTGTTAAATTTAAAGCCTTTACCGGTTGAACATAAAGCACATCAGAAGTGTCATAGGTAAAAAGCATAATATTTTCATTCGGATCTTCCGGATTTGCTTTCTCTAATTGTTTTTTTGATTTGAAAAAGCCTGATTTGGTACCAATATCAAATCCCGGCTCTTTACTTCGTTTCCACTTTTTGTTAAGTAAGATGAGTTTGGCAGCAGGCGCATAGAACAGTTTCATTAATTCACTTCCATCAACTGTAAGTTTTATTTTAGTTGCATCCAACAACCCATCAGGAGTATTGAGATACATTTCTGTCACATAACCTTCGGAAGTTCTCACCTCTTCCATACAAGAGATACGCTCAGTATTTTCTGATTGAGCCTCCTCTAATTCTAACAAGTTGGTATGTAATTCGATGTTACTTGCAGTAAATTGCGTTCCGGTTATCGGGTCTTGGTTTTTACCAATCCCTTCCTCATTTAAAAAGGCATAATTAGTATCCTTTGAAATTTTAATTTTTGAAAGT
>JAHEYJ010000075.1 GCA_023251675.1 Bacteroidota bacterium
GTTACAAACGCATTCATAACCTACCAGTGGAATTTCGGGCCCAATGCAACTCCTGCTTCATTTACAGGCCAAAATCCTCCTGCCGTTACTTTTTCAACAACAGGGACTCAAAACGTAACGCTCACTTCCACCTTCACCGCAGGCGCTTCTTGCACAAAATCTTCATCAACAGCTATTTTTGTTACCGCAGGCGCACCCACTTCTTTGTTTGACGCATCATCACCTGCCTGCCTGGGAACAAACACAACCGTAACTTACAATGGCAATGCATCCACAAGCGCATCCTACAATTGGAACTTCGGAAGCGGAGTGGTGGTCAGCGGATCAGGACAAGGCCCTTATGTAATTTCTTATTCTTCTCCCGGAACCTACACGATGTCGCTGGATGTTACGGAATGCGCAACCCCATCAGGCATTACCACAAGTACAATTACTGTTTTTCCATCTCCTCTTGCAAATGCAGGACTTGATGCAAGTATTTGTGCAGGGAATAGCACCCCACTTTCAGGAAGCGGAGGAATTAATTACGGATGGCAGCCATCGGGTTCGGGATTAAGCTGCACGCTTTGCCAGAACCCTGTCGCGTCACCGACCACTACTACTACCTATACCATGGCCGTGATGGATGCGAACGGATGTACAAACACCGATGTTGTGAAAGTTACTGTGAATCCTGCCCCAACAGCTTCCATAGCGGGCAACACTACTTTTTGTTCAGGAAGTTCAACTGTGCTTACAGCAAGCGGAGGAAATTCCTATTTATGGAATACGACTGCTGCAACCGCTTCCATTTCTGTTTCTCCTACAACAAACACCTCTTATACCGTAACGGTTACGGATGCGAATGGATGTTCGGCCAATGCCGCTGTTTCTATCATTGTAAATCCTTTGCCCGCCGCAAGCGCGGGAGGAAACGCAACGATCTGTGCGGGACAAAGCACAACATTAAATGCCTCAGGTGGAATAAATTATGTGTGGACTCCCGCAACCAATCTATCGAATCCAACTATTTCAAATCCCGTTGCGAATCCGACTTCACCCACTACGTACACGGTTACGGTTACCGATGCCAACGGATGCAGCGACAAATCTTCAATGACGGTACTCGTGAATCCTATTCCTAATGTGAACGCCGGGCCGAACGCCGGTATTTGCTTTGGCTATTCCACTCCGCTCAATGCATCAGGAGGTATTAATTATTCATGGATTCCCACCTCAGGATTGAGCAATCCGTCAATTGCAAATCCTGTTGCGAATCCAACTTCTACAACTACTTATACGGTTGTTGTTTCAAACGGAAACTGCACAAGCACGAGTTCGATGAATCTTACAGTGAATCCTATCCCCGTGGCGACTATTTCTTCACAAACGAATGTAAAATGTTTTAACGGGAATAACGGAGCAGCAGCAGTGACAGTAACCGTTGGAAGTCCGCCTTTTATTTTTAACTGGAATAACGGGCAAACTACTTCTTCTGCTACAGGGTTAATTGCCGGAAATTATTCAGTTGCCATCACTGATGCGAACGGATGCACGACCTCTCAAACTGTTTCTATCACTCAACCCGCTGTATTAACGGCTGCTGCTACGGCTACTGCCGTGTCTTGCTTTGGAGGCAATAACGGAACAGCGTCAGTAAATGCAACAGGAGGCACTCCATCCTATTCCTACTTGTGGCTGCCTTCTGCTGCTGCCACTTCCACGGTCACAGGTTTTTCAGCAGGAGGATATACCGTTGTTGTAACGGATGGAAACGGCTGCACCATTGTATCGGGCGTTACCATTACCCAACCCACTATCCTCACAGCAACGATTTCTGCCGTTAATGCCGGATGCGGAATGGCGAACGGAACGGCAAGCGCTTCGGCTAATGGAGGAACTTCCCCCTACACCTATTTATGGAGCAATGGCGGAACTACCTCTCAGATCACCAATCTCGCTTCTCAAAACTATTCTGTAACAACTACGGATGCTAACGGATGCACGAAAACAGATACCATCACGGTTCATCAAGATCCTCCGCCTGTGGCAGCAATTATCGGGAATTCTAATTTATGCGCGGGAGAAAGCACTGTGCTCACTGCTTCCGGAGGAGGAACTTATTTATGGAATACATTTTCAAGCGCTGCGTCGATCACTGTTGCACCGGCAGCTTCCATCGGTTATTCAGTGATCGTCACGAGCGGCAATTGCACGAGCACCACTTCGGTGAATGTAATTGTGAACCCGCTTCCCACAGCAAACGCCGGAGCTGATGTAACCATTCCTTATGGTTCAGGCGCCCAGTTAAGTGGAAGCAGCAGCAACAGCGGCAGCAGTTATGCATGGTTCCCCTTAACCGGGTTAAGCTGTACAAATTGCCAAAGTCCAATTGCAACGCCTCAAAGCACTACCAATTACATTGTTTTTGTTACTGATGCAAACGGCTGCACCGATACCGATACGGTAACAGTTTTTGTTGACATTACCTGCAAGGATATTTATTTACCCAATGCTTTTTCTCCGAACGGTGATGGTGAAGATGACGAACTGCGCATCTACATCAATAATTTATTATGCATCAAAGATTTTAAAATAATTATATGGGACCGTTGGGGAGAAAAAGTCTTCCAATCGACGGAACCCGATTTTAGATGGAATGGCGATTACACACACGGATTATCTAACGGCATAGAAGGCTGCGCCGTGTTTGTTTACCGCATGAAAGCGGAACTCATCTCCGGAACCCAGATTGACAGGAAGGGAAATATCTCGGTGGTGAAGTGAGTCCCGGTGACGATGAAAACAATTATTGAAAATTAAATGGCTTTTTTCCCGTTAAAAAAGCTCATCGATAATTCGGTGGGCTTTTTTTATTTTAGTAAATTCGCTCAGAAATTTTAATCTAAAGTCTAACGTCTCACATCTAATCTCTCCTAACCACTATGGCATTCGACATTGAAATGATCAAAAAACTGTATGCAGAATTCCCTGCTAAAGTTTCTGCTGCGCGCAAACTGCTTGGACGCCCGCTTACACTCACTGAAAAGATCCTTTATGCTCATCTGGCTGATGCCCTTCCGTCAGCACCTTATGAAAAAGGAAAATCATATGTGGATTTCCATCCCGACCGTGTAGCCATGCAGGACGCAACTGCACAGATGGCTTTATTGCAATTCATGCAGGCCGGCAGAAAAAGAGTTGCTGTTCCATCCACCGTTCATTGCGACCATCTTATAACTGCAAAAGATAACTCTGTTGCCGATCTGGACCGTGCTGTAAAAGTGAACCAGGAAGTGTATGATTTTCTTTCTTCTGTATCCAATAAATATGGGATCGGTTTCTGGAAACCGGGCGCCGGGATCATTCACCAGGTGGTGCTTGAAAATTATGCCTTCCCCGGAGGAATGATGATCGGAACCGATTCGCACACGGTAAATGCCGGCGGACTCGGAATGATCGCCATCGGCGTAGGCGGCGCAGATGCCTGCGATGTGATGGCCGGATTACCCTGGGAACTGAAAATGCCGAAACTCATCGGAATAAAACTTACCGGAAAACTGAACGGATGGGCATCAGCAAAAGACGTGATCCTGAAAGTGGCAGGCATCCTGACCGTGAAAGGCGGCACTGATAAGATCGTGGAATATTTCGGCGAAGGAGCTGTTTCCATCTCCTGCACGGGCAAAGGAACCATTTGCAATATGGGCGCCGAGATCGGCGCCACTACTTCCACTTTCGGATTTGACGATTCAATGGCAAGATATTTAAAAGCAACCGGCCGGGCCGATGTAGCTGCGCTTGCCGGTACAATAAAAGAACACCTTACTGCCGATAAAGAAGTGTATGCAGATCCGAAAAAATATTTTGATGAAGTGATCGAGATCAATTTATCGGAACTTGAACCTCATCTCAACGGGCCGTTCACTCCCGACCTGGCGACTCCCATTTCAAAAATGAAAGAAGCTGCTCAGAAAAACAACTGGCCTGTAAAAATCGAATTCGGCCTGATCGGCTCCTGCACGAATTCTTCCTATGAGGATATTTCACGTGCCGCATCGCTGGCAAAACAAGCCGTAGATAAGAATTTAAAAGCTAAATCAAAATTCACCATCACACCCGGCTCCGAACAGGTGCGTTTTACCATCGAACGGGATGGCTTTATCAATATCTTCAATAAAATTGGCGCAACTGTTTTCGCGAATGCCTGCGGTCCCTGTATCGGAATGTGGGATCGTGTGGGCGCTGAAAAACAGGAACGCAACACCATTGTTCATTCCTTCAACCGGAACTTTGCCAAGCGCGCTGACGGAAATCCCAATACGATGGCTTTTGTAGCTTCACCCGAACTGGTAACTGCACTGGCGATCGCCGGGGACCTGACCTTCAATCCGATCACGGATTTTCTTACAAATGAAAAAGGAGAGAAAGTAAAGCTCGACCCTCCTTCGGGAGATGAACTTCCGAAAAAAGGTTTTGATGTGAAGGATGCCGGCTACCAGGAACCAGCAAAAGACGGAAGCCGCGTGGACGTAAAAGTAAAACCAACTTCTGACCGCCTCCAGCTTCTTGACCCGTTTGCTGCATGGGAAGGCGCTGACCTGAAAGGATTGAAACTGCTCATCAAGGCAAAAGGCAAATGCACAACCGATCATATCTCGATGGCCGGTCCGTGGCTGAAATACCGCGGACACCTCGATAATATTTCCAACAATATGCTCATCGGTGCGGTGAATGCATTCAATGAAAAAACAGACTGTGTAAAAAACCAGCTGGATGGAAAATATGATGCCGTTCCAAAAGTTCAGCGTGCTTACAAAGCTGCGAATATCGGTTCGATTGTAGTGGGTGATGAGAATTATGGCGAAGGTTCTTCCCGCGAGCATGCTGCCATGGAACCCCGCCATCTCGGCGTTCGTTCGGTGCTGGTGAAATCGTTTGCGCGCATTCACGAAACCAACCTGAAAAAACAGGGAATGATCGCGCTCACTTTCGCTGATAAGAATGACTACACGAAGATCCTTGAAGATGATACGATCGATATCCTCGGACTCACTGAATTCACTCCGGGCAAACCCTTGAAACTTGTTCTGCATCATGTGAAAGGTGATCACGAGATCATTACAGTCAATCACTCGTACAACAAACAGCAGATCGAATGGTTCAAAGCTGGCGGAGCATTGAATATCATCCGGTCCAACGTAAAGGCCTGACAGGAACAAGTCCGAAACGCAAGTCAAAAGTCAAAAGAAATACATATTCTCTTTTGACTTTTGCTTTTTTTCTCTTAGGGAGGTTTCTTTTCTTATAATTTTTTCTTTTGCCACCCGTTTTTTATGGAAAACCATTCCGTTGAGTATCCATAACCAAAACCTCTTACACATGAAAACCATTATCACCCTTGCTTTGCTTGGCCTATCCGTCATCAGCAATGCGCAGTACAACTCAAAAAACCTTACCATCAAAGAAACAGCAACGACTGGGTTCACCTATAAAAGCCTGCAGCTTTTCCCTATTTATGCGAATGAAACCTTCATGAACGCGCATAAAGACATAGGCAAATACGTCTCCCTGCAGAAAGCGTTGGAACAGAAGAAAGTTGCCATCACCGAAACGGTAAACAATTCCCACGGCGAGCAAACCGGAAGCGCAACTGTAAATACACTTTTCATTGAGAATACCTCTTCCGATACCATTTTCCTTATGGCGGGGGAGATCGTGAAAGGCGGCCAGCAGGACCGGGTACTTGCACAAGACATGATCCTTTCTCCCAAAAGCGGGAAGAAAGACATTTCCGTATTCTGTGTTGAACATGGAAGATGGAGCTATACGAATGAATCCGAAAAAGCGGGTAAAACCTTTTATGGCTATTCAAAGGTCACCAGCAACAACATCCGGAAAACTGCCATCGTGGATAAAAGCCAGCAGGGCGTTTGGGATAAAGTGGCCGATGTGACCAAAAAAAATGAAGCATCGACAGAAACCGGGACCTACACGGCGCTTGACACTTCAAAAAAATTTAACAACGAGTTGAAAGGTTATACCGATTATTTTAAATCAGCCATGAAAACAGAAAACAATGTGATCGGGGTTGTTGCCTGCTCCGGAGATAAAGTGATCGGCTGCGATATGTTTGCCACACCGGTAATGTTCAACGAACATCTTGAAGGTTTGCTGAACTCCTATTCCACTGAGGCATTGACCAACGGTTCTTTGGCAAAGACAGAATACTCCAAAGTGCAATCTTACCTTGATAATTTATTAAGCGATGAATCCAAGCAGGAAGAAAAAGTTTCTAAGAACGGAACTATGCTGAAAAGCAAGGATAAAAAGCTGCACATAGCTACTTTCTGACAAACGCTTATGGCATTTTTCTTATCTTACATGACTTATGCACCCTTTGCGCCCTTCGCGGAAATATTTGCGTTCTTTGCGTGAACGATTTTTCGCAAAGCCCGCAATGAAAGAACATCGCAAAGAAATCGCTGAGAAAACCCTCCTTCCAATATTTATAGGTAAGTCCTGTCTTAGAGACTATTTCACTTTGGCGGCCAGAAGCTATGTTCTTGTATTTTTCATCGCCCTGTGCAGTTTATCTTTCTCGCAAAATATAACTGTAAAAGGAATTGTCTTCGACAAGGACAGCATCACGCCCATGCAGTTCGCCTATGTGGTTGACAAGAATTCCTCTACCGGAATGGTGACGGATGACCAGGGAAAGTTTTCAATGAAGATTCATTGGGGTGATACACTTTCTTTCTCCTACGTTGGTTATTCGCTGGCAAAACTATTCACACATTCACTCAAAGATTCAGTAAAGAATGGTGTGCTGAATATCAAAATATATCTCCGGTCCAAGATCACCGAACTGAGAACGATCGCTATTAATGCGAACGGATTCTCAAAAGAAGCCAAGGAAATGTATGCAAGAAAAATAGATGAATACAACCGAGGCATCTCCTCTCCACTTGCCAGTCCGATCTCCGCTATGTATTATGCCTGGAGCAAGAAAGGAAAGGAACTGCAGAAACTCTCGTTCTTATACGACCAACTGATGGTGGATGAAATCAAAGAACACCGTTTAAGCAGTGAAAAGGTCAGGATGATCACCGGGAACGATTCGCTGGATGTAAGGGATTTTTTGAACTCCTGCTATATTTCCGATCAGCAGATACTGTACGCTTCGGACTATGACTTATTCCTTACAATAAAAAATTACTACTCGCGATACATGGAAATGAAAAGAAAAAATAAGTAAGCCTGTTTAATTTTTTTTCTTTAGCAACAACCTGTATTCTTGGTGAACCTTAGTGTTCTTCGTGTCTTAGTGGTGAAAAAAGTGTACCATCCCGATAGCTATCGAGAGCACTAAGATCACTCAGAAACACTAAGCAGTATAATTATTGTACAATTGATAAATGGAGAAACCATCTTATTTCATTTTCTCCAAAACAGCCACCTTCTCCTTCAGGATCTTGAGCAGCAGATCAACCTGTTTAAGATGCGTGCGGAAGGCAAGGCAGGCAAACCGCAAAGTAAACTTGCCATCGATCATAGTCGAAGAAATAAAAATTCTTCCGTCGGCCACTACCGCTTCAAGAAGTTTTTTATTGAACTCATTTATCTTATTGATGTCACCCGGAGTTTGTCGAAGGGTCGGGATCCAACGATAGGTGCTGACCGTAAGTTCAGGTTCGGGGCCGACTTCAAATCCCAGCTTCCCAATTTCCGAATGAAAATATTTTGTAAGGAGAAGTTTTTCTTCAAGACATGCCCGGAACGGTTTTACACCCATCAATTTCAGCGGAAGCCACAACCGCAGCCCACGGAAATGTTTTGTGAGTTCGGGTGAAAGATCGGCGGGGGAAAGCTCATCGGCTCCTGCCAGTGCGTCCTGCAAGTACTGCGCCTGGTAGTAATGAGACTTCTGCAGATGCTTTACATCGCGGACCAGCACAACGCCGAGTCCATAGGGAAGAAACAATCCTTTATGCGGATCGATCACCAGTGAATCCGCAAGTTCAATTCCCTTCAATTTAATTTTCCCTTCATCGGTTAAAATAAAAAATCCGCCGTAAGCCGCATCAATATGATACCATAGATTATAATTCTTAGCAAGAGTTCCGATTTCTTCCAGCGGATCAACAGCGCCCGTATCGGTTGTTCCGGCAGAAGCGATGACCAAGAAAGGGTTCAGTTTGCTCTGCTTATCGAGTGAAAGCATCTTCTCCAATTCTTTCGTATTCATTCTGAACCGCTCATCCATCGGCACGAAACGAACAATGCATTCATTCAAACCTGCAATGCGGATCGCTTTACTTACCGAATGATGTACCTGCTTCGTTAAATAAATCACACTCTGGCAAATATTTTTTGAGGAAATAGTTTTTGCATCGCGTGCAGTAACAATTCCCATAAGATTTGCAAGCGAACCGCCCGAAGTAAGATTTCCTCCGGCAGTTTTAGGAAAGCCGACAATACCAGCCAGCCAGCGGATCATCATATTTTCCATTCGAACGGCGCCGGGACTTGCATAAAACACTCCGGCATACCGGTTGAAAATATCGGCCAGGTAATCTCCAAGGGCCGAATAATAAATTCCTCCTCCTGGAATATAACCAAGGTGTCCGCCCGAAGCCGGATTCAATCCGGGAAAATCCACATTCTTCTCAATCAGTTTTATCGCTTTATCAATGTCAATCGGTTTTTCGCCGATAGGAGATTCCAGAATGTCGATCCCTTTTCCGATCGTAACATTATAGGCTTTGATCTTCTCGATATCATTCAGAAATGTTTCGCTGTACGTAATTACTTTCTTGCGCACCTCTTTCCGTTCATGAGCAGATGGCTCAAGAAGGCGGGAAGTTTTCTCAAGCTCTTTTATCCTTTTGACCATATTTTTTGTTTCTGGTTATTAGTTAGAAGTTTTAGTTCCTCTGTTAGATGGTTTTAATAAACCATAACTAAAAACCGATAAACCAAAACCAATAACAAACCAACTATAAACAAAACCATTTTTCATAAAAACTACTTGCTTATAAATTATTCGTAAAATACTCCGTGATCTTCTCAAACAAATGAACGCGGTCCTTTCCGGTCACGTTGTGCAAATGCCCGGGATAAACTAAATAATCGGGCAGTGTATTTTTTTCCACGCACTTCTTCAAAAATAAAATACTGTGCTGCCAAACCACCACATCATCCGAAGTGCCGTGAATGAGCAGAAGTTTTCCTTTCAGATCCTGGGCATAGTTGAGCACGTTGCTGTTCTTATAGCCTTCGGGATTGGAATCCGGAGTATCCATATACCGTTCGGTATACATCACCTCGTAATAACTCCAGTCGATAACCGGTCCGCCGGCAACCGCTGCTTTGAAAACTCCGGGATAGCGTGTCATCAAGGATGTGGTCATAAATCCTCCGAAGCTCCATCCAAAAACACCAAGCCGATTCTCATCGACATAACTTTTTGATTTCAGGTAATCAACTCCCAGCAGCTGATCTTTCAGTTCTTCCGTTCCAAGATTCCGGAACGTTGCCTGTTCAAACTCAATGCCCCGATTCTTCGAACCGCGACTGTCCACCGTAAAAATTATATAGCCGTGTTCAGCCATATAATGATACCACAGTTCTCCTCCGGCAAGCCACGTGTTGGTGATCAGCTGCACGCCTGGTCCTCCATAGACATAAACAATGGCCGGATATTTTTTGGTCGAGTCAAAATCAACCGGAAGGATCAACCTGCAATAAAGCGGTGTGATGTTATCCGCTGCCGTAATAGTAAACAAACGGATCTGTCCGAGCTTGAAATCTTTTACTGGATTCGGCGCAACCAGCAGCGACTGCAATTTCAGTCCTTCGGATGAAATTACATCCACTGTGCGGGGAACATTTACCGCAGAATATGTATCGATCAGGTATTTTCCGGTCGGGCTCAGAATTGCCGAATGTGTTCCGTCCCCTGTAGAAATAAGCCCGTTACTGCCCGTCGGAATGTTATAGTAAAAAATTCCTCTCCCCAGAACGTTCTTCGAATTGATTCCGATGTAAAACAGGGTATTCCCTTTCTCATCAAAACCCAAAATATCTGAAACTTCCAGCAAGTAGGGCGGCTTTACTCCCTTGGGATAAAAGTTGGTCAGCTGTTTGACCAATGCGCCATCCGCTTTGTACAGGTACACATTATTGTAACCATCCCGTTCGCTTTGCCAGATAAAAAAGTTATCGTGATTTTTAACAAACTGCATCGGATGCATGGGATGAACATATTTATCATTGGTCTCTTCGAATAATGTCTTTTCAAAATCTCCGGTGATGGCGCTGTAGCAATTCAGCAAAAGATGATTCTGATCGCGGTTAAGAACAGCAATATAAATATGTTTTTCATCCGGGCTCCAGGCGATGTTGGTCAGGTACTGCTCTTTGGGTTCTCCGGTTTTAAGAAAAACAGTTTGCTGATTGGCCGGATTAAAAACTCCCACGGTTACGTGGTGGCTTTTCCCGCCAGCCATAGGATATTTTATATTCTCAGCGCTTGCCGGTTGTTTTGTGAAATCTATAATAGGATAATCGGTGACCATCGTTTGGTCCATCCGGTAAAATGCCAGCAAACCGCCACTTGGCGACCAGAAAGTCCCTTTAGAGATTCCAAATTCATCCCGGTGGACAGACGATCCGTTCACAATATTTTTTTCTGTATCCTTGGTAACAGCAATTGATTTCTTGCTTGCAATATCATAAACAAATAAATTATTGTCGATCGTATAAGCAACACCCCCTTTCTTTGAATAATCGAATTTTTCAGCTGTGGCAGGAAAAACAATCTTATCGTTCTGCGAAAGGCTTCCTGTTTTCAGAGTGTAAGTGATTTCCTTCAAACTTGTTTCAAACGAGAAAACATCCGCCGATTTCCATTTTATAGAGGGAAAATTCGCTAACGTATCCCCGGATTTATTCTTTTTGATATAATCATTCAGCTGTTTCAGTTTAACAACAGCCGCCGGTGCTTTATCAGGAGAACCTACGAACAATGAATTTTTATTTTCATCATTCCCTACAAAAGCATACATATCCGTTTCCGGCAGCCATGTGATCTGCTGCAGTTTCTGAGGAGCAAGTGTTGTTTTTTGCCTGAACACTGCATCGTCCAGCGTCAGCAGTTTGGTCTGTGCTGAAAGAGCAAAAGGAACGATCAGGAATAGAAAGGAATAGTTCTTTCTCATAGGGATAAATTAGGCTCCAAAGATAATTTTATTTGATATGATACCCCGACATCCAAAATTATAACTTTGCCCCGATGAAATTGAAAAACGATCTGATCTTGCGTGCAGTCCGGGGAGAAAAAACGGAGCGTACACCGGTCTGGCTCATGCGCCAGGCAGGAAGAGTGTTGCCTGAATACAGAAAGACCAGGGCAAAAGCAAAAGATTTCATTTCATTCGTGAAGAATCCGGAACTTGCCGCTGAGGTCAGCATTCAGCCCGTTGATATCCTGGGAGTGGATGCAGCAATCATTTTTTCAGACATCCTTGTGATCCCGGAAGCAATGGGGCTTCCTTATAAAATGATCGAAGAAAAAGGGCCCTATTTTGAAAAGACAATCCGGACTGAAAAGGATCTTGCGCAATTACACGTAGCCTCAGGCGAAGAATTGTCGTATGTGACCGATGCGATCAGGCTGGTAAAAAAAGAACTGAATGGAAAAGTTCCCCTGATCGGATTTTCCGGCGCACCGTGGACGCTTTTCGCATACATGACTGAAGGAAGCGGAAGTAAAACGTTTTCAAAAGCAAAGAAAATGCTTTATACCAATCCAACGCTTTCCCATTCACTTCTGCAAAAGATCACCGACAGCACGATCAATTATCTCCGGTCACAGATTTCTGCCGGCGCAGACCTCATCCAGATCTTCGATTCATGGGCAGGAATTCTCTCCCCGGAAATGTACAATGAGTTTTCATTGAAATATATTTCTAAAATCTGCAATGCCATCACGGGAGTGCCAAAAATAGTTTTTGCCAAAGATGCTTTTTTTGCACGAAAAGAAATGGGCGACCTGAGTTGTGAAGGAATTAGTCTTGACTGGACTATGAATATTTCCGAATCACGAAAACTAATAGGAGAAACTAAAACACTCCAGGGAAATGCTGACCCCTGCCTGCTCTATGCTGATTTTGCAACTATAAAAAGAGAAACTGAAAAGATGCTCCGTGCTTTTGGGCCGCAGCGGCATATCGCCAACCTTGGCCACGGCCTTTACCCGGATACAGAAACAGAAAAAGTGAAATTTTTTGTTGACACCATAAAAGAATTCAGATTCTGAAAATGACAGATCGAAAGTTTTATTTAATCATCAGCATGATCTGCATGGGTTTTTCTGTGCAGGCACAGAACCTCATTCCCAATCCCGGTTTTGAAGAGCATGCCAATTGCCTGGGGCTCAATACAAATGTGAAGGAATGGAAAATGGCTTTAGGGAATTACTATCATTATCTATCGGATTGCCCTGTCCCTAAATCACAGTACGGAGGGGAAGAAAAGAACAAACCCCACGCCGGAACCGGTTTTGCCGGAATTTGCCTGTATGGAAGAGAGGCTGGGGAATACCTGATGGTAAAACTCACGCACCCGCTGACTGCAAATACAGAATATTATTTCTCCGGCTATGTTCTTCTTGCCGACGAAAAAAGAAATGACTACAAGAATTTCAAGCGCATCGAAGTCGGATTTACTGAAAAAGATTATTCTGTAGCCGTTCCCTGTTATATTTTCTTCGACCCGCAGATGCTGATCCCCGTTTCATTTGACAAACAGGAGAAAGAATGGGTCTTCCTATCCGGGAAATTCACCGCCACCGGCAACGAAACAAACATCATCATCGGAAATTTTCTTCCCTCTACTCCTATCGCTGATGAACTGACCGAATACATGAGCCTGTCACAAAGCGAGCGGGAGTCTTATCTCCGAAAGCACAAGAAACTTGCTGACGCGATGAACCAATTCAATTCCGATGTGATCCAGGAGTCCAAACCTTATTCCATCCGCTGCTATTTCGATGATCTCTGCCTAATGCAATCATCTGACAGTACGAAAGGCTATTGCAATTACCCGGTCACGAAGATCGCTCCGCCTGAAATAAAACCGGAAGTGAACAAAGCCATTGTCTTAGAGAATATTTTCTTCGAAACTGCAAAATCAACGCTGCTGCCTTCATCGTATCCTTCCCTTGATAAATTTGTTGAATGGCTCATTAAAAATCCTTCAGCCGAGATCCTGATCTCCGGCCATACCGACAACAAAGGCAATGAAGCGGATAACAAGAAACTTTCATTTGACAGGGCAAAATCGGTAAAGGACTATCTCGTTTCAAAGAACGCAATGAACAAGATCGAAGCCAATGGCTTCGGCAGCACCAAACCGATCGCTCCCAATGAGTCAGAAGATGGAAGGAGCAAGAACCGTCGAGTAGAATTTACCATTACCAAGCAATAGGACATCGTCCTTTCGGATTGTTTACACTCTGTTCAAAAACCCCTCTTCGCAATACAGAACGAAAAGGGGTTTTTTGTTTCCTTTGTTGTTCATGCTGAAAAAGGGAGACAAAAAAGTGATCACTGCCTGGAGTTTTTATGACTGGGCGAATTCGGTTTATCCGCTGGTCATCACCTCTACCCTATTTCCAATCTATTATGATTCGGTCACGAAGACCGAGGTAAGCGATAAAGTTCATTTCATAGGAAGAGAATACATTAACACTACGCTTTACACGTACTCGCTTGCTTTCGCCTATTTTATAATTGCCGTCATTGCTCCTCTTCTCTCCGGGATTGCCGATTACAGCGGAAGCAAAAAACGGTTCATGCAGTTCTTCTGTTATCTCGGCGCTCTCTCCTGCTCCTCCATGTATTTTTTTACGGGGCGTGAAAATCTTTGGGTAGGAATCCTCACTGTCGTTCTTGCCTGTATCGGGTATTCAGGCAGCATTGTTTTTTACAATGCGTATCTTCCGGAGATCGCTGAACCAAAAGACCACGATCGGGTGAGCGCAAAAGGTTTTGCGATGGGATATATCGGCAGCGCTATTCTTCTCATCATTAATCTTGCAATGGTGATGAAGCCGGGGATTTTCGGACTGGAGAATACAGGCACTGCCACCCGGTTTTCTTTTCTTACCGTTGGCGCCTGGTGGATCCTGTTCGCCCAGATCCCATTTTATTATCTGCCAAACAATGTTTACGAAAAAAAACCGGAAGGGCATTACCTATTCAACGGTTACCGCGAACTTTTAAAGATCTGGAAAGAACTGAAACAGCATCCGGAACTGGCTAAATTCCTTTCTGCTTTTTTTGTTTACAACATGGGCGTGCAGACGGTGATGCTGGTAGCCACTCTTTTCGGAAGCAAAGAATTAAAACTAGAACCACAGCAACTCATAATCGTTATTCTCGTCATTCAATTTGTGGCCATTGGCGGCGCCTATTTGTTTTCTTTTCTTTCCGGCAGGAAAGGAAATATCTTTACGCTGAAAGCCGCTGTGATCATCTGGATCGGGGTCTGCATCGCAGCCTATTTTGTCTATAACGCTGCGCATTTTTACATCCTTGCCGGGATTGTCGGACTGGTGATGGGAGGCATCCAGTCCCTGTCGCGCTCCACGTATTCCAAAATGCTTCCGGAGACAGAAGACCATACGATATACTTTTCCTATTATGATGTAACCGAAAAATTATGCATCGTCTGCGGAATGGGTTTGTTTGGGATCATGGAACAGGTAAGCGAAAGCATGCGCAACCCGATCCTTGCCTTGATCGTTTTCTTCATTATAGGATTTATTTTACTTTTGAGAATTCCTAAGAATACTACGAATTACGTATAACAACGAATTACGTATTACGAATAAAAATAAACTGCAAATTAGGGATAAGAACAAATTAACTATTGCGAATAAAAACAAACTACAAATGGCTGAGTTAATAAGAAAAGATTTACTCTACCCGGAACTTAGTTACAAAATAGTCGGCATTTTATTTGAGGTCAGCAACCAGTTTGGATATAGATATGAAAAAAGATATTTTCAAAGAACCATTGCTTCCTTTCTGAAAGACGCAGGCATTCAATTCAAGGAACAAGCCCCTGTAAAGCTTATTATTGGCAATACCGAAATTGCAAAGGGAATAATTGACTTCCTCATCGAGGAAAAGATAATTCTTGAAATAAAAAAGGGAGATCGGTTCCTGAAAAGAAACATTGACCAGGTTAATAGCTATTTACAAATTACCGGGCTTCAACTTGGC
>JAHEYJ010000076.1 GCA_023251675.1 Bacteroidota bacterium
GCATCTTTAACTATTACGGTATGGTCTCCAGCTGAAAGATTTGTAAAACTGCCGGATGATTGCCATGGAGATCCGTCCGCACTGTATAAAAGTGCGCCTGTTCCGCCTGAAACAGTATTGATTGTAATGGTGCCATCTGCGCCGCCATAACATGAAATGTTGGTAGCGTTGGCGGTTTGAACAGCCGGTCCGTTCGCATCAGTAACAAATACAAGGGCCATGACAGAACAGCTGGAGCCGTCTTTTATTTGTACGACATAATTGCTGTCGACCAATCCGGTGAACGAACCGGTAGCATTCCATGTGCTTCCGTCGATGCTGTACTCATAACCTGAACCGGAACCTCCGCCTGCTGTGATCAGAATGTTACCATTGGCATTACCGCAGGTGGAATTTCCTGTTGTAACGGTTGTTGTAATCAATGCCGGTTGTGTTAGCAGCGCTGAAGTGGTAGTGAAGCATCCGTTCGCGTCTTTGATTGTAACAATATAGGAACCAGCGCTCAAATCCGAAAATTCTCCGGTCGGATAGAAATTGATTCCGTCGATACTGAATTCATACCCTGGAGTTCCTCCGGATGCAGATGCGTTGATGGCGCCGTCAGCAGAACCATTGCAAGAAAGGTTGGTAACAACTTTTGAAGCAACAATTACAGCCGGTTGCGTTACGGTGACAGTTGTTTTTGCAATGCATCCTGCCACGTCTTTTACAGAAACCGTATGGGTGCCTGCAGCCAGCCCGTTAAAAATTCCGGATGACTGGAAATTGATATTGTCAATACTATAAGAAAAACTTCCCGTTCCTCCGGTTGCCGATGTAACTGAAATTTGTCCGTCATTTCCTCCATTGCAGGATACGGCAGCCGAAGCTGAAGCCGTCAATACAAGAGGAGGAGGTTCTGAAATTACAACCGTTCTTATACCTAAACAACCTACTGCATCTTTAACGGCAACATTATAGGTTCCGGCCAACAGGTTGCTGAATATTCCGCTTGGCTGGAAATTAATTCCATCCAGACTATATTGAAGAGTGCCGCTGCCTCCGGATCCCGTTACTGCAATGGATCCATTTGCTGTGCTGTTGCAGCTGACGTGTGTAAACGAATTAAGCGTGAGCGAAGGAGCGCCCAGATCCGTTACGGTTACGTTAGTTGATTTCGTACATCCAATAGCATCTTTTGCCCAAACGGTATATCCGCCGGCATGCAGGTTGTTGAAGGAGCCGCTCGCCTGCCAGTTTGTACCATTAAGACTGTATTGCACTGCACTGCTGGCTGAAACTAATAAAGCCCCGTCAGAACCGCCGCAACTTGAGTTGGTTGTTGAAGAAGGAGAAAAAACCATTGCTAATGGTTCGGTTATGACTGCCGAAGTTGTTTTAATACACCCAAGTGCATCTTTTGCATAAAGGATATAGGTTCCGGCAGGAAGGCCTGAAAAAGTTGGACTTGCATTATATGTAAAACCATTTATACTATAGAGGTAGGGGGAACTTCCGCTCGCTGCTAAAACCGTCACACTGCCGTTTGAGCCTCCGTTGCAGGTAACATGGGTTACGGAAGATACGGACGCTGCCAGGCCTACAGAAAGTTGTTTCGTAGAAGTGGCTGAGCAGGTGTTATTCCATCCGTCAATGGTTGCAGTGAGTGTCACTGTATGCACGCTGCTGATCGCATAGGTATGGGATGGGTTGACTGCATGCGAAACAGGAGAGCCGTCACCGAAATCCCAGGTATAGAAATATTCCGGGCCTGAGTAGCCGGATAGTCCAATGGTATTGAACATACGGTCTGTCGTCACTTCGGTAGTATTGGTAAAGTTTACGGTACCGCCGGCCTCTACACAGGTGGCACTTGCTGTAAATCCCGGTGTAATGTAATGCTTCATTTTTGGGATAATGTAAAAGTCACAATCTTTTCCGAAACTATTTTTTGCACTGGCCCAGTTGAAGCCTGTAGAAGTGCCGGCAATGGAAGCAAGATCTTCAGAATTGCCTTCTGCTACTCCGGTATACTGCACATTAAATTTTGTTGTAAAATGGAAACCACCCACGATCTCAACCGAGATGGCAAAGTTGGAATTAACAGCAATCCCGCCTCCCGGCATAATGATATCCTTGTATCCGGGAATGTTATCATGCCACATCCATAAAAAATACTGGGTGCTAATAACCGTTGTGGGCCGGCCGTTCGCATCAACATTGTAAATTCTGGCAGCAAGGTTGACCCATGCATTGGGGGTGCTGCCGTAAATACGCACATGGGTTATTTTCCCCGGTCCCGCATAGTGATACGTTTGCGCAGCATTTTCCTCAATCCCTTTTGTAAGGGTTAAGTTGCATGACGCCCCGATTTCTTTCGATTGCGGGTAGCCGTTCCAGTCGTTACACGATGTCTGCGCTCGCGTGTACAACTGGCCGGCAAGTAATGCCGCAATCAATAATGTAATCTTTTTCATGTTTTGATTTTTTGATTAATTGAATTATTTTTTTTGCTGTCAGGTTGCAAACCGTTTTATTCAAACAGTGGTTTGGTTAAAACAGGGCAAATATGTATTTGCATGCAGCCATTCTCAATAACATTGATTACAATTAGGCATGATTTTTATCACATCAAAATTTTTATTCTGATTGCCTGCGTAAAATAGTCCACCTATTATATAGGTATAGTTTTGATTTGGTGAATATCTGTTTCCTGTATTTCAAATGATTTAGTATAGATCGCAGAATAGTTTCTGCTCACTTAAAGAATTATCGGGCAGTGATCAATGTCACAACCGTTGTTGATAGCAATCATTTCTGAAGGTTATACACTCAGATACTTTCGTTTCATGATTTCAATTATTCATTTTCAAAAAATCCAAGACACGTAATTTTATATCAGCGATGGGATTCGTAATCAAATCCGGGAAGAGAGGATTGATGTTCATTCTTTAGCTTTATTCTATAACAGGCAGTGCAAATAGAAAATTAATGGCATTTTAAAATGATCACAGTAAAAAAAGAGGGTGTTTTACTCGAGCCCACCGAGCATAAATTTGAGAATCACGGTGTATTCAACCCGGCCTGCATTGAATCGGATGACAAGATGCATCTGCTGTACCGCGCTACGAGCAAAGGAAGTTATTCGACAATAGGTTATTGCCGTTTGCTTTCTCCTCTGCAGATTGCTGAACGAAATGAAAATCCACTCCTTATCCCTCATCATAATTATGAATCCCATGGAATTGAAGATCCCCGGATCGTAAAGATTGAAGGAACTTATTTCCTGACCTATACTGCCTACGACGGAAGTAATGCGTTAGGCGCTCTGGCTACTTCGAAAGACATGAAAAATTTTGAAAAAGCGGGAATCATCACTCCGCAAATGACGTACACGGAATTTCAGCAATGCATCGAATGCTGTGAAGGTGTGAGCGAAAAATACCTGCGCTTCGTACAACTTTTTTATGAACGCGGAGGGGCTGACACTGCCCATAAGCTTTTAATCTGGGACAAGGATGTTGTTTTCTTCCCAAGAAAAATAAACGGAAAATTTGCTTTTCTGCACAGGATTTATCCCGACATACAAATTGTTTATTTCAATGACATCAAAGAACTCAATACCGGATTCTGGAAGGAATACCTGTTCAATATTAAAAAATTCACGGTGCTGGAAAGCAAGATGTCTTTTGAAGCCAGTTACATCGGGGGCGGTTGCCCTCCTGTTGAAACCAAGGACGGATGGCTGATGATTTACCATGGGGTGGAGGATACCAAGGAAGGATACATTTATCACGCGGGTGCAGCGCTTCTTGATCTGAATGATCCTGCAAAAGAGATCGGCCGGTTGAAGCAGCCGCTTTTTTCCCCGGAATATAACTGGGAAAAACGCGGAGTTGTAAATAATGTGGTTTTTCCAACGGGCACCATTCTTAAAGATGGAATTCTTTACATCTATTATGGAGCTGCTGATAAACGGATCGGTGTGGCTTCTGTAAATATGAATCAGTTGATAAATGAAATTAAAAATAAAACCTAGCCATTATGGATTCCGGAAATGAAATACTCTTTGTAAGTTCCTATCCTCCCCGTGAGTGCGGGATTGCAACCTATACCCAGGACCTGATCCATGCTGTAAAGGAGAAGTTCGGTTCTTCTTTTTCACTGAAAGTGTGTGCGCTTGAAAGTAAAAATGAAAAAAGGGAATATCCGGATATTGTAAAATACAAGCTTACGGCTTCCGATTCATCGGGTTATATTTCCATGGCGGAAAAAATCAATTCTGACAAGAATGTAAAACTCGTTTTCATTCAGCATGAGTTTGGTTTGTTTGAAGGGAAGTACGGGGAAAATCTTTTGTATTTCATGTACACGCTAAACAAGCCCATCCTGGTTTCATTTCATACCGTTCTTCCGGCTCCGGATGACAAACGTCGTAAAATTGTTCAATCCATTGTTTCTGCATCTGAAGGAGTTGTAGTGATGACAAAAAGATCCTCTGAATTGCTTCAGAAAGATTATGGGATAACACCAGAGAAAATAACAGTCATTCATCACGGAACGCATCTGGTTTGCTGCCCGGATAAAAATACGATCAAGAAAAAATACGGCCTGGATAAACATATCATTCTTTCGACGTTTGGATTGCTGAGTTCAGGAAAATCCATTGAAACGGCCATTGATGCGCTTCCGGTAATAGCGAACAAATACCCGAATGTTATTTATATGATTATCGGGAAAACACATCCCGAGGTGTTAAAGTGCGAAGGAGAAAAATACAGGGAGTCGCTTGAAGAGAGAATCAAAAAACTTGAAATGGAAGAGCATGTGCGTTTTGTGAACCGGTATCTTTCCCTTGATGTTCTGCTGGAATACCTTCAGCTGACCGATATTTATCTCTTCACATCAAAAGATCCGAACCAGGCTGTAAGCGGAACATTTTCATACGCCATGGGAAGTGCGTGTCCGGTTATTTCAACCCCTATTCCGCACGCTAAAGAAATGTTGAGTGGCAATGCTGGGATCATCGTTGATTTCAAGAACCCTTCGCAATTGGCAGAAGCAACCATTAAACTTCTGTCTGATAAAAAAATGTTAAAGGAAATGATTCTAAAAGCGCTTCACAGGATACGGCCAACTGCCTGGCAGAATTCTGCTGTCGCACATGCTGAGTTGTTCCGGAAAACAGCTGGCAATAAGTTTAAAATCAAGTATTCTCCTCCAGAAATTTCACTCAATCATATTAAACGTTTGACAACGGAAAGAGGCATCATCCAGTTTTCAAAAATATGCCGCCCTGATCTTGATTCGGGTTATACCCTGGATGACAATGCGCGCGCATTGATTGCAGTGACAAAGCATTATGAACTTACGGGAGATCGGTCTGCTATTTCATTAATAAACACGTATCTCGACTTCATAAAATATGCACAGCAAAGTGATGGAAAATTCCTGAATTATATAGACAAATACAATATTTACCAGGTCAAGAACAATTATGTGAACCTGGAGGATTCCATGGGCAGAGCGATCTGGGCGCTTGGAGATTTTATATCGCATCAGGACTTGTTTCCAAATTATATAACGAGAAAGGCGGAGCGTATTTTACTGAAATCGACAGAAGCTTTAAAAAATATAAATTCTCCGCGGGCAATAGCTTTTGCGATCAAAGGATTATTTCATTATAATCATATTAAAAAGAATGAGGATGTCAGTGCAATAATTAAAGATTATTGTGATTATCTGATTTTGTTACACAACCAGGTTGTGGATGGAAGATGGGACTGGTTTGAAGAAAACCTCACTTATGCTAACAGTGTTCTTCCGGAAGCCCTTTTATTCGGGTATCTTGAAACAGGAGAGGAGAAGTATAAGGAAATTGCTAAGTCCACATTTGATTTTTTACTGTCTCTGACTTTTTCAAATAATCAAATAAAGGTTATTTCCAACCGGGGCTGGCATAAGCGCGGCGATATGAAAAAAAGATTCGGAGAGCAGCCCATAGATGTGGCCTATACCATCTCGGCGCTCGATCTTTTCTATCAGGTCTTTAATGAAAAAGACTACAAGGAAAAAATGAATATTGCTTTCAGCTGGTTTCATGGCAATAACCATCTTCACCAGATCATTTATAACCCGGTGACCGGCGGGTGCCAGGACGGGTTGGAAGAAATAAATGTAAATCTTAACCAGGGAGCAGAGTCTACTATTTGTTATTTATTGGCAAGACTTGTCATTGAGAATTATATTCTTATTGAAGAAAAAATAAAGATGAGGGAATTCTGTTTTGCCCCGGTGCGATACAATGAAATAAAAACCAGATCAATAAATGAAATGACTAAAAATTAAATTGAAAAATACAGGAAGATAAATAATAATCACATAAATTTAAAATTATGAAAAAATTAGTTGTCATTATCGCCGCCATTTTGTTTGCGCTGAATGCCTTTGCGCAAACCAATCCCCCTGTGCAGAAGAAGCAGGAGAACCTCAAACCTAAAGAAGAGGCAAAATCAAATCTGAAGTATTATTGCCCGAAATGTTTTTACTGTGATTCCAAATCGGGTAAATGCCTTACGCATAATATTGCGCTTGTGGCCTTAGGCCAGTTTTACTGTCCTTACTGTTATGTGGCCTGCTGTGATGCAAATAAAACAACCAAACAGAATACGTGTACCAAGTGCGGAAAGGAGATGAAGAAAATGGAACCTCCTAAAGAATGATAATTGGATAGCCGGTTGATCATGCAGCTGTCCTTGAAAATCCCGGTTCGAAAAAGCCGGGATTTTTATTTTTCCCTGTGATTAATGTCACCCGCCCTTTTGACTGGTATCATTCTCTTGTGATGGTCTGTAAAATACATTTACGAAGTTGATCTTCTAAACGCTTAAAGATGAAAATTGAAAAATGCATTAAAAAGAATTAAAATGCCCATTTGAAAATAATATAAAGCAATCAGAATGATTAAAAAAATAATATGTCCTGTAGATTTTTCGGAGGCAGCAACAAATGCGGCAGAATACGCAGCAAAACTGGCGCAGATCCTTCATGCAGAAGTGTTGCTGATTAATATAGAAAGAATCATCCCGGCTGCTGTTGCGGTGAGTTTAGGCGAGGGAATCGGAGCTGATAGTAGAGAAAATTCCCGGATTGCCTCGAAGCGATTAAGAGAAATGAGCGATGATGTAAATAAGATGTTCAAAATTTCTTCGAGCTACGAGGTTGACATTACAACCCAGTCGCTTTCTACGGTCTTGTCTGCAGCAGGAAATGAACGTTCCATGATCGTAATGGGAACAAATGGAATTGATAACTTATCGCAATGCCTGTTCGGAACGAATACGTATAATGTGATTAGAAAAGCAGAATGCCCTGTATTGCTTGTTCCTGAAAAGTTTTCTTATGGAACCTATAAAAACCTTTTATATGCATTTACTTATGAAGAGAAGGGCAGGCTGGCGCTGAACCAGTTTTATGAATTCGCAAAACACTTTAAAGCTAAAATCACTTTTCTTCACATAAGTAAAAAAGATACAAATATAAGCAGGGATATTTTCAGAGCCTCAAAAGAGGAAATTGAAAAATGTTTTAACGGCAAAGAGGACCTGGATTTTAAAAGAGTTTTCTCTGATGATGTTGCAGAAGCCATTGATCAATTTATGGTTGAACACCAGGCCGATATGCTGGTGATGGCAGCACATCACCGGAACCTGATTGAAGCGCTATTTACGAAGGCGCCTTTGATGGCTGGACTGAGCGTAACCGCGTATTATCCCATTCTTGTGTTTCATACCTGATCAAATGAGCATACGCAGCTATAATTCAAAGATAAATGATGCGATTTCCAAGAATTATTATTTGGTTTTTTTCTTTTCAGCATTTTTCTTTTCCGCCCGTTCACAGGAATCAGCCGGGCTATTGAATCATCTTATACGGGAAGACAGCGCTGCCGTCACAGCCCTGGCGCTTTATCCGGAAGGTATACGAAAAAACATTCTGGAAGCATGCACGTATCCAGAGGCGCTCGTGCGCATGGAGGCATTGCAAAAAAGTACGAGCGAATCGTTTAAGAATGAACTAGCGGGCTATTCAAAGGAGGAGCAGCAAAAAGTATGGGACCTGGCACGTTATCCCGATTTGGTTGCAAAACTGTCGGAGGGAGAAAAAAAATCAAAAGAGGAGGTCGAAAAAATTGTTTTAGACTATCCTGCTGAGATAAGGGAAACCGCCGCTGACCTGGGGCAAAACCACTATGAACTTTTAGGAAAGGTGAATTCTTTGAATAAGAATTCAGAAAACGCTTTCCAAACATTAATTCAGAATTATCCTGTTCAGATCAGAAGCTCTTTGCAGGCATTATTAAGCTATCCTGAGGTGATTAATATTCTCACTTCCGGAATGAAAATGACCGTGCTCGTGGGCGATATTTATAAAAAACAGCCGCAATTGGTCGAGCATAAACTCGATTCAATCAGTACGGAGCATGCACAACAAAATGCGAAGGACCTGGAAGAGTGGCAATCAGGGCTTGAGAAGAACCCGGAAGCAAAAAAAGAAATGGAACAAGCGGCTAATGAATTTACAAAAGAACAGGGATATAAAGAGGATGATCTTATGAGAAATGAAACAGTGGTGGTTAATTATGTTATTCATCCTTATCCTTACTGGTACGGATATCCCTGGTGGTATAATTACCCTTATTGGTATCCTTATCCTTATTGGTACGATCTGGGCTATTACTGGTCGCCGCAAGGCATTGTGTATACAGGATTTCCTTCGCCCTATTTTACTTACTGGTACTTTCATCATCATAGTCATCATTATCATTACAATCATTTCTCTGATTACTGTGTCGGTTATTATTATGGGCATCACCGCTCGGTCACCGGGTTTCACCGGGAAGTTTCCAATTGGGTGAAAGAGAATGAACCGAATCTGCCGAGAGATTTTTTTGCGAATGACGGGAGCCGACCCGGGAGGATAAAAGAATTCGGAAAATTTGAGATTGAATACGATAAAGCAGTGAAAGAGAATCCGGGTAAAACGATTTCGCGTGATGATTTCCTGCAGGAAAATGCCTCTGTATATCCAAGTATCACTCCGAAATTTTCAGAACCGAAGGTCGTTAAAGAAAAGCCGACAAATGTTAAACCCAAACAACCTTCCATCTATCAGTCGCAGCCAAAGTCCAGGCCTATTATTAAAACTCCCCGGGAACCAAAGCCGGTTCAGCCGCCTATTACTCCAAAACAAAAACCGTTACAGCCAAAGCCGCAGCCGGTACCTAATCAGCCTAAAAGTTATCCGAAGAAATCACCCAGATCTGAAATGAACACAACCAAAGATGATTTTGCAAGAATGAATGAAGCGCAGGATTTTCACCGTTCAGAATGGAATGATAAATAATTATTTGAAAATAACATGAAAACCATTTTTAGCAGCATTGCTTTCCTGTTTGTTCTTTCCTGCTCTACCTCTCCTGTGATCAACAAAGAAAAAGAGAATGAGTGTTCAAAATACAGTTGCCCGATGCATCCGGATCACACCAGTTCAAAGCCGGCTGAGTGCCCTCAGTGCGGAATGCAGATGGAACCGGTTCATGCAGACAGCACCGGAAACTAAAATTACGATATGGAAAAATCAGCTTTCATAAAACCATTCACTGAAATCGGGTTAGCGGATATTTTATCTGTAGGAGGCAAAAACGCATCGCTGGGAGAAATGATCAGGGTGCTCGCTCCAAAAGGAATAAATATTCCGGATGGATTCGCAGTAACCTCATCGGCTTATTGGGAATTCATCTACCAGAATAAAATTAAGGAAGACATTGAGAAGCTGCTTTTTTCTTTAGACCGTAAAACATATGCCAACCTCGGCGATACGGGGAAAAAGATCCGGGACTTGATACTTCATGCAACGATCCCTGAAGAAATAGTAAAAGAAATAGTTGCTGCCTATAAATCACTTTGCAAAAACTATGATCATATGGCTGATGTGGCTGTCCGTAGCAGCGGCACCGCCGAAGATCTTCCTTCGGCAAGTTTCGCGGGGCAGCATGATTCTTTTCTGAATATTCAGGGAGAAGTGCTTTTGCTGATTGCGGTGCAGCAATGTTTTGCTTCTCTTTTCAATGACCGTGCGATAAAATACCGAGAGGACAAAGGTTTTGATCATATGAAAATAGGACTTTCGGTTGGAGTTCAGAAAATGGTGCGTTCTGACCTGGCCTGTTCAGGTATTGGTTTTACACTGGATCCTGAATCCGGGTTCCGAAACGTTATTCACCTGGCCGGAACGTGGGGGCTGGGAGAAAATATTGTTAAAGGGGCAGTGAATCCCGATGAGTTTTTTGTTTTTAAAACTTCATTGATAAACGGGAAGAAAGCGATCCTCAATAAAAAACTCGGAACAAAAGCAAAGACGCTGGTTTATGCCGAACACGTTGATCATCTGCCTGAAGCTTCTACTACTAATATTGATACACCTGAAACAAAACGGTCGGCTTTTGTTTTGAATGATGCAGAAATAACCACGCTGTCCCGGTGGGCCCTGATCATTGAAAATCATTATAAAATCCCTATGGATTTTGAATGGGCAAAGGATGGTATTTCGAATGAATTATATATTGTACAGGCAAGGCCTGAAACCGTTCATTCAATTAAAAATCCGTTTGCGATAAAAGAATATATACTCAAGAAAAAAGGGAAGATACTTGCTCAGGGGAGCAGTGTGGGAAATAAGATCGCATCGGGTATTGCACGGATCATTTCTTCTCCTTCTGAATCAGGAAGGCTGAAAGCGGGCGAAATCCTCGTTGCAGAAAATACAAACCCCGACTGGAACCCGCTTTTTAAAAAAGCAGGAGCGATCATTACGGATAAAGGCGGGAGAACCAGCCATGCATCGATCGTTGCAAGAGAAATGGGAATCGTGGCGGTTGTTGGGACAGAAAACGCAACGAAGAGGATTCACGACGGGCAGCCGGTAACGGTTGCCTGCCAGGAAGGAAAGACCTGTTTTGTTTACGATGGATTACTGGAATGGGAAGAAAAGGAAATTAATTTTCATGATATTAAAATGCCCAGGACAAATCCCATGCTGATCCTCGGCGATCCGGACAAAGCATTCCCGCTTTCCTTTTATCCGAACCAGGGTATCGGGCTGATGCGGCTGGAGTTTATTATCAGCAATTCCATTCGTATTCACCCCATGGCGCTCGTCAATTTCACCAAACTGAAAGAAGAGAAGGCAAAAAAGGAAATCGAATTGATCACGGCCGGGTATGCAGACAAGAAATCTTATTTTATAGATAAACTTTCTCAGTCTGTTGCGACGATCGCTGCGGCTTTTTATCCAAAGGATGTCATTGTGCGGATGAGTGATTTTAAAACCAATGAATACGCAAATCTTATCGGAGGCCATGAATTTGAAGAACCTGAAGAAAATCCCATGATCGGTTTCCGGGGTGCGTCCCGCTATTATAACAAAAGGTATAAAGAAGGGTTCCGGCTTGAATGCGAAGCAATGAAAGTGGTCAGGGAGGAAATGGGACTGACAAATGTTAAACTGATGATCCCTTTTTGCAGAACGGTGGAGGAAGGGAAAAAAGTGGTTCAGTTAATGGAAGAGTTCGGATTAAAGCAAAAAAAAGACGGATTGGAAATATATGTGATGATCGAAATTCCATCCAATGTATTGCTTGCCGATGCATTTGCAGAAGTGTTTGACGGGTTTTCTATCGGGTCCAATGACCTGACCCAGCTAACCCTGGGCATCGACCGGGACAATGCAGTTATCAGTAATTTATTTAACGAACAGAACCCCGCAGTAACGAACCTGATCCGCTCGGTGATTGCATCCGCAAAACGAAACCATGTAAAAATTGGATTATGCGGGCAGGCTCCCAGCGATTATCCGGAGTTTGCGCAATTTCTTGTAAAAGAGAAAATAGACAGCATTTCTTTTAATCCCGATGCGCTGTTGAAAGGAATTAAAAATATCCAGAAGGCAGAGATGTAACTCCTAATCTATAGAGGAAAATTATCAAACATGGAAAAAATATTTCAAGATAGAACCGCTATTGTAACCGGAGGGTGTTTTGGAATTGGAAAAGCAACCGCGATTGAGTTTGCAAAAAGAGGTGCCAATGTGATGATCGCCGATTGGGTGGAAGATGGTGAAACCCTGCGCCTCATCAAAGAGATTGGAGGGGAAGCCGTGTTTTTCAAATGCGATGTCTCGGAGGAAATAAATGTTCGCCTGATGGTTGAAAAAACCATTTCCTCTTTTGGCCGGGTTGATTTTGCTTTTAATAATGCCGGTGTAGAGGGTGATTCAGCGCCCACGCATGAATGCACCGAAGAAAATTGGAACAGAACCATTAGCGTGAACCTGAAAGGGGCCTGGCATTGCCTCAAATACGAGATCCCCCTCATGCTGAAACAGGGAAAAGGCGCGATTGTAAATAATGCATCCATTGCCGGATTGGTTGGATTCCCCGGCGTACCGGCCTACGTGGCATCAAAGCATGGAATTATCGGACTGACAAAAAATGCAGCACTTGAAAACATAAAAAAAGGGATACGGGTAAATGCGGTTTGCCCGGGTGTAATCAGAACGTCCATGATAGACCGATTGACAGGAAAAAATAAAGAAGTGGAAAAGCTATATGAAAACATGGAGCCGATGGGCAGGCTGGGTCAGCCGGAAGAAGTAGCGGAAGCGGTTATCTGGCTTTGCTCGGATGCTGCTTCGTTCATTACCGGGCATGCGTTGGCGGTTGATGGAGGATGGATCGCACAATGAAAACAATATGAAAAACAATAGAAAAAATTGATAGAAAACATTTTAAGATAAAACGTGCCTGTTTTGTTCAGCACACTGCTATTTTGAAATGAAAAGAATCAGATTCATAGGGAACGACCCGATTCAAAAAGAATTCGGAATTGCGGTAAGAAAAAACGTAAACAGTTATTTCAGGGAAAAAGGAATTTCCACGAAGGGAAATGCAGCGATGTATTTCAAAGCAATAATTTTATTGTCGGTTTATATTGCCCCGTTTGTCGTTCTTTTAACAGTGCCGATGAATGCATGGGTGGCACTGGTTCTTGTTATCCTGATGGGAATTGGAGAAGCGGGTGTGGGCATGTCGGTTATGCACGATGCGGCTCACGGCGCCTTTTCAAATAAACCATGGGTAAATAATGTGTTTTCATCGACCATGTATCTATTGGGGAGTAATACCTTCAATTGGAAAATACAACACAATCTTTTGCATCATTCCTTTACCAACATTTACGGTTTTGATACGGATATAGATACAAAAGGAGTCATTCGTTTATGCCAGTATACCCCAGTAAAAAAGTTTTTTCGTTTCCAGCATTTTTACGCGTTCTTTTTCTATGGCCTGATGACGTTATCAAAAATGGTTACCGATCTGAACCTGCTGATCAAAATCAATAAAGCAGGAATTACCGTTGAACAAAATCGAAAGCCGGGTATTGAAATGCTGAAACTGATCATTACAAAGGCAATTTATTTTTCAATCATTATTGGCTTGCCGATGATCGTAACGGGTTTCTCCTAGTGGCAGGTACTGATTGGGTTTGCTGTCCTGCATGTTACCGCCGGAATGATCATGAGTACTATTTTTCAAATGGCACATGTGGTGGAAGGAACCGAGCAGCCGCTTCCGAATGCGGAAGGTATTATTGAAAAGGAATGGGCCGTTCATCAGTTGAATACTACTTCCGATTTTGCCAGGGAAAATATATTTTTGAACTGGTATGTAGGCGGACTAAATTTTCAGATTGAACATCACCTATTCTCCACAATTTGCCATATTCATTACAGAAAGATTGCGCCCATTGTTGAAAGGACAGCGCGTGAATATGGTTTTACCTACAATAGAAAGCCTGCATTTTCTGACGCGCTGGCCTCTCATTTTCACAGGCTGAAAGAATTGGGAAGGCAAATTCCCTTAATAAGAATAGAATCTGAACATCAGGTTGCTTTCTGAAATAGATGTTTTGGTTATCCGGATTTATTGTTTTAAATAAATGAAGAATTGTATTTAATTCTTTCCTTTACTTCCGGGTTCTCATCACCGTACCCGAGTAGGAGGGCGATCTTAACTTGTTCGGTTTTATTTGCATTCAGCCGGGAAAAAAGTTTTGTCTGTTCCACGAATTTTCCAAGTCCTACCGGGCAACTGTCTATGCCCATCGATTTTGCAGCCAGCATTATATTCTGACAGCACATGCCTACGTCCAGGGAGGCCCATTCATTGTCTTTTGGAGCCGTTACAAAAATCACAACAGGCGCTTCGTGAAAAATAGGGTCTTTGGCTTTTAAAAAATCAATGCCATGCGATAAATGAAAAGCGCTTGTCGCTGACTTTACAATGGTTTTAATTCCGGATTTAAATATCCCTTTTGCACTTGCTTTGACGATTTCTTTTGAAAACAGCTGGATGTCTTCTTTTTTTGTCAGGATATAAAATTTCCAGGGTTGCCTGTTGATAGCCGATGGAGCCATTCTTCCTGCATCGAGAAGCGATTCGATCATTTTATTGTCAATGGGTTTGTCTTTGTATTTACGAACCGATCTTCTTTCAAATATTACTTTTAGGACTTCATTCATTTGAAAATATTTTTTAAAATCTATAAGCTAAACCGTTTTTAATTTTGAATTAATTTCTCTCAGATCTCGTATCACCTCTTCATCGCTCACTTGAGTGAAGTTGTGATAAAATTGCCCCACCCCGTAAAAAACCTGTGGAGTATAAAGGCAGATAAGTTCGTCGGTAATTTCACGGAGTTTAGCTGCCGCTTCGGGAGGAGCCACAGGGATGGCGACAATAATTTCATTAGGATTGAATTTCCGCAATGCGTAAATAGTTGCTTTCAACGTGCTTCCGGTAGCCACGCCATCATCCACTACTATAATGGTTTTGTTTTTCAGATCGGTGGATGGCTGATCTCCCATGTAAAGTTTGTATTTCTCTTTCAGGTCGTGAAGAATCCTGTCGGATGACCGGTGTATATAAGAGGCATCAACATCCAGAACAGAATCATTGACAACCGCCCCTTGCAAGGTAACAGAGCCGATCGCAAATTCAGGATTTAGCGGATGGCCAATTTTTTTTGAAAGAA
>JAHEYJ010000207.1 GCA_023251675.1 Bacteroidota bacterium
TGTTCGCAAACAGGCCCAGTTCCTTTCTCAACTTCAATAAACCCTGTTCGGGCCGGACTTTTGCCTTTGGATCATGGTCAAACTCCGGAGATCCGATCGCTCCAAATAAAATGGCATCCGAAGATCTGCAAACCGACAGCGTTTCGTCAGGCAACGGATTCCCCGTTTTCCGGATCGCATCGGCACCGATGGAGGCAGGTGTGAAATTAAATTGTACGTGCGCACGCTCTTCCAGGGCACGCAGCACTTTCACCGCCTGCTCCACTACCTCGGGACCGATTCCGTCGCCTGGCAACAGGGCTATTTTTTTTTGAACCATAATTTTTTATTCTAGTAATGCATGTACTAATTTCAAACAGGAATAATGGAAGGAGGGAATGCTGTATCTGTTACACTGTTCCAGAATTCCATTTTTCCACCATTCCGCTTTTGCTCGAATTCCTCAATTTTATTTTTCCTGCTCACTAAAAAATCCACCGCATCGTATCCATTCATCATACAGGTCTTACGATACGCATTGATCTCAAACCTTTGATGACTGCCTTTCCCTTCGATAGAAATCATTTCTCTTTCCAGATCAACAACGATCTTTTGCCGTGGATCATTTTCAACAGAGAAGAATAATTGCTGCAGATATATTTCACTGACCTGAACCGGCAGCAAGCCATTGTTCAGCGCATTATTCCGGAATATATCGGCGAAGAAACTGGACACAATCACTTTAAATCCAAAACTCCCGAGCGCCCACGCCGCATGTTCGCGGCTGGAACCGCATCCGAAATTTTTTCCGGCGATCAGAATGCTCCCGCTGAAACGAAGATCATTTAAAATGAAATCGCTCTTCGGATTTCCGTTGTCATCATACCGCCAGTCGTAAAAAAGATTTTTTCCGAATCCTTCTTTCGAAACTGCTTTCAGAAAGCGGGCAGGAATGACCTGGTCCGTATCCACGTTCTCAGAGTGGAGCGGAATAGCAGTTGAATTGAGTGTTGTAAATTTTTTCATATCAGCTCAGTAATGCTCTTGCATCGGTTATTTTTCCTGTGAGTGCTGCAGCAACGGCCGTCAGCGGACTGGCAAGAATGGTTCTTGCTCCTTGCCCCTGCCTTCCTTCAAAGTTCCTGTTGGAGGTGGCGACGCAGTATTTTCCTTCCGGAATTTTATCTTCGTTCATTCCTAAACACGCCGAACAACCTGCCTGGCGGAATTCAAACCCGGCTTCGATGAATATTTTATCGAGGCCTTCACGCTGCGCCTGCCTGGACACGGCTTGCGAACCGGGAACTATCCAAACGCTGACATGCGCTGCTTTCTTTTTTCCTTTTACCAGTTGAGCGGCTGCACGCAGATCTTCAATACGGGAATTGGTGCATGAACCGATGAATACATAATCAATTTTTTTTCCAAGCATTTTGTCTCCCTCCGAAAATCCCATGTAGCTTAGTGCTTTTGACAGGGACTGATCCGCAGGAATAGTTTCGGATATTTTTATTCCCATTCCGGGATTCGTCCCAAACGTGATCATGGGCTCGATCTCCGAAGCATTGATAAAAAGTTCCTTGTTAAAAATGGCGTCATCATCCGAAAAAAGAATTTCCCAGTACAAATTTGCTTCACTTAACTTTTCAGGAGCGTTCTTTCTTCCTTTCACATATTCAAAAGTGGTTTCATCCGGCGCGATCAATCCGCCTCTCGCCCCCATCTCTATACTCATATTGCATATGGTCATCCGACCTTCCATGCTCATGCTGCGAATGGCTTCACCGGCATACTCCAGGAAATATCCGGCAGCACCGCTGGTAGAAATTTTTGCGATGATATAGAGAATAACATCTTTCGCAGTCACTCCCATTCCGATCTTTCCATCGACCGTGATGCGCATGGTTTTCGGTCGCGATTGGATGAGGCATTGCGAAGCAAAAACCTGTTCCACTTCACTCGTTCCGATCCCAAAGGCTATACATCCGAACGCTCCGTGCGTGGAAGTGTGGCTGTCGCCGCAAACGATCGTCATACCCGGCAGCGTCAATCCGAGTTCCGGTCCGATCACATGAACAATCCCCTGGCTTTCATGTCCTAAACCGTAAAGTTCAATATCGTGTTTAACACAATTCTCCGTAAGCCGTTCGACCTGCCTGCGCGAGAACTGTTCTTTGATCGGAAGGTGCTGATCCAGGGTTGGAACATTATGATCGGCTGTTGCGATCGTGTTTTCTGTCCTGAAAATTTTCAATCCCCTCTTTTCAATTCCCGAGAATGCCTGCGGGCTGGTGACCTCGTGAATGAAATGCCGGTCGATGTAGATCATATCCATGTCTTCACCGATGGATTCCACCACGTGTGCATCCCAGATTTTATTGAATAATGTTTTTCCCATAGCTATACTTTTTCTGTCAGGATCTCGCTTTTCTCTACCATTTCAATTAAGTCGTCGTCGTTTATTAATCTCTTTCGGTCCGCTTCCGTAAGAAAAACAGGATATAATTCATCCAGTTCTTCTGTCGAGATATTTATCCCGATCTGAGAGAGCCGGAAATAAAGCGCAGCGCGCCCGCTTCGTGCAGTGAGCACAATAGATGAAGATTCCACGCCCACATCAGCCGGGTTGATGATCTCATACGTATCGCGGTGTTTCAGAAATCCATCCTGGTGGATGCCGGAGGAATGCGCAAAAGCATTTGCGCCGACGATCGCCTTATTCGGCTGCACGCTCATGCGCATGAGTTTGGAAACCAGCCTGCTCACTCCGAATATTTTGGTCGTATCAATGTTCGTTTCCAGCTTAAGATCGTGATGGCTTTTTAAGATCATCACACATTCTTCCAAAGAAGTGTTTCCGGCACGCTCTCCAATGCCGTTGATCGTACACTCGATCTGCCCCGCACCATTCACTACTCCGGCTATAGAATTCGCCGTTGAAAGGCCCAGGTCGTTATGGCAATGAACCGAGATCACCGCCTTGTGAATATTCGGAACATGATCGACCAGGTATTTTATTTTGCTCCCGAATTCCCAGGGAAGGCAGTAACCCGTCGTATCCGGAATATTCACAACCGTTGCTCCGGCATAAATGACCGCTTCGATCATCCGCGCTAAAAAAACATTGTCGGCTCTTCCGGCATCCTCAGCATAAAATTCTATGTCATCAACAAAACGCTTGGCGTATTTCACCGCGTCCACACCCCGCGAAAGAACTTTTTCCCGCGTGCTCCGGAATTTATGATTGATATGTATATCGGAACTGCCGATGCCGGTATGAATGCGAGGATGCAATGCAAACTTCAGCGCATCTGCAGCGCAATCGATATCAGCGCGCACCGCACGGGTCAATCCGCAGATGACAGGGCGTTTTACGGCTTTTGAAATTGCTTCCACCGATTTGTAATCACCGGGACTGGAGATCGGGAATCCTGCTTCGATCACATCCACACCCAGTTCTTCAAGCGCTTTGGCGACAAGCACTTTTTCGTCGGTGTTCAGCTGGCAGCCGGGAACCTGTTCACCATCTCTTAATGTTGTATCGAAAATTTGAATGTTATGTTTGTTCATGGCGATTTTTAAGAAGCAAAAGTAGGTTCAAACCTTCGGAAGGCACAAGTCAAAATAAATTGATACTTCATTGTTCAAAGTGAGTAATTAAGCTAATTATGGAAAATAAGGTAATTAAGGAATTGAGTAATCTTAAGATATAATATACCGCAATTACCCTAATTACCCGACTTCATAATTACCTACATTTACTACGATGTCCAAACCACATTCTGACAGTTTATTCCAGCTGATCAAATCACTTTCGAAAAGCGAAAAGCGTTCGTTCAAACTTTTTGCCGGCCGGATCAGCAGCGAAGAAGAAAAGAAGATCCTCAAGATCTTCAACCGGATCGACAGGCAGAAAGTCTTCAATGAAAAAAAGATCCTCGCAAAAGAAAAAACGCTGAACAAGGTTCAGATGCCCAATCTTAAAGCGCATCTGTATTCCCAGATCATGAAATGTTTGGCCACAAGTTCTTCACGAGATGCAGAACTCAAAGTCACTTCGCTGCTTGATTACGCCCGGATACTCTATAATAAATGCCTGTACGACGAATGCCTGAAGATGCTGGAAAAAGCCAAACGCTCGGCACAGCAGAACGACACGATGGTCCTGCTGCTTGAAATACTGGAACTTGAAAAACTGGCGCTTCGGCAAACGGTTCACGAAGGAAATGAAACACGCGTGAGATCCATTATCTCCGAAACGGAAAAGACAGCGGAGAGCATTCAGAACATCAACACGTTCTCCAATCTTTCCCTTAAACTGAATTCGCTTTACCAGCGCACGGGTTTCATCCGGAATAACACTGATTTCGAAAAAGTGAAACATTTTTTTGAATCCTCGCTTCCCCGCTACGATGAAAAGAAACTTTCCTTCCACGAAAAACTGTATCTCTATTATTCGTTCACAGGTTATTTTTATTTCATACAGGATTTCCGGAATGGATATCACTACGCGAAGAAATGGGTGAACCTGTTCGATTCGCAGCCCGGAATGATCTACCGCAAACCGGAACTTTATATCCGCGCGCTGAACAACCTTCTTGCGTCGCAGAACAAATTGAATCTGTATGATGAATTTTACGAAACACATAAAAAACTCATCTCCCTCAAGCGCGATCCAAAATTTTCTCATACGGAGAACATCAATCTGAATCTTTTCAAGACGATCTACATCCATGAGATCAACCGCCACTTTA
>JAHEYJ010000077.1 GCA_023251675.1 Bacteroidota bacterium
CATTGGTGACAGGAGCCACTTCCTATTCATGGACTTTGCCTTCCGGATGGAGCGGTTCCTCCACTTCCAATACGATAAATGTTATTCCCGGAAATTCCAGCGGAACCATTTCCGTTACGGCAAGCAACGGTTGTAATACAAGTGCTGCTTCCACAAAAACCGTTACTGTAACCCCGCTTCCTTCAGCGCCCGGAGCTATTAGCGGAAATATTGCGCCTTGTTCAGGCACGGCTCAAACCTATACCATAAGTGCTGTAAGCGGAGCAACATCTTATACATGGCTAATGCCGTCGGGATGGGCAGGAAACTCTACAACTGCTTCCATGAATGCGACTGCAGGAAGTACGGCGGGATCAATTCAGGTGTACGCGAGTAATTCCTGCGGGACGGGTACAGCATCCACACTTTCGGTAACTCCGAGCGGAAGTTTACCCGGACAGCCAACAAATATTTCAGGGCTATCCACTACCTGTGCTGGCACATCACAGACCTATAGTGTGGTGGCTGTCAGTGGCGCAACGTCGTACAACTGGACATTGCCAGGAAGCTGGAGTGGAACATCTGCTACCAATTTGATCAATACAACGGTGGGAAGTTCCGGAGGAACCATTTCGGTATCCGCCAGCAATACTTGCGGAACTTCTGCAACACGTACGATTTCAGTTACAGTAAATGATGTAACGGCGCAACCCGGAAGCATTTCGGGAAATACTCTTGTTTGCCAGGGAACAGTGAATTCTTATTCCATAGCGGCCGTAAGCGGCGCTACGGGTTATACATGGACCTTACCTTCGGGTTGGATCGGATCTTCATCTACTGCAGCGATCACGGCAACGGTTTCAGCAACGAGCGGAAATGTTCGGATTACTGCTAATAACGGTTGCGGTGCTTCTGCGGCACAAACGCTTTCCGTCACAGTAAATCCTACGCCTGCGATCCCAACGATCACAGCGGGAGGCTCCACTACTTTCTGCCAGGGCGGAAATGTGGTGCTTACTTCGAGTTCTGCGAATGGATATAATTGGTCACCGGTTACGGCTACCACACAATCGGTGTCCATAACATCTTCCGGAAATTATGTAGTGACTATTACGGATGCAAATAACTGCAGTGCAACTTCTGCATCTAAATCGGTAACGGTTAAACCGAATCCTTCCGTAACTGCTATTGCATCTCCTTCTTCTTCCTGCCTGGGAGGATCTTCCACACTTGCAGCAAGCGGTGCGGTGAGTTATAGCTGGAATACGGGTTCCTCCGCTTCATCGTTCATAGTCTCGCCTTCAGTAACAACCGGGTATACGGTGACCGGAACAACGAACGGATGTTCGACTGCCGCCACAGCAACATTTACCATCAATCAGCCGCCTTCCATTCCGGTGATTACGCCAAGCGGCCCGACCACTTTCTGCCAGGGCGGAAGTGTAACATTGACGTCGAGTGCAAATAACAGTTATTACTGGTCAACAGGGGCAACGACACAAAGTATAGCAGTGACATCGTCCGGAAATTATTCTGTAACTATAACGGATATTAGTGGCTGCTCCTCTGGTTCAACCGTGATGCCTGTGGTTGTAAACCCCTTACCAAGTGCTACAATTACACCCAGCGGCCCGACGACTTTCTGCTCGGGTGGAAGTGTGATCTTGTCTTCTCCCAGTTCAACCGGAAATTTCTGGAGTACAACGGCAACTACGCAAACCATCTCCGTGACGGCATCGGGTACATACTCGTTAACCGTCACTAATGCCAATTCATGTTCCTCCGGTTCTTCAGTGAATGTAACGGTCAATACGCCTCCGAATGTGGTTGCTGCGGCGGGCAGTTCACCCATCTGTCAGAACACATCGACTACCTTATCTGCAAACGGTGCGAACACCTATTTATGGTCTCCATCAACAGGGCTGAGTTCAACAACAGGAGCGAATGTGTCGGCTTCTCCGACTACAACGATCACCTACACGGTTACAGGAACAGATGTAAATAATTGTACCAACAAGGATTTTGTAACACTGAATGTAAATCCTGCGCCTCCGACTCCAACGGTAACGGCAAGCGGAGCCACAACGTTCTGTGCCGGTGGAAGTGTTGATTTGAATTCAACGGTTGCCAACAGCTATACATGGACGCCTTCTGCGGCAAACACCCAATCCATCACAGCGGCCTCTTCGGGAAGTTATGTCGTCGCTGTTTCAGATGTGAACGGATGTTCATCTTCCTCAACTCCGGTAATCGTAGTGGTAAATGCAATTCCGACAGTAACAGTAACCGCCAGTTCATATACCATTTGTGCCGGCACCTCCACCAGCCTGACAGGAAGCGGGGCGGCAAGTTATGTATGGACTCCGGGTACTTATTTAAATAATACAACGATCTCCAATCCGGTTGCAACGCCGCCTTCAAACGCTACGTATAGCGTGACCGGAACCACCAGCGGTTGTTCGGGTACGGCGACCGTTTCTATTACGGTTAAACCATCGCCGGGAATTCCGGTTATTGCTCCAAACGGCCCGACCACTTTCTGTGCAGGGGGAAATGTGGATTTGATTTCCAGTTTAGAAAATAATTATAGCTGGTCAACCGGGGCTACTACTCAAAATATTATTGTAACAACCTCTGGAAATTATTATGTGACCACTTCCGGTGTAAATGGATGTTCTTCTACTTCTTCTTCAGTGAATGTGACCGTTAATTCAAATCCTACGGTGACGGTTACTTCTACGAATGAAACCTGTGCCGGCCATGACGGAACGGCTACGGCAAATCTTGCAGGAGGAAGTTCTCCGTTTAGTTATCTCTGGTCAACAACGGCTACTACTGTTTCCATTACCGGTTTAACTGCCGGAGCTTATTCAGTGGCTGTCACAGATAGTAAAGGTTGTACAGGAAATGGAGCAGGAGCAGTCAATTTATCGATACCTCCATCGGTAACGATCTCTGCCAATCCGTTAACGATTTGTGCGGGCAGTTCTTCAACATTGACAGCTGCCGGAGCTACTTCTTATGTATGGTCGCCGTCAACGGCGCTTAGCTCAACAACGGGAAGCAGTGTAATTGCATCTCCAACTTCTGCAATTTCCTATACAGTAGTAGGAACTTCCAACGGATGTTCAGGTACTTCTTCAGTTACGATAACTGTTAATCCTTTGCCGGCCATTCCGGTGATCACTCAGGTCGGATTGAATTTGGTTTCAAGTGCTTCAACGGGCAATCAATGGTGCTTGAATGGAACGCCGATCGGCGGAGCTACGTCGCAAACCATTACTCCAACTCAAAACGGAAATTATACTGTGATTGTAACCAATACGAACGGGTGTTCGGCTACATCATTGCCGTATAATTATACCTCTATTTTCCCTGCCCCGGTTGCAGATTTTGTTGCAAACACCACTACGATCACTGTTGGAAGCAGCGTGAACTTTACGGATCTTTCTACAAATAATCCTACAGGTTGGTCATGGGTATTTACAAGCGGAACACCGGCTACATCTGTAGTTCAGAACCCTTCGGGCATTGTTTATAATACGGTAGGATGCTATTCTGTTTCATTGACTGCCTCCAATTCAGGAGGACAGAATACAAAGACCAGATCCTGTTACATCAATGTTATCGCTACGTCGACCTATTGTATTCCGAATCCTACAACCGGTACCGCGTCAGATGATTTCATCGATGGTGTTGTATTGGGTACAATTAGCAACACGGCCAGCGGAAGTACCGGCGGTCCGAACTATACGAATTATTCGGCAACCATGTCGACAAACCTGAGCAGATCCAGTTCATATACTGTTGCCGTTACCGGTGGTTTATATCAGCCGGATTACTACGCGGTGTGGATTGATTACAACAAGAACGGATTATTTACGGATGCAGGAGAAAAGCTCGGCGAGTTTTCTACTACAGCGGCTTATCAAACGCAAAACATCGCGTTCACTGTACCTGCTGCTGCCACAACGGGTTCAACAAGAATGAGAGTGCGATGCGTTTATAATACTCCCGGAATGGATCCATGTACGAACTACACGTATGGTGAAACGGAAGATTATGGTATTGTGATTCTCGCATCCGGAAATGCGCCTGTGGCTGATTTCACTACAAGTAATACAACTTTATGTGTTAATACCTGCATCAACTTCACGGACTTGAGTACAAATACTCCAACCAGTTGGATATGGTCTTTCCCCGGAGCTTCGCCGGCAGGCGCGACGGTTAAGAATCCAACCAACATATGCTATAATGTTCCCGGTACATATAGCGTGACCCTGACCGCATCAAATGCATCCGGATCCAATGCGATAACAAAAACTTCATACATAACGGTGAACGCACTGCCAAGTGCAAATGCAGGTGCGGATGTCACTATTTGTAAGGGAAATTCAACAACATTGAATGGAAGCGGAGGAAGTGCCTATTCATGGTCTCCGTCCTCCGGACTGAGTTCAGCAACTGTTTCCAATCCCGTGGCTTCACCTACGGCTACGACCACCTATTCTCTTACCACTACAAATGGAACTTGTTCTGCTGTGGATATGGTGAAAATAACAGTTCTGCCACCCGTTATTGCAAATGCAGGATCTGATGTTTCTATCTGTTCCGGAAATAGTACAACATTGAATGCGAGCGGCGGCGGTACTTATTCGTGGTCTCCTTCTTCCGGACTGAGTGCGACCAATATCTCCAATCCGGTTGCGTCTCCTACGGTTACTACAACATATACCGTAACGGTAACCGGTGGTAGTTGTACTTCGTCGGATATGGTAGTTGTTTCAATTGGTAATCCTCCTCAACCGGGAGCTATATCCGGAAGTACGGTGGCCTGTGCAAATGGAAACCAAACCTATAGTGTTACACCGGTTGCCGGCGCAACATCTTATACATGGACATTGCCTGTTGGCTGGACCGGCGCATCAACAAGCAATTCCATTACAGCGCTTGCAGGTGCAACTGGCGGAACGGTAACCGTAGTTGCTAATAATACATGCGGAAGCAGTAGTTCTCAAACACTGACCGTTATTGTTACTACCACTTCGCCGTTGCAGCCGGGAACAATTTCAGGATCGGATACGGTCTGTGAGGGCTCCGGCCAGATCTATTCAGTTGTGAATGATCCGAACGCGGCAACTTATTCATGGACTTTGCCCGGTGGATGGTCTGGAACTTCTGCAACGTATTCAATTACGGCTACAGCAGGATCAGGTGGAGGTACAATTTCTGTAATTGCAAATAATTCCTGTGGCAGCAGTACTGCGCAAACGTTCAGTGTTGCTGTGAATCCTGCTCCGACGGTGACCTTTACCCTTACTCCGAATATAGTTTGTGCGAATTCCGGTGCATTTACCCTCACCGGCGGATTCCCTTCGGGAGGAACGTATTCAGGGACAGGGGTGGCTGCAGGAAATTTTGACCCTTCGGCAGCCGGCACAGGAACATTTACCATTACGTATTCCTTTACAGATAACATCGGTTGTACAAATACGGCAACACAGCCAATTATTGTTGATCCGTGCACTGGGATTCAGCAACAGGCAGGGGATGATCAAATGTTGATTTTCCCAAATCCATTTAGTGACAATGTGACCATCACATGGAGCACAGCTGAATATCATTTTGTGGAATTGTATGATGTTCTTGGAAACAGGATCAAGAAATGGAATGTATCGGATACTCATTTGATGATAAATACGGTTGATATGGAAGAGGGTATTTATTATGTGAGAGTTGCTTCTGATTCCGCAACATCTGTTAAAAAGATAATCAAGTTGAAATAAAATAATTTCTTAAAATCCTGTGTCTGTCAAGCGATGGGCGCAGGATTTTTGTTGAATTTTTTTTTATTTGCAAGGACGCACTTTTTGCCTGGAGGAATTTACTTAAAAGTTTTATCTTCGATGCCGGAATAAAATTTATAATTCTGCAGTAATTTTTTTTTGGAAAGCAAAACCCAAAAAGGTACTTTAATAAAAAATAATCCGCTAATACATTTTAAAAAATGAAATCAAAAATCTTTCTCTTTCTTCTCTTTGCAGGATTGATAGCTAATTCACAAGTTTGTTTTTATCCACATACTGAATACTCCGTAGGAACAAATACCAATACGAAAGCCATCACCAGCGGGGATTTCAATAACGACGGGAAGCAGGATCTGGCAGTAGCGGTCGTAACGCCCAGCATGGTTTCTATTGTTCTTGGAAACGGAACCGGCGGGTTTTTAGCGGCCAACACATTTACTATCACCAATACTCAGCCATACGCGATTGTTAGTACGGATTTTAATAATGATGGAAATGCCGATGTGGCGGTAGCCAACAATGGATCGGCCTTACAGGGATTCACAGTCATGCTTGGAAATGGAGCAGGAGGACTTGGAGCGGCGAACAGTTATACAACTACCGGAGTGAATCCGGCCGGAATTGCTGCCGGTGATTTTAACGGAGACGGAAAAAAAGATATAGCGATAACCAATACAAATTCTTCCCCGGGAACGGTTACGGTTCGTTTTGGGAATGGGAATGGAACATTTGGTACCGCAGCAACTTATACGGTTGGTTCAGGCCCGCGTGGAATTGTATGCGCAGATGTTACAGGAGACGGGAAAGCCGATCTGGTGACGGCAAATCTGATTTCAAATAATATTACGGTGCTATTTAATACCGGTGCCGGAGCTTTTTCTGTTGCCGGCACTTTTACAACGGGTGCAAGTACAGGGCCTACGGATCTGGTGGCGGTTGATCTTGACGGTGACGGGGATCTTGATATCGTCACTGCCAATAATACTTCAGCGAATGTTTCAGTTTTATTGAACAACGCATCCGGGCAATATTCAGCTCCGAATACATACAATGCGGGCACGGGCCCGCTGGGAATTGCCACTGCGGATTTTGACGGGGATGGCAAAGCCGATATCACCACATCAAACAGCAGCGGAAATAATGTTTCGGTATTGAGAGGCGATGGAGTGGGTGGTTTTTACACACCTCAGATCAATTTTTCAACGGCAACAAAACCAGTCAAAATTACTTGTGCTGATTTTAATGGAGACGGAAAAAAAGATATTGCCACAGCCAATGAGGATGTAACTTCGGATAATGCATCCATACTTTTAAATTCTTTGCCGGGGCCTATCGCAATCAGCGGTCCGCTAACAACGGTCTGCGCAGGTTCTGTAAATACATTAACAGCGAGCGGCGCAGGGAATTATTCTTGGAATGTAGGTTTTACTACAACGAGTATATCTGTAAATCCAACAACGACTACAACATATTCCGTTACCGGGACTAATACGGGTTGTTCTGTTACAGCAAGCGGAAGTTATGCTTTGAATGTGACGGCTCTTCCGGTTGTTACTGCCAATGTAAATCCTTCTTCTACTGTATGTGCCGGAACAATCATTACACTTTCAGGCGGGGGCGCCACTTCCTATGTTTGGTCCGGCAGCGTGACGAACGGCGTAGGATTTGTGCCAACGGGAACTGCAACCTATACCGTTACAGGAACGGATGGAAACGGCTGCAGCAATACTGCAACTAAGTTGATCACTGTAAATCCACTTCCAACGGTTACTGTCAGCGTGAGTCCGTCTTCTACGGTTTGTGCAGGGGCGACTATGACGCTCTCGGGCGGCGGTGCGGTTTCGTATGTTTGGTCAGGAGGTATAACAAACGGAATTGGTTTTGTTCCGTCCTCCTCAGCGACGTATACGGTTACAGGTACAGATGGGAATAGTTGCAGTAATACGGCAACAAAATATATAACGGTGAATCAACTCCCGTTGGTAGGGGCTAACGCCAGTTCTTCTACAATTTGTGCCGGGTCTCAGATTACGCTGACAGGCAGCAACGCTTCTTCCTATACGTGGTCGGGCGGAGTGTTGAACGGTGTTGGATTTATACCCGCTTCTTCTTCAACGTATACGGTAATAGGAACGGATGGAAACAGTTGTACCAACAGTGCGTCAATCTTTGTTCATGTTAGTACGATAGCAACACCGTCCATATGTGCGGTATCGGTTGATTCCCTTTCAAAATACAATATCATCGTATGGGATAAAACGATCTATACCGGCGGAAGTGTGGATACTTTTTTTGTTTACCGCGATACAGCAAACAATGCCTACGGTTTGATCGGAAAGGTTCCTTATGATTCACTGAGCATGTTCACGGATACGGTACGAACACTTTATGCTGCCAACGGAGATCCCAACTTTTCTTCCTGGCGATATAAAATAGCTGCGAAGGATTCCTGCGGCAACTTAAGCGCAAAGAGTCCGTATCATCAGAGCATTTTCAACCAGAACAACAGCGGAAATTTCAACTGGAGCCAGTACCAGATCGAAGGGCAGCCGCAGCCGGTTCCGGCGCTTACCAATTATCTTTTTCAGCGCGATAATCTGTCAAATGGAAATTACGCTACTATCGGTACACTAAGTGCCTCGTCTTCATTATTCACCGACCCGCAGTATGCTTTCTATCAAAGCACGGCTACATGGAGGGTTATCACGTCATGGAATTTCAGTTGCCTGGCTACTGTGATCGATCCAAAGAACCCGTACATTAATGTCACCAACCTCAATTCGTCCCGCTCCAATATTTACAGGCTGAACAATCCGGTATCCGTAAAATCGATTATTGATGAAAATGATTTTAGTATTTCTCCCAACCCATTTTCCGAAACGGCAACGCTGCGAATAACGGATTCGCGGATTACAAATTATGAATTGAGGTTTTTTGATTTGTTTGGCAGAGAAGTGTTCCCAAAGGTCATTCGTAATTCGGATGCATTCGTAATTAGCAGGGGAGATTTATCGGATGGAATTTATTTTCTGCAGGTAAAAACAGAAAAAGGGGCTGCCGTTAAAAAGCTTATAATTCAGAAATGAATTCAATGTACAATATTGCATGGCTTGAAATTTTGAAGTTGTGTTGCCTCTGGAAGTAAAAAATAAAATCTAATAAAAGGTAAATCGTCAGCAATTAAGGGATTCTGACTCCAATAACAAGCATATCATCCACTTGTTCTAAATCGCCTTTCCATTCATCAAATTTTATTTCAAGAATATCTTTTTGTACGTAGAGGGGCTTTGAACAGTTTGCTAGAACTATTTCTTCTAACTGTTTATACCGGAATTTTTTTCCATGCTGTCCGCCAAACTGATCAGCATAGCCATCGGAAAAAATATAAATCAGGTCGCCTGGTAAAAGTTTGATCTCATGGTTTGTAAAAAGTTTCGGTTGGTCATCAATGAAAACACCTATAGGTTGTTTATCAGCCGTAAACTCTTGTAATGTATTATCTCTTATTAACCAGAGCGGATTAAAAGCGCCTGCATATTCCAGTAAATTATTCCTTTTATCAATCGCACAAAATGCAATATCCATTCCGTCTTTTACTTCGTTGGAAGCCGTATGTTGATGCAGAATTTTTGCAAGCCCTTTATCCATCGCGTTGAGAATAGCAGCCGGCTTGGTAATGCCATGGTCTTTGATGATCTCATGCAGTAAATCACTTCCCAATATGCTCATGAAAGCGCCGGGCACCCCATGCCCTGTGCAATCCACGGCAGCGATAAAGACCTGGTGCTTCCATTCTTCTATCCAATAAAAATCCCCGCTTACAATATCTTTAGGTTTAAAAAGAATAAAATGTTCAGGAAGAATATTTTTTGCGTAACTCATAGAGGGGAGTAAGGCATCCTGAATTTTTTTTGCATAGGCAATGCTGTCCGTAATGTCTTTATTTTTTTGAGAAAGCTGTGCATTAACGTTTTCTAGCAGGCAGTTTTTCTCGTCCAGTATTTTTTGATGCTTTTGAATGTCTTTGATTCGTTTAAATAAAATTCCGGCAGCAAGCAGTAATCCTATAGCTGCAAACCAGGCAACGACTTTGCTTTCTTCAGCAGAAACAGCCTGTTGCTTTTCATATTCAAGACGTTTGATGAGTTCTGGTTTTTCTGCTTCAAGGCTGGATTGACAAAAAACAGGGGACGTATGGAATAATAAGTATACTATTAATAAAAAGGAATAGATTTTCATTTCTTTTTGATCGCATCAAAGATATTTAATTAATCTCTTCGGATTTATTCTCTTGTTCCGAAATCCGGACCTGTTCTAAGCGTTTGCGTTCTGCTTCAGCCAGCTTTTCAGTCCTGATTTTTTGTTTTAACGTAATCCCATGAGCCACTTTTATCAGTCTTTTTTCTATCTGGTGATGAAGCGGTTTTAGCCCGGAAGCCAATACGATGTTGACCAGGATAAATACGATGGGAAGTCCATGCGTATACTTATTGATGTACGGATGAAGCAATACTTCTAAAAACTGAAAAAGCAGCAGCACGCCAACAAAAGAGGAGAAGTCGATGGTTTTCGGGGAAAGTTGCAGGTGGCTGGCAATGACAACGAATACAATCACGATAATAATGATCGCAAAAATAATCAGGTATTGCGCTTGTTCTTTTCTCTCAAAATCAGCTTCTTCTTTTTCCTTCGTATGTTCTTCTTCCAGTTTTTCTCTTTCCAGTTCGTATTTCTGCTGCATGTTGGATATTTGTTTTGCGCTTTCAGAATTCAACAGGCTGTCGCGGTAGGCAATGTATTGTTTGTAATGGAACAGCGATTTGTCAAACTGTTTCATGGAATCGTAATTCTCGCTCAATGTCAGGTGTGATGTTTTGATGTTATCCAGGATTCTCAAACTATCGGCCATCGCAAGCGCACGGGTTGCAAATTCAATGGATGCATCGATCTTATTTTGCTTGCGGTAAATATCCGCAATGCTGCCCAATGCGGCAGTACTGGTTGATTTATCCCCGATCTCATCGGCTATCTTTAAGGAGGCAAAACTGTTCTCCAGCGCTTTGTCGTAATCGTTTTCATTAAAATAAATTATTCCCAGGTTGTTCAGAGAAATAGCCATGTTGGTTTTGTCGTCAATTTTTTCCTGTATCTCTATGGCTTTCTTGAAATACTCTCTTGCTTTTGTATAGTCATTCTCTGCATAGGTCGAATTTTTTTGCTCAACGGCAGAAGAAAGATAAAGTGCCGCAATCGCATTATACGATACGCCAATGCCTTGTTCGTCTTCTATTTCTTCCCTCATCTTCAATCCTTTTTCATAAAACTCAATGGCATTCTTGCTGTCATTCTGTTCTTTGTAAACATTCCCTATATTATGAAGGGCGTTTGCATGAGCGACGGATGATTCTCCTTGTTCTTCGTATATCTTCAGCGCTTCAAAAAAATATTCCAATGCCTTATAATAATTTCCTCTTGAATAATAGAGATTGCCGATATTATTTGAAGAGCCTGCAATGCCCTTTTTGTCGCCGGTCTCTTCCCGCATTTTCAGCGCTTGTGTAAAAAAGTCAAGTGCGTGCGGATAGTCGCTCAATCCATCATAGGCATTTCCGATATTGTTCAGCGATGCGGAGATGTCTTTTTTATCTCCCAGTTCTTTTCTCATGGCCAGCGATTTGAAATGATTCTCCAGCGCTTTGTTGTAATCGCTGAAATTATAATACACGACGCCGATGTTGTTCAGCGCCTGGGCAATTCCCTTTTTGTAATTTATCTTTTCAGCAAGCCGGATGGCACGGTTCCCGTAGGCAAGTGCTTTTTCTTCCTCGCTGCTCCAGTTTTTCTTGCAGAGCAGGTTAAGCGCGTTTACTGTGCCGGTATCTTGCGTGCCGGCTTTTGCAATGGCTTCCAGCGAATCATTCTCTCCTGCGGATGAAAGCAGGCCAAAAGCCATCAGGCAGGAAAATAGAAGTACGAGAGGTTTCATGGGAATATAATTTTATCAAAGATAATTTCTTTTAATGGAAAGGAGGAAATGGATCTGGCCTGAATTAAAAAGATCCTTCCCGATTTCTCGAGAAGGATCTTCATTTTAATGGAACGAATGTTTATTGAATAATAATTTTTCTGTTCAACGTCTGGCCTCCTGAAATAATCTGCAGATGGTAAACGCCTTTTCCTATTCCCGGGATTTTAATTTCTGTTTTCGGGTTGGTTACAGAAGCCTGATAAACCCATTCGCCCATCATGTTGTACAGATTCACTTTTACAATTTGTAACCGGTAATCTGCAATCTCCAATGTAAAGCTGCCGTGATTGGGATTGGGAAATAGGCTGATGGAATTATCCAGGGTATTCTCTGAAACGGAAACAGGATTCTGTGTCCGGTCAGACGTATTGGATTTGGATGATTTGATTGTGGCTGCTTCCGGTAAAGTATTTTTAATGGAAACATTGCAGGGCGAAGCAGGAGCGGCTTCCACGATGTAGCGGGCGCTGTCTGTCGGAGCAGGATGCGTTCCGCCCACATCTGTATACGAAAGATTCCCAAAAGTTACGGAATCGATTTTTACCCAACTCCCGTTGTTGTTGTTATCTCTCAGGATATAATACTGAGAAAAGGAAAATCCTTCATAATCATTCGTCCAGATCAGGTCAAACGTGCTGGGAGGAGTAAACTGCGGTGTGGACAGGTGGATGGTGCGGTGGTAAGCGCTCAGCGTACTTTCACTTCCGCAGGAGTCAACGCAGGAAACTTTATACCGGTAGGATTGAATTTTGGGATTGACACCGTTGGTAGTATCGGTGTATTGCGAAAGGGCCGAGTAGGGGAGGCCTCCTATGCGCACAAAATTATTCAGGCCGATCTCGCGATATATTTTAAAACTGTCAATAGCTGTAGTAACGGGTTTCTCCCAAACAACTACATTTTTGGTAGAGGTGGAGGTATCAACCGTTACCAGGCAGATGGGAACTGCAGGCAAAGTGGAAACAATAGAAGCAGAGGCGGATGCCGTACATCCTTTGCTGTCGGTCACTGATAAAGTATAATTACCAAGCGGAAGATTGCTGGCGGTAGCTGTTGTTTGCACCGGAGAACTGTTCCAGGAATAAGTAAAAGGCGAAGTGCCGCCGGTGACCGTTGATGCAGCAGTTCCGTTGGTGGCGCCGTAACAGTTGATCGTTGTAGGTGTAATAGAAGCGGTAAGAACACCGGGTTCCGTAATAGTTAAAGAAGTTATACTGGTCTGACAGCCGTTGTTGTCTTTCACGACAACACTGTAAGTGGTCGCCGCAAGACCGGTGAAAGAATTTGATAATTGGTAATTGGTTCCTCCGTCTTTAGAATAATTTAAAGGAGGAGTGCCGCCGGTAGGCGTCACCGTGAAGCTTCCGTTGTTGGCTCCGTGGCAGTTAACATTTACCTTTGAAGTGGTAAAGGAAAGCGATCCGGGAGAAGAAATGGTGACCGTATTGGTTTGAAAGCATCCTCCGGTTGAAGTGACGGTGACGGTGTAGGGCCCGGAGCAGAGATTGGAAGCTGTAGCAGAAACCGTTGAACCCGTGCTCCAGCTATAAGTATAAGGCGCAGTTCCTCCGGTAACCGTTACCGATGCGGAACCAATACAGTTGCCGCTGCAGTCGATATTGGTTTGCGATGCGGTGATGTTCATGCCTGCCGGTTCAGTGATGGTGAGCGTTTGGGTTCTTGTACAACCGGTGGAATTACTTGCAGTAACGGTATACGTATTTGCTCCAAGATTGCTGATCGCTGAAGTGGTGGCGGTTGTACTCCATGAATAGGTGTAAGGCGAGCCGCTTCCGGATGCAGTTGCCTGTAATGCGCCGGTGGTGTATCCGCTGCAAAGAATAGATCCTGTTTGCGCTATTGACACAGCGAAGGGAGTGCCATTTTGATATTCATAAGCGCCCATATCGATTCGGCAAACTGTAACGCGCGGGTTTCCTGAAATATCAGTTGACTGCGTGATCATGGTAGGATCGCCCGTATCAATACAGGGAGACGTATTTTGTAATGCCCAGTTGGCTGTTACGCCATTGAATCCTGTTCCGGCTCCGCCCGACGGAGAAACAAAAAGAGGATTGGAGTTTATATTGTTCGAGTAAGTGCCTGAGTAAATATTACTATTTGGATCTATCGCCGCTATACCGCCCTGAACATCCGAATAATAAATATTCGGGTCACAGTCATCATCTTGTAAAAATACCTCTGCCCCGGAAGTAGCTGCGGTGTTTCCCCATATTATGGTGTTACGAATGGTGGGGTTTGCATTGTTAAAGCAAAAAATTCCTCCGCCACTAGTGGCCGAATTATTATTTACGATGGTATTGTTGACTACAAGAGAAGTGCAAGGGATAACGCTGGTGGCGCCCATAAAGGCAATCCCTCCTCCTCCGTTACTTCCATAAATACTTGTTCCCGTAGCCGTATTGTTACTAATGACATTATTTTTTATTGTCGGGCTGCTTCCGTTATAACAATAAATTCCTCCTCCGCCTCCACCTGAATTATTAGAGATAATATTATTAATGATCAGCGGATTCGCGTTTTGATATTCACAGTAGATGCCTCCTCCATTTTGGTTAGTGACGGTGGAAGCATTATATGAGATAACATTTCCGCTTATAAGCGGGTTGCTGGCAGAAGCATAGATGCCGGGTGTGGCTGCAGAAGTATTATTAGTGATTTTATTATTCTTTATAAGAACATTGCTTCCCGATTTACAGGCAATGGCTCCGCCCATATAAATAGAATAACAATTGCTTATGCGACTGTTCGAAATAATAGCCTTTGAAAATGCGTTAAACATCAATCCGCCGCCATATCCATCATTGCCACTCGTGCTGGTTACATTTCCGTATAAGAACTTACAATAAAAAAATTTAGAAGTATCGTTACTTGCGGCGGTTGATTCATATCTTACCCCTCTCCAGCCATTGGTCGTGTTAGCTGCAGTGAAAGTGATGGAATCTGCAGAAGTGCCAACGGCTACTATTTGTCCCAAACAAATTAGTTTGTAAGTGCCTTCAAACTCTACCGTAACGCCGGGTTGAATAGTAAGAGTGGCGCCATTCAGCACCTGTATAGAGCCCTGTACCTGGTAAGGAGAACCGGCAAGCGTCCATGTTCCGCTTACGGATCCTCCGGGAACAGACGTTTGTGCAAATAAATTTGCAAAAAAGAAAATGAATGTTAGGGTAAGTAGATTTTTTTTCATTGCCTATGGATTTGATTATTGAATTATTATTTTTTTAT
>JAHEYJ010000208.1 GCA_023251675.1 Bacteroidota bacterium
AACTTGGAGGGAAAATAATTACGCCCGTTTCCAAAGCCTTTACTGCTTCTATGGATGTAACCGGTTTGGCAAAAGGAATGTATATGGTAAGGATTGGAAACAGTTCGTTCCAGCGGGTAGCAAAACTGGTATTACAATAGAATGTTGCAGCAGTTTGTTTGATGCGGTTTCTTGCAAGAGGAAATCACTTAAATAGCCAGCACCCGCATCATTTTCACCAGATCAGGATGAAGTTCTTCTATATGTTTTACTGCATTCTCAAAGGGAGTGTACGAAATTTTATTGTTAATTATTCCGATCATCAAATTCTTTTTTCCCTGCATCAGCGCTTCAACCGCTGCAAAACCCATTCGGGAAGAATTCACACGGTCCATGCAGGAAGGATTTCCCCCGCGTTGAATATGTCCGAGTACGGAAAAACGAATGTCATAAAAGGGAAGCACTTTTTTTACCTTCTCCGCCAGCTTAACAACGCTTCCGGTTCCGCTTTGTTCAGATACGATAACGATCTTGGAGGACTTGTCTTTTCTGGATTCCCTTAAATGCTGAATAAGTTTTTCAAAATCTGTTTCAGCTTCGGAAATAAGTATTGCTTCCGCTCCGGATCCGATTCCGCTGCGCAGCGCGATCAGCCCGGCATCGCGGCCCATCACTTCCACAAAAAATAACCGGTCGTGGCTCTCCGCCGTATCCCGGATCTTATCAACGGCATCCACAACGGTATTGATAGCGGTATCATAGCCAATCGTAAAATCAGTTCCGATCAGATCATTGTCAATGGTTCCCGGACAGCCTACAAACGGAACGGAACAGATATTACTGAACTCCAACGCCCCTCTGAAGGTTCCGTCGCCGCCAATAGCCACCACTCCGTCAATCTTATTTGATTCCAGATTCTGTTTTGCCTTGTTCATTCCTTCTTGGGTCATGAATTCAGCGCTTCGGGCCGTTTTAAGGATCGTTCCTCCCCGGTGAATGATCCCGGAAACAGATCTGGCATTCATGGGAATGATCTCGCCGTTGATCATTCCGTCGTAGCCATGCATGATGCCTGTTACGTCAAGATGATTGAAGATGGAAGTGCGTACGACGGCCCGGATACAGGCGTTCATCCCCGGGGCATCGCCCCCGGAGGAGAAGACAGCAATCTTTTTCATAGTGTAAAGGTGGTATATTTTTTGCAACCGGATCGGAAAAAATCAATGACGGTTATCATTTAGGTTTTAATACTTTTGCCGAAACCATTTTATCACCATACCATGAAACAGATATTCTTATTGTCAATCGCAGTACTGACATTTATTTCCACCGAAGCTCAAACAAAGATCAACGGCATAACTTTCCCTGACACGTATCCTGCAGGAAAAGAGAAACTGGTAATTAACGGAGGAGGCACCCGTGTAAAATACTGGATGGATATGTATGTGGCTTCTCTTTACCTTACGTCAAAGAGCAAGGAGGATGCGGCCATCGTTTCAGCCAACTCCTCCATGGCGATCCGCATGTGTATTGTCTCCGGACTTATTTCAAGCGATAAAATGATCAGCGCGGTGAATGAAGGATTTGAAAAATCTACCGGCGGAAAAATGGAGCCGCTTAAAGATAAGATCGAAAAGTTCAAGAACTCTTTCAGTGATCCTATTACAAAGGGCGATGTGTTTGATATCGTTTATACGGGCGAGAAGGTTTCCATTTATAAAAACGGGAAATTGAAATCAGAGATCGAAGGGCTTGAATTCAAGAAAGCCGTATTCGGGATCTGGCTGGGCAGCGATCCTGCCGACAGCGACCTGAAAGAAGGCATGCTGGGAAAATAGGTTTTTACGCTTTGCTTTTTGCTTTCAATGACCAGGTGAAAGTAAATTCGGCAACCGTATCGCCAGCTTCGTCAACACCAACGGATTTTACATCTATAACAGATCCCTCTTCCTGTTGCCTGGCTTTTTGAATGGCTTCTGCGATTATTTTGCCGCCGTTGCAGGTGAATGATATTTTTCCAACCGCTTTTTTCAGGAAGACAGACTGATTCTTTGTGACCAGCATGGAGATTGAAGGTTTGGAATTATAAATACCATTCATCACCAGCAACCCGGTGCTTATTTCAGCCGCCATTGCCAGGCAGGCAAAATAAATGGAACGAAACGGATTTTGCGTGAGCCAGGAAAATTTAATGGTTAAAATCGATTTCTCCGGTGAAAATTCCTTTACCCGAATGCCGGCCAGGAATGCCATGGGCAATACTTTCAGCATGTAAAGTCGAAATAAAAAATTACTGCTTGCTAGTTTTTGAAATTTTGAAACTTCTTTCACGTGTGAGCGTTGTTTTATTGATATGTGTCTTTTATCTCTTCATTGGCTAATTGCCATTCATCAGCCGGTGCAGTGTTTTGGCAATAGAGGAAATTCCAAAACTCAAAAGACAAATAACAAATAATATCCAACACCTAAGATCCAATAACCGAGACGGTTTGGGATTTTGAATTTAGAAATTGGAATTTATTTGTGTTTTGATACTTGTCATTTGTTATTTATTCATTAATCTCATCAGTGTTTTCTCGACATATTTCTCAGTGGGAAGCAACGCAGTTTGAATCCGCCTTGCATAATGAATAGAATCCAATATTTCCTTTTGTTTTTCTTCCACATGCTTTTTTTGATCTTCAATAATTAATTTTTGCTTACGAGTAATTCGCAGCGAGCGAAAAACAAATCCGGCAAAAAGCAACACCACCAGCAATCCACCGATTACCGAATACAAGATTACCTGTTGTTTGCGTTTCTCCGCTTCTGCCACTGCCTGCTGTTTTTCGGCCGCTGCCGCTGCCGCAGCTGCTTTCTTCTCAAACTCATAGTTCATTTCCTTGCGGGTGATCTCCTTATTTTTTTCTTCATTGAACAAAGTATCTTTTAGCGCCATTGCTTTTTTGTAATGCTCCAATGCCAGCTGATCACGGTTGGTTTTGGTGTAGAGGTTGGTGAGTACCTCTTCGATTTGCCTTTCATCATTCAGGTCTCCTATTTCTTTTTCCAGCTTTAACGCGTCGAGCAAATACTTTTCTGCTTCTGCATATTTATTTATATCCGTGTAAAGCGAACCAATGTTTCCAAGATTGATCTCAATTCCGTTTTGATCTCCGAGCTCTTCATCCATCTTCAATGCCTTGAAAAAATAGTCCAGTGCTTTTTGCTTCAATGAATCTTTTTGGGGTGAATGATTTGCCGTGAGTTTGTCTGCTTGATCCGAATAAGCGCTTCCGATGTTGCCGAGTGTGTTTGCAATTCCGTATTTATTTCCGATTTCTTCTTTTATTTTCAGCGCCTTGAAATAGTAGTCCAATGCCTTGGAATAATCGCCTTGATTGAAATAAACAATCCCGATATTGCCGAGATCTGCTGCAATTCCGTTTTTATCCCCAACCTCTTCCGCCATTTTCAATGCCCTAAAATCATAGTCCAATGCTTTGGCAGGATCGCCTTGGTCTTTGTAGACATTTCCGATGTTGCCAAGCCGCTTGGCCATGCCTTCCTTATTATGCAGTTCTTCATCGATCTTTAACGCTTTAAAAAAGTAGTCAAGTGCTTTTGGATAATTACCTTGCTCCCGATCTACATTTCCGAGATTGTTGTAGGCGTTGGCTTTGCCTTTGAGCAGACTGTTCCTGACTTGTTCTGGAATCACACCGGATGCCGCAGCGGGTGACGCGAGTTCAGCTTGACGGAGCGCCTGGTCGGCAAACGCAGCCGCAGAATCGTAAGAACCGATTTTCAGGTATTCCCGTGAGAGTTTATTTAAGTGATTTATTTTGTTGGTATCCTCTTTATCTTTTTTGATAAGGGAAAGCAAAGAATCGATCTCGCTCTGTTGGGCGAAGGAATTGCATATTATAAATTGCAAATTGCAGATTACCAATAACGGAATCAATTTGTAATTTGAAATCCTTAATAGGAAATTGTTTTTATTCATCGTCTAATCAGCAAATTGTCAAATTGGCTAATTATCAAAACGCTCTGCTGATCCCAACCAGCCAACGGAACTTGATGTAATTGGTTTCCACCGCCGGGATCCGGTTCAGGAGCATCGGCATATCGAAGCGAATGGTAAGCGGATCAACGGTTTGTAGAGGGCCCCACTTTTTTATGGTGATCGCGGTTCCTAATCCTGCGTCGGCACGGAAATCTGCCAGCTTCATGTCCCATCTGTTGGAGGGCCCCGATGGTGCGCCCTCTTCATAATTGATCACCCCAATATCGCCAAACAGATAGGTATTAAGTTTAAAAGTCTTTTTCGCCCATTTGATGATTCCGTTCTGATCTGTTACACGGATGAATTTAAACAGCTGGTCAAACTCCAGTTCGGAGTTAAATGCAGCGCCGCTATTTCCTTTATAAACAAAATGAAGGTTCCCGTTCTGATCTTCCTGCGGAACAAGATAGCCTGCATAGCCGCGCAGGTTTAGGCCTCCGCCCATCTGGAAATTATTGGTAGTATTTCCATAGCCCATCCATTCATTCGGGAAAAATCCGGCAGACCTGGAAAATTTATTATCCATCATCTCTTCCGGATTCGCGCCGGCGAGAAAGAGGGTAGATTCCTTTGGTTCATTGCTTCCCGTTCCGTATTGGAAAAATGCCCGGGTATTAAAATTGAATTTACCCAGTTTGTTTTTGTTTACGACGGTTAGCCGCACATGCGCAAAATTGTAATCACTCAGCAAGGTGGAAGATCGCA
>JAHEYJ010000209.1 GCA_023251675.1 Bacteroidota bacterium
CCTGCTGGTTTGTGATGTAGGTGCTGAATATCATGGATACAGTGCAGACGTCACACGCACGTACCCGGTAAGCGGAAAGTTTTCAGAAGCTCAAAAGGACATTTATAATATCGTGCTTGAAGCGCAAATAGCAGGCATTGCCAAATGCAAACCAGGGGAGGATTTTAGAGCGCCTCATAAAGCTGCAACCGAGGTCATTCAGAAAAAATTACTTGAGTTGGGCGTTATTAAAGCGCCGAATCAAGTTGGAACGTATTTCTTTCACGGGACTTCTCACTACCTCGGACTGGATGTCCACGATATAGGGACCTATGGAAAGCTGAAACCAAATTCTGTAATAACAGTTGAGCCCGGCATTTATATCCCTTTTGGCTCAGATTGCGATGAAAAATGGTGGGGGATAGGAATTCGTATCGAAGATGATGTTCTGATAACAGAAACTGAACCGGAAGTATTATCGGCCTGTGTACCTAAAACACCGGATGAAATAGAGGGAATAATGAAAAAGGAAAGCCTTTTTAACCTTTATAAAAAGTGATTTGCCCGTATCGTAAACTTAATTATCTTCGCACTCCTAAAAACAGAATATCATGGCAAAGAAGAGAGGAAACAGAATCCAGGTAATTCTTGAATGCACCGAACATGCTGCATCAGGATTGCCCGGCACTTCACGTTACATTACTGTTAAGAACAGGAAAAACGACCCTGAGCGTATGGAGTTGAAAAAATACAATTCCATCCTCAAAAAAATGACTGTACATAAAGAAATCAAATAATATTTGATGTAAGGTGTGAGGCTTGTGAAGTGGGGCAAAACCATTAATCTCAAATCGCAAATCTTAAATCATAAATCTTTTAAAAATGGCAAAGAAAGTAGTTGCAACACTAAAAACCGGTAAAGGAAAAGACTTTACCCGTGTAATTAAAATGGTAAAATCACCAAAGACCGGTGCTTACAGTTTTAAAGAACAAGTCGTGCATTCTTCGCACGTACAGGATTTTCTAAAAGAAAAGTAATTTATTCTTTTATATAATGGCTCCCGTCTTGCCCCGATAGTTATCGGGGTTCAGGGCGGGATTTATTTTTGATATATGGGGATCTTTAATCTGTTTACAAAGAAAAAGCTTGATTCGGGTTTGCTGCGCACCCGGGAAGGATTTCTTTCCCGTCTCGGAAAAGCAATTACCGGAAAAACGATCATTGATGATGATGTACTGGACAATCTTGAAGAAACTTTAATTTCTGCTGATGTAGGCACAGAAACATCACTTAAAATAATTTCAAGCATACAAAAAAGAATTGAGAAAGAAAAAAAAATAGGAACAGATCGTCTGAATGAAGTTCTAAAAGAAGAAATAGCAAATCTCCTGATCGATAATCCCCTTAACGATTTTTCGTCCCCATTGGCCAAACACCCTTATGTTATTTTGGTGGTCGGTGTGAATGGGGTTGGAAAGACCACTTCTATTGGCAAGCTGGCAAGTCATTTTAAAAAAGCAGGGAAAAGTGTTTTGCTTGGAGCTGCTGATACATTCAGGGCCGCAGCGGTTGAACAACTGGAAATATGGGCAAAACGTTCCGCGGTGCAAATCATATCGCAGGGATCTAATGCTGATCCGGCAGCGGTTGCCTTTGACACGGTGAACTCAGCCGTTTCAAAAAATATGGATGTTGTGCTGATTGATACTGCTGGAAGATTGCACAATAAAACGAACCTGATGAATGAGCTTTCAAAGATCAAACGGGTCATTCAAAAAGTAATACCGGATGCGCCTCACGAAGTACTTTTGGTCCTTGATGCATCAACAGGGCAAAATGCCATTGAACAATGCAAGCAGTTCACCGAGGTCACAAACGTCACTGGCCTTTTGCTTACCAAGCTTGACGGAACAGCAAAAGGCGGTGTCGTTATTGGAATATCTGACCGGTTTAAAATACCTGTAAAGTATATTGGAGTAGGAGAGGGGATCGATGATCTGCAGATCTTTAACAAAGAAGAATTTTCTGATTCATTGTTTTTAAAGAACAATTAAAATTTATTTTTCAAATCAACTCTTATTTTCTTCTATTGAAAAACAAAAATTATTGATGTAAATGGTTAGTGGGAAGGACAAAAGACGCGGAGAAAAAAGCCAGAAACGGATCAGTTGTTTTTGTACCGGTTTCGAATAATGCTGTTTATTTCATAAAAATCTTTATCCATGATAAGGTCTGTTAACTTGTTCATTTCCTCTTTATCAAGCGTATCATTAACAGGCTTTACTTTTGGCAGAACAAACTTGCTTAGTTCATAATTATCATTAAGAAATGAGTAAAACGACATATTTCTCTGTTTTTGGATGGATTTGTTGGTTTCTTCATTCTGCATAATCGCAGATTTAACATTCAGACGAAATAAAATGTAAAAGAGTTACATTTTCATCAGTTATGTTACTAACAAAGGCAATGTTAAAAAGTACAAATGACAGAGGAGGAAGTATTATTATTAAATATATATCTTCGTTAACCCAGCTACAATTCATAATCATATTCAACAATTCAAAAGTTACAATAAAACGCTCATCTCTAATCTTGAATAAAATGAAGAAAAAATCTTTACTCACAATTATTTTCTTTACCGGGGCAATTGTCTCAAATGCTCAGATTACTGTCACGCAAGCGGATATTGCTCCTATTGGCAAGCAGATTCAGCAAGCAACGGATACGACTCATTCATTAACCCCCGGTTCTATTAATCCCGGAAATGCAGGAACCAATCAAACTTGGAATTTCACTACATTGTTAAGTGATACATTAGATACTCTTTTATTCACTAATCCTGCATGGACGCCCTACGCTTCAACTTTTCCGAGTTCAAATCTGGCATTGATCACTTCAAGTTCAGGGCAGATTTCTTATGCTGAAAATCTTTCTATCGGTTTATTTGTGGATGGAGCATACCTTGATCCTTTGGGCACTGGGCCAATTCCTATCAAGATTAATCCTCCTGAGCAAATAATAAAGTTTCCGGATGCCTACAATACTACTTTTCAGGGCACTACTACCATTGATGTCACAATTGCATACTCCGGCATTACCGGCGTTGACTCTGTACGCTTGAAAGAAGTGAAAGATAAAAGTTCATTAACAGACGGATGGGGGAGTGTGATCACTCCGCTTGGCACTTATCCTAGCCTGCGCCATAAAGACATGGTGATAAAAACAGATTCAACCTGGGCGCGCTTCTTTGGTACATGGATGTCGGCCGGGGCTCCAACGATTGATACTGCCTGGCATTTTTCATGGATAGCCAACAATGTAGGATACCCGCTTTTAGAGTTTGACAGCATTCATGGCGATACCATACAAAACATTACCTGGCTGAAAGTACTTCCTGTAATCGGCGGAATAAAGGAAAACACAGTTTCAAATGACCTTTCTGTTTTCCCAAACCCTTCTTCAGGTTTATTTACAATTGAATCAAAGCAAGAAAACATTGAAAAAGCAGAAGTCTATAACCTATTTGGTGTTCTTATTTATTCTGAATCCAAACCGGCAAAATCGTTGCACGTGGATCTAACAACTTTTTCTTCCGGAATGTATTACGTAAAAGTATTCTCATTATCTGGAACAATAGTAAAGCCGGTAATCATTAATAAATAAGTTTTTTTATTTTAAAAGGGCAGCAGTCGTTTCTGTTGCCCTTTTTTTTATTTCTGAATCCAAGTATCATAAAAAAGAATATCCCGCCCTCCTCTCCTTTTTTTTTCTGATTATTTTTTTTAAAACAGCAGGATCGCTGTGTATGTGGTAGATAATCCCGTACAGGAGGAGACCCTTTAATAGTATTGCTCGTATTTCATTTCAAAAATCAGCTTACATCTGGATAAATATGACAGGTTTATTGAAAATCTTACATGTGTAAGTTGAAAGCCTTTACCGACGCTTTTTTTCTGTTGCTGCAATATACATTTGAATAAAAAAATCATTGATATCAAAAATTAAAAATAAATTCTATGAAAAAAATAATACTAGGCTTGTGTTTAATTACAGTAGCCGGCATTTCTGTAAATGCCCAGGTAAAAATCGGGAGCAATCCAAGTACTATTAATGCTGCGTCATTACTTGAGTTGGAGAGCACCACATCGGGATTGCTTATGCCTCGCATGACGCTTGCACAAAAAAACCTGATCGCAAGCCCTCCTGCGGGATTACTTGTTTTTCAGGCAGACGGAATTTCAGGATTTTATTATTACGATGGTTCTGTATGGCAGCTGGTAGGGCCCGGTTCAGGCAACTATTGGGACAAAACAGGCAACGACATTTATAATAACAATTCCGGAAATGTTGCTGTAGGCACCAGCATTTTCGATGCCATCAATCCTGAAAAATTTCTAGTGGATGCCGGAACCACCTCTTCTGTAAACGCCATTTATGCAAAAGGTACGATCAATAATTATTTCCAGATGAACATTAGAAATTTATCGAATGGAAACAATGCTTCTTCCGATGTGATCGCTACTGCTGATAACGGAACGGAATCAACCTTTTATGTTGATATGGGGATTAACGGTTCTGGTTATACCGGAGACTTTGTAGGCAGTGCAAACGATGCATATATATACGGATCCGGCAATAATTTCGATATAGGGAATGTGACTCCCGGAAAGGATGTAGTTTTCTTTTCGAATAGGGCCAATACGGCCATCAATGAAAAAATGCGCCTTACGTCAAACGGTTATG
>JAHEYJ010000078.1 GCA_023251675.1 Bacteroidota bacterium
ATTTCAGGTGAATGGAGCAGGGCGGAGGCAATGTTTATCCTGCGTTTCATGCCGCCGGAATATGTTTTTATTTTATCGTCCTTCCGTTCGAACAAGCCAACGAGTTTAAGTATCTCATTCACTTTCTCTTTCAGTTTGACCGAAGGGATCGAGTACAAACCGCCCCAGAAGATCAGGTTGTCATAGGCCGATAATTCCTGGTACAGTGCAATTTCCTGGGGGACAACACCAATGATCTTTTTTATTTTCTGGCTGTCTTTGCTTAGATCCAGGCCGTTAATAAAAACCTCACCTGAGTCAGGTTGAGTAAGTGTGCTGAGAATACTGATGGTAGTTGTTTTCCCGGCGCCATTCGGACCAAGCAAACCATAGATCTCTCCTTTTTCAATTTGGAAGCTGATGCCTTTCAGCGCTTCTACATTCCCGAATTTTCTGAAAATATTCTTTACTGAGACCATAACTGTGCAAATGTAAAAAAGAAACCTGCCTGCCATCACTGTAATGAATGAAGGCAGACAGGGGGAATCTTTTGGCCTCCCTTTCTTAATGGATGGAGTAAGACCTTATCTCACGACAGAAATCTTCTTTGAAACAGTTCCATCTGCAGTTTTGATGTTGAATTGATAAACTCCCGATGTTAGCTGGTGTGTATCAATTTTGAATTGATGCGTTCCTGCGCTGATCTCTCCGTAGTTTTTTGACCAGACGGTTTCGCCGATCATATTGGTCAGGCTAAGCGTGGTGTAGGCGCTTTTTTCGATAATGAATGAAGCGGAGAAACTTTCATTTGCAGGATTTGGAAAGAGGTAAATTCCTGAGATCGCATCATAATTTATTCCCGTAGTGGATGTTGCTCCATCCCATACCTGGAATTCATCCAGCGCCGCTTCTGAAACACTTTGGCCGCTGCTGGGAAGCGAGGCAATCGTGCTGTCTGAAGCCGTGAACCGCATTTTCATCTGTGTTGTGAGGGAAGTAAAGTCGAGTACCTTGAAGGCGAATCTTCTCCAGTCAAAATCGGAATAATACGTATGTTCAATTTTTGTCCACGTTGTTCCATTGTCATTGGATATTTCTGAAACCCATGGATCGTTTCCGGGATTGGATCCGCCTACATCCGAATAGGATCGGTAATACGTGATGGCAGGATTTGTAAATGTTGAAAGGTCAAAAGAAGGAGATTCCAAACGGGTGGTTCCGCCATCAATATCGGCAGTGCCGATCGGGTCGCTGGCAGAAGCGGAGTTTCCGGTTACGGCGCATTTTGTTCCACCCGATGTAACCTGCGTGCCGGGTTGCACGCTTCCTGATGCAATCGGAGCTGCAACGATCCAGGTGCCTGAAGTGTTTCCTAAACTGGTTGGGGTCCACGTTCCGAAATCCTGACCGTCACCCATGTCGCTGTGTAATGCTGTGTTGGGTGTGAATCCTACCAATATATAATAAGGTATGTTTCCCGGAGATAAATTTGCCCCAACGGGTATTGTATTCCCTCCCGCTTCAATATAATATTGCACAAGGTCACCTGCCTGTTGAGCTGGAATGGTGCCGGTGAGCGTAGGATTGCTGTAGGTCATTGGCGTTGACGTCCACGCCTGTGAATTTAAATTTCTCCAGTACAACTGACCTCCGGACAATGGACAAAGTCCGGTGCCGGTTGCAGCAGCGTTTGCCGTGATCGTAATGGGTGTGGTTGGATTGGCAGATAATACGGGCGTATGTGTCAGCGTAACATTTGTGTAAAGTGTAATGCCATGCGCTGCAAAGGCAGGAATGATCGCGGAGCTGTTGGGTGTTCCGTTGCATATATCTCCATCATTATCATCTGCCTGAAGCGCAGCGACGAGTACATCCATATAAACCTGTCCTTCCGTGCCATCCGGCCCGTCCGGCCCTGCGGGAAAAGTTTTAATAAACAGATCGGTCATGAAGTTGTAATTGTTACCCATGTTAATGGCAACTTCCCACCACGCGCCGGCAATTATTTCTCCGTCGGCATGCACTTCTCCAACTAAATCCTGAGGATAAACCTTACGGCTGGGCGGAACATAATCACGGATGGGATTCTGATTGGCGGTATAGAATCCAACTCCGATCTTTCCGGTGTGGGTGATGGAGTTCGCCCACGTGTCGCCATATCCTTCGCCCATCGCGCCGTTAGAAAATGTTTGCCCGTAAAACGTGTAAATGTCATAGTTGAGCCCATGCCCGTATTCATGGTACATCACATCACTGATGTAAGCCATCGCGTTGCATCCGCCTCCTGCCGCATAAAAATTAACAGAACCGTTGTAGAAAGCGTTACAGCTTCCTGAAACATCCACGATGGTATTGATGGGCGTATCTTCTGTTGTGAAAGTTGCAAGCTGAGGCAGCGACTTCATAAAATCATGAATGATATTTATATGATAGTAGGCAGAGCGTTCCCTGTCATTTGAGTTATTATCAAAGGTGACGGTGGCATTGGCAGTAACATTGGATGCCATGGAAGGAGTCGTGGTGCCGGTCATCGCTTTTGAATACAATCCTTCCAGTGTCAGCGTTGCATTTCCGTTCGTTACGCTGGAAGCAACTCCCTGGTCGTCTGTATACGTAGTGCCGCCGGAAACGATTTTCAGATGAGGCATGCCAACCGCGCCGGTCATGGGAGTACCGTATGGATTGGTGAGATACACCGTTCCATTGACGGTGACTACGGATTGAACGCTGGGTGCAAAATGATCTACTTTGTTTTTCCTGAAAAGAATTTTTCCATCGTTGGCATCTACCAGCGTATAATAGCGTGCCGGCACTTTATTTATTTCATCGTAAGTAGAAACATAAACTTCATAAACCAGGTGAAAATCATATTTATGGTATTGAGGAACCGGCAGAATCTTTAATCCTGGTTCAGCATAGGCATTGATAATGGTTTCCTCGAACCCGGTTTTGGAGAAGTTAATGGCATCTGTTTCCGAAATGGATGGAGCGGTTCCAATAGAGATATTGTTGAACACATCCGTTTTAAAGTAGACCACCTCTCCTGATTTTGTCATCTTGACCATTACGCGGCTGTCCAGCACTTTAAGTCCCTGGTAGGTCTGAAAGAAATTCGCGTAATCAAATTTTTCAGCATTGGTGGTAATGCTTCTCAGCGAAAGGTCTGCCAGCGGAAGTTTGAAAGGAACGAGCTGCGTGTTAATAAAGTTCAATGCTTTATCCTGGACCGTAGCGCCGGAAACCGGAACCGGGCTGCCGTAGGCAATGACCGGCATCTGATTTTCTTCGTTGAAGAGCACGTTCCAGCCTGCGTTATTTGCATAGAACGATTTCCATGCTGCACTTTCCCGCAGGAAACCCTGGTAGGCATTATCAGGCGTACGCTTGTTGTTCGTGATGTAACGAACATCATAGCGCGTATCATTAGCAGTAAAATTGCTGGAAGCAAAAAGACTGTTCAGCAGAACAAATAAAAACAGAAATGGGGTAAGTAAAATTTGTTTCATAATGAAATGATTTGGTGATTGGGAATGTAAAGGAATGAAATGCAAGAGTAAAAGTCAAGTAAATGAGCAGAAATCTTTAAGCTGATTTTCGAATTGTTGATTACGGATCAGCTGTTGCCGTTTTTCCGGGTGTTTAACCAGTTGTTCCCGCCGGCTGCTTACACTGCTTTTTCCCCCAGTTCCATCCAACGAAGTAATTTTGATTCAAGCAGCTCGGATATTCCTGCGATCTCAGTTGAAACGCGGAAGAGTTCAGCATGATCGGTTATGCCCGCTTCTAATAAGGCAGAGAGTTCCGCCTTCTTCTTTTCCAGCGAAGCCATTTCTTTTTCCAGCTTGTTGTATTCCTGTTTTTCCTTTCCGCTCAGTACCCGTTCGTTCTTCTTTTCGGAATGAAGCAGGTTTTTCTCTTCCGCTTTTTCTTTACGGATCTGACGAAGTTCTTCAAGCTCCTTTTCTTTTAGTTCCTCCCGGTATTCGGTATATTTTCCGTTGAAATTCCTGATCACTCCGTTTCCTTCCATGATGAACAATGTGTCAGCCAGTTTATCCATGAAATAACGATCGTGCGAGACGATGATAAGACATCCCGTATACTCTGAAAGAAATTGTTCCAGTGTGCTGAGTGTGATCAGGTCGAGATCATTGGTCGGTTCGTCCAGGATCAGGAAGTTGGGATTCTTTACAAGAACCGTAAGAAGATAGAGGCGTTTCTTTTCTCCTCCGCTTAGTTTTGATACCGGGTTGAACTGCATTTCAGGCGGGAACCGGAACATCCGCAGGAACTGGGAAGCGGAGATCAAACTTCCATCGCCCATCGGAATGAATTCGGCAATATCCTTCACTACTTCGATCACACGCTGGTCTTCTTTCAGCTGAAGTCCCTTTTGGGAATAATAGCCGAACACGATCGTATCACCTACTGCCACTTTTCCTGAATCGGGAGTTTCTTTTCCGAGAATTGTATTCAGCAGCGTGGTTTTTCCAACGCCATTTTTTCCGGCAATGCCGATCCGTTCTCCTCGTTTGAAAATGTAACTAAATTCGTTCAGGATCTTTTTGTCTCCGTAGCGTTTGGAGACCTTTTCCAGCTCCAGTACTTTTTTTCCGATCCGTTTCATTTTGATCTCCAGCTGAAGTTCTTCCGTTTTTTTTCTGCTGCTGATCTTTTCTTTCAGCTCATGGAAATCATCTACCCGTGCTTTTGATTTGGTTCCTCTTGCCCTTGGCATCTTGCGAACCCATTCGAGTTCCCGCTTGAAAAGATTCTTTGCCTTGTCGAATTCCTGCGCTTCGTTGAGTTCTCGTTCCGCTTTTTTTTCTATGAAATATTCATAATTGCCTTTATAGGGATACAACGTGCCGTTGTCCAGTTCAAGAATATCCGTACAAACATTGTCCAGGAAATACCGGTCGTGCGTAACTACCAGCAACGCTACATTGTTGCGGACGAAATAATTTTCCAGCCATTCGATCATGTCCATGTCGAGGTGGTTCGTCGGCTCGTCCATGATCAGCAGCTGCGGCTCTTCGATGAGAACGCGGGCCAGCGCCACTCTTTTTAATTCACCGCCTGACAGGGAGTTTAATTTCTGATCCAGATGATGCACTTTCAGTTTTGAAAGGATCTGTTTTACATTCACTTCATAATTCCATGCGCTTAATGCATCTACTTTTCCAATAGCATCTTCCAGCAGTTTCTGGTTGGCTTCTGACGGATCCACTTCGTGTTTTTCCATAGCCACTTCGTAATCTCTTACTGAAAGGACCATTGCATTGCCGGTATGGAACAGGGCATTGTAAACGGTTTCAGATAGATCGAATTCGGGTTCCTGTTCAAGGAAAGAAGTGCGGATGTCGTTGCGGAACGTTACTTTTCCTTTATCGGTGTCTTCTTTGCCGCTGAGAATTTTTAGGAGTGTGGTTTTGCCGGCGCCGTTTGCCGCAACTAATGCGATCCGCTGGCCTTCGTCAACACCAAAGCCAATAGATGAAAACAAAACTTTTTCGCTATACGATTTAGAAAGATTTTCTACAGAGAGGAGATTCACGTTGTGTGCAGGGTATCAGGTATCAAACGGATCTATATGCATCATGATATGTGCTGCCTGATACTTGATTCCTTTTCTTTAAACTCTTTCGAGCATTGAAAAATAAAAATCCCCTTCGATCTTTGCATTTTCATTACTGTCGGATCCGTGAACCGCATTTGCTTCAATGCTTTTTGCAAACAGGGCACGAATGGTGCCGGGTGCGGCTTTGGCCGGATCAGTAGCGCCGATAAGTTTCCGGAAATCCTCTACGGCATTTTCCTTTTCAAGAATAGCTGCAACAACAGGCCCTGAACTCATGTACTTCACGAGGTCTTTATAAAAAGGGCGCTCTTTGTGAACTTCGTAAAAGGCGCCTGCTTTTTCCGAGGAGATGTGCAGGAGTTTCATAGCGACAATGCGAAAGCCGGCTTTGATGATAATATCGAGGATGGCGCCCGTGTGTTTTCCTTCCACTGCATCGGGCTTGATCATGGTAAATGTTCGGTTGGTGGTCATATCGAATGGTTAATGGTTAATGGTTAATAGTTAATGGATCAAGAGGCATAGTCGTTAAGGTATTCAAATCGTTTTGTAAGCTTTCCTTCTTTTGTAATTGAACCGCGTTCGATGAGATTGGTTTCATCTTTTACAAGAAGTGAAGGAAGAACTTTTTCAATGAGTTCTTTCCCAAAATCCTCAGAAGCATTTCTCGGAAGTTCGCACGGAAGATTATCTACCGCCATTACCGTTACCGCATTCTTTGCAAATGGTTCAGTGACCTGTTCGGTTATCAGATCGTAACCATAAAATGGTTCGGCAATAGTTGACGCTTTAAGGGTGGAAGGATTTGAACCGTTGATGTCGCATGAAATATCAGCGATCACGCTGATGCCAAATTCAGGGGAGCGCATTTCTTCTTTGCTGAAAAGCCGGGGTGCGCGGGGATCCCAGAAGGAGCAATGGATCAGCAGGTCGCACCAACGTGTGTATTTCATGAATGTAGAACGAAATTTTTCCGGGTATTTGAAAAAATCACCCCAGTTCCATGGAGTGCCATCTAAGCGTTCATTATAATTGAAAGAATCGAGCTGCGTATAAGTTGGTTCGCGGAAAGTATAATGAGTGAACTCATAAGGGGTGATGCGGCGAATACGAAGCAGGCCCAGCAACTCAATAGCTCCGTTTGCTACGCGTCCGTTTCCGGTTACAATCATTTTAAGGTTAGGAAGATTTATTTTTTTCAGTTCTTCGATCAATTCATCTTTGTCGTGGCATTCAACGGCGCGCTTGGTTTTGAATAGATTATATTTCATTCCATATCCAAGTAACCCGTTGTACGCTCCTACGATTCCGGCATAATGCCCAAAGCCGATCACGCGGTTGAATTCTTCATCCGTCAGGCATTCGTAATCGATCAGCTGAATACGTTTCTTCAGAACTGTTTTCATCAGTTCTTTGTTGTGCGGCTGCTTTTTAATGGTATGCGAAAAGAAAAAATATTTTTTGCCGGGCAAGAGATCGTCAAGAGGAACTTCTTTGATCCCCATGATGATGTCGCAGTCGTTCAGGTCATTTACTACTTTGATCCCGGCGTTTTTGTATTCCTCGTCTTTGATCACACGCACGGTGCTGGACTGAACCACCACTTCCGTTCCGGGAAAAAATTCCATGATGTATTTGCATTGTGTCGGTGTGAATGGAACACGGCGGTCAGGGGGATTTTTCCCTTCTTTGATAATACCTATTTTCATAAAATATAATTTAACAAGGAGAAATGGACCTCAAGCTTTTCTTGTGATACAACTTGCAGATATAATCCTTATTTCATATTCGTATATTCGTTGTTGATTCGTAATTCGTAGGCCCGCAAAGTTATTATTTTTTAGCAGCGGATTTCTTTGTAAATTTGTGTAGTTCTTTGCATTTCTTTTGACTTTTGATTTACTTTCTTTCTTCTCTTAATATGGGGCCGACCGGTTTTGACAGCGAGGAGGATGGATCTGTAAGCATGCCGTGATTTGGGAAAGTATCACGTTAATAATAATTCTCAAATTCCAAATGGCGACTATAACTTCGCTATGGCAGCTTAATTGACATAGTCAATTTCGCTCCTGTCTCCCGGAAAGCTTTTTCTTTTCAGCGTTCCGGATCAGGCATCACAAATGAAAAGATAGTTGTGAAAAGCTTTGGTTCACAGCGAAACTAAAGAAGCTAAGTCTGAAGTTGGCCGCTGTTTTGCCGGCTTCAGATCGAAAACCAAAAAACGGCTAAGCGTGTAGAAAGCATTTTTGTCCCTTGTTTGGACGTGGGTTCAATTCCCACCGGCTCCACCTTCGCCCTCCGAAGCGCTTTGGCGCAGGAGGGCTTCGTTCGTGCAAAATAAATAAAAATTCTTGCAAATCTGAGGGCTACGGCGGACGCGGTCTACTGTTAGGATTTTATAATTTTACTGATTCATTAGAATTACTATGTATCATGTGTATATTTTAAAATGTTGCGATAGCACATACTATACAGGCTGTACGAATGACATCAATGCTCGTTTGATAAGGCATAACAGAGGAGAAGTTCATTATACATCTTCACGCCTTCCTCTTGAATTAATGTGTTCAGTTTCTTTCAAAGATAAATACAAGGCTTTTGCTTTTGAAAAATACTTGAAATCTGGTTCAGGAAAAGCATTTGCAAAAAAGAGATTATTTTAAATTACAAAATCGCACAGTAATTTTTTGCTTTGATCCATTTCATTAGCCGATAGGAATCATGCCAATAATTCCCACCGGCTCCACCATTGCCCTCCGAAGTTCCACAAGCGTTTTCTGCGAGATGAGCGGGGAAAGGCATTTTATGCCAATGATTAAGGAGTAATTTGAGTAAGTATAGGCCGTTCCGATAATCCGCCAAAACAGTTGTGGTTATCCGGGAATAAAAACGGATAATCAGTATATTTGTGGAGGTTATAACTAGTTAACTGCCATTAGTAAAAAGACAAAATGGACTACATCGGACAACATTTCGACCGCAAAGTATACTGGCTGGACTACGACAAATTCTCCGCAGACAAATTACCCGACAAAGATTGGATTTGTCTCGCTGTTGCAAATACTAACCCAGACAGTTACAACTTCGACAAATTTGTACGCGCATCCATAGACAGCGGAATAGTTGAGTTTAAAGGACACGGAACTTTCGGGGAAAAACTTCACGATCTGTTTGACGAGACAATGTCTGTAATGGAAGTTATGGAAAAACATTCCGAGATTGGTGTAATGACTACTTGGCACAACAGACAAACACTTGCAGACGCTTTTTGGCAATGTTTCTTCGCGACTTGCTTGCCCGACACGGTCGACTATGATAATATAAAAGTTGTTTGCACCGACCTTGACAGCGTTGACAGAAGACAAGAACTAAAAGACTATCTGGACAGATTCAATAAAGGTTGGTTGCCAAGTAGTGATGACAACGATAATCAAAAAATAAAAAAAAATGCGTAGACAATTTACCATAACTCTGTTGACAGTTCTTCTCACCTTGACAGTTGCGCACGGGCAGACAGATTGTAAATTCAAATACACCATTACTGATTCTGCCGGTCTTTGTATGTTTTCATCTCAACCTATAAACTGTCCTGTTCAATATCCTAAGACAGCAACGGAAAAGAATATAGAAGGCAAAGTAATTGTTTCCTACAACATTTCAGACAACTGCACAATGACAGACATAAAAGTGGTTAAAGGACTTGGGTACGGTCTTGACGAAATAGCAATTAATTTGGTAAAAGAATTTGGGAATGATATTAAAAAAAATAATAGCAAATGTTGTTTCAGCGGACAGCAAATCGTTCCAGTAATTTTTTCACTCAAGTAACGGCAGACAATGACGACAAAAAATATAACGGCAGTTAACATCCGTTTGCCGTCATGCGGGTTTCATCAGCCAAGACAGTTTGTAGTTTTTATTTTACTTTTGTTTCGTGGGACAGCGAATCAGTTCAATCTCCCGCACGCACGGCAATCGGAAAAACGTTGGCGGTCATTGTAAAACGACAGCAGACACGACATTCATAAAGTCATCGGGAGACTGTCCTTCGTGGACTTTTTCGTAGGACTTCTCTGCTCGACAGTTTTGTGCTTCGGATAAAACTTTTCATCGTGGGACAGTCCCGCGCTGACTTTGAGGGAAAAAACTATCGGACAGACAATCATTCTACAATGCGACAATGGTAAAATTGAAAACTAAAACATAAACTTAAATTAAAGCAATATGCTACTTGACTTTAAAGAAATACCAAAAGCAAATGAAGGTTCTGGACTTCAAGACACATTTGAACTTTTTGGAAGAGATTTTTTAGAAACCATCGGCTACCAAATCATATCTGAACCAGACAGAGGAGCAGACGGGCGAAAAGATTTAATTGTTGGAGAAACAAGAAAAGGAGTTGGAGGAACTACTCAAAAAAAATGGTTAGTCAGTTGCAAGCATCACGCACATTCTGGAAATTCTGTTACACAAGATAACGAACCAGACATCCTTGACAGAGTGAAAGCGCATAAGTGTGACGGATTTATTGGCATATACTCGACACTTCCTGCCGTTTCATTAAGCAACAAGTTGAAAGGACTGGAAGACAAAATTGAATTCCTAACTTTTGACAGAGAAAAAATTGAAAAAATACTTTTGGAGTCTGTTTCAGGAAATAAACTTGCTCAAAGATATTTCCCACTGTCATATAAAAATTATACAAAAGAAAATCCGACACCTGCAAAACTTTTCGCTGACCAAAGTTCTATTCATTGTGAAAACTGCGGAAAAGATTTACTTGAAAACAAAGAAGGGATTTGGGTTGCTCTTGAAACTTATCCAAGAGATTACACTAAACCTTCACACACAAAAGGAATCTATTTTAGTTGCAAAGGAAAATGTGATGATATTCTTAGAAGCAGATATAGAAATGAAGGACTTTATGACGCGGGATGGGACGATATACCAGACCTGTTAGTGCCTACACCTTTACTTTTTAAAATGAATACAATCATTAATAGTTTAATGAATGGTGAAACTTATGAAAAGGACGCAATGGAAAAAATTAAAAGAATGTTTATCTGTTGTTTCCCATATATATCTCGTGACTTGACAAGCGAAGAAAAGGAAACAGTAGCAAGGTTAATGTCTATTCCAAACTTTCTTGGCGGAATGGGACACAATTACTAAACTCTTAGGCAGACAGGAAAACTTAAAAACATAATTTCATGTTAGAAAAACTACAAAAAATTATTTCAATTTTAGGAACATTTGTAATCCTAAACGGCACACTTTATCTTTACATTTATTATAGCCAATTTGGAATTAATATATTTAGTTATCTTGACTTTACAGAAGTTCTGACGGCTTTCTTACACTATCTTCCAAATATTTTATATTTCTTTTGCATTTACCTTCTTCATCTTTTTTTCCCACTTCTACTATTAGACAAATTAGTAAACTGGTTAAAAAAGAAAATTCCTTCATTACTTAGTGACCCTCATAAAGGAAAATTTCTTAAAGGACTAAATATCGGTTTTTGGCTTCAAGTCATTCTATTGATTACATTCTTTATTTTGGTATGGGTCAACTACTGGAAATTAAACGGGGCTTTGATTTACATTTTTGTTTTCTTAAGCATGAATATTATTCAGAGACTCGTTGACTTTTTTGAGGAAAATATTAAAAAGATTACTACTGAAAAATTCTATGACCCGTTTTTTCAATTTATTGTAGTTGCTCTTCCATTTACTGCGTTTACTATTATTTTAGCATTTCACAGCGTGGACACAACGAAGCAAAATTCACAAACCATTACTTTAATTGATAACGCGGACAAAGTTTCGTTGTATAATGACAACTTTAAATTAGTAGGCAAGACAAACAATTATATTTTTCTCTACAATTCTGTTTCAAATGAAAGTATAACAATTTCATTAAAGGACATTAAAACCATACAATATCATTAATAAATTATCACAGCTTGACAGTTTCGCTATGTAGACAGTAACGCAGACACGGACGGACAAAAAAAAACAACGAACCGCCAACAGCAAGTTTGCGCTATGCGGGCTGACGTTTAAGTTTGAAAAATTGTATCTTCGGTTTATGTTTGTAATGGTAGACAATTTTGTATTTCAAAATCCCGCACATCGCAAACTTGCAATACGTTGGCGGTAATGGTAGGACGACCAACAACAACATAACTTTAAAACAAAAAATGAATAAAGATTTTTTCATAAAGCAACTTGAAGACATTTTGACTGACTATAACAGAATTAAAGCAAAAGCTCAGTATGACGACTTATCTGGTAACACAACAATTGAAGAAATTGCAGCAGTTATAACAAAATCAAAAGCTGCAATCACTCGTATTGTTGGGGATAAATCAGAGTATTACAAAGACACTGATGCAACGTTAAAGCGGACAAATATTAACGAAGGAAATAAACTTAGACATATCATTGGAACAGTTACAGCCTTAAAAAGCGACTTGCAGAATGACTATTTAAAATCATTCAGCGATATTATTCAATCAGAAGTTTTTTCCGACTATTTAGAAATGGCTGAACACCTTTTGAATGAGGGATACAAAGACCCTGCGGCAGTTTTAGTTGGCTCGACTTTAGAAGTTCATTTAAGGGAACTTTGTACTTCTCATTCGATAGCCATAGAAGTTACAAATGCTAAAGGACTATTAATTCCTAAAAAAGCGGATTTGATGAATTCTGATTTAGCTAAAGCAAATGTTTATTCATCTGCCTATCAAAAACAAATAATTGCTTGGTTAGGAATTCGGAATTCCGCTGCACACGGTAAATATTCAGAATATACAAAGGAAGAAATTTCGTTAATGTTACAGGGAATTCGACAGTTTATTTTGACAATAAAATAATAACGAAATCAATTAAGATAAATTCAAATGGAACAAAGAGACCTGAAAGATTACATAGTTAAACTTAACGACAGAAATATTCAAAGACAACGTGAAACGGGTTTTACTTTGTACGCGATACTGGGCTCTATTGTATTTTGTGTTTTTTATTTAATTGACAACATTGAAATACCTACATCAATCTTCAATGACAATAAGTTTCTAAATGTTGCAGTATTTGTTTCAAATGCAATGTTCATTTTTTCATTTCTCTATATTTCTTATGGTACTGCAACTAGACGACAAACTCTGACTAAAATATTCCCCTATAAACAACCAATTAAAATTGAAATAAGTGATTATCCTTTCTTCTTATCATATCTGACCATTTGCACCTTGAACTTAATGTTAATTGGTCAACATCAAAACCTCCCACACAAAATATTTTTGATAATTTTCTCCGCCTTAACAGCTTTGAACATTCTTTCTCCTTTTGTAATTAAGCTCTATGGAAATATCAAACAAAATAAAAAGAAGAAAAAAGGTCTTTCGATTGAGGAATTCGACTTTACTTTTTTCAACAAAAAAGTAATTCGAATCTTTTCAATTGCAATACTTATATACGCAACTATACTTTCGATTTATTGGGTAATTGTTGCTCTTTATATAGACTTCAATATGGAGCCAAAGACTATTGCCTCAGTATCTAAGTATGTAATAATCTATTTTGCTTTATTGTATCTAACTAAAAAGACTATGGATATAAAAAGTAAAGAACACGAGAATAATCGGCTTGAAGATTTTGAAAAGGAAATATTTTTTGAGAACATATCAAATGAAGAAATAGCTAAAAAATTTGAAAAGGATTTTGACGGAATTCCTTTTTCAAAATGGATTACGGAAAAGCAAATTGAAATTATGAATTTCTTCGACCAAAAACGTCAAGCATTTTTAACCCAAGACCTATTGATTATTAATGTTGATGGTATAGACAAAGTCAAACTTCCTTATGAGTTTTCGGGTAGACTTCAAGATATTATCAATAGTCAATCTTCTATTTTAAGTGAAACAACCGATTTTGTTCAAAGAATAGCAACGGCTTTTAATGACCTTAAAAACTTTTCATCATTAAACGAAGAAGAGGTCGACCAATTAAATTATGTTCAGAATTATTTAAATCAATTGATAATGGCTTTTAATAGACAGTATAGCAACCTTTCACAACAAATTGAAGCAAGACAAAATACATAGAACCGAAAGAACCACTACCGCCAACACGGGTTTGGCAAAAGTGGCGGCTCTGTGCTCCGCAGACACATTTGTGGTTAATCAAACATTTGTTCTCCGCATCAACATTTGTGGTGAAAATCGCCACCTTCGCCAAGCCCGAAAACGTTGGCGGTCATTGTACATGTTTTAACATAAATATCATGAAAGTTTTTTTTGTAACTAATCTATTTTGCATAATCCTCGGACTTAAGTCTTTTTCTCAAACTTATAATATTTTGGCTTTTGGTGCAAAATCTGACAGTTCAACAATTAACACAAAATACATTCAGAAAGCCATTGATAGTTGTTCAATAAGTGGTGGAGGTACTGTTATTATTCCCAAAGGGATATTTGTTACTGGTACATTGCAGATAAAAAATAATGTAAATCTTCATTTAGAAAAAATGTCCGTTTTATGCGGCAGTACAGATACTTCAGATTATCCTGGCGCAAGTGAAGAGAGGTCTCTTATATTTATTAAAAAAGCAAATAATGTTTCGATTGACGGTGAAGGGATAATTGATGGAAGGGGAAGTGAGATTAAAACATTTAATGATTCTCCGGAAGACCGCCCTTATTTAATCTGGGCTAACCATTCTAAAAATATCAGGATTGAAAATGTAAGTCTTAAAAATTCAGGGTACTGGACTCTATGGTTACTTGGTAGTGAGCATGTGAACATAGAAGGAATAAGTATCTATTCTCATGGAAATGTAGATACTGATGGTATTGATATCGACAGTAAAGATGTGATAATATCTGATTGCATCATTGATACAGATGATGATGCCCTTTGCTTTAAAAGCTATAGAAAGGAACCGTGTGAAAATGTTGTTGTAAGCAATTGCATTTTGGCATCGAACTGCAACTTTATAAAATTTGGAACACGAAGCAGTGGAGGATTCCGCAACATTTCCATTAATAATTGTACATTAAGACCGACATCTGAAACAAAGCGTCCAGCTAGATATTATTTGAATAAATACTTAAAAGCAGGCATACAAGATTCGATCATTGGATTATCTGGTATCGCTATAGAGGTGGTCGATGGCGGGTTCTTAGATCAGGTAACCATCAATAATATTAATATGACGGGAATTCAAACCCCGATATTTATCCGACTAGGTAACCGGAAAAATAAAACAGGTTCATTAAAAAATGTAATCATCAGTAATATAACTGCTACTTCAGGCAGTTTAATAGCAAGTTCCATTACAGGTGTTCCGGGTTTTTATGTTGAGAACTCAATTATTAAAGACATTATTATTAATGGCATGGGTGGCTGTACTTTATCTGA
>JAHEYJ010000079.1 GCA_023251675.1 Bacteroidota bacterium
AAGAATCATTAAGCGGTTCATGACTGGCAAATGAATGAATTTTTTTCACGCAAGTCAAATAAAAAATCCCGAAAATGATTCTTCGGGATTTTAAAAAAGTCTATTAATAAATCTACTGAACAATATTTGTGTGCTGGGCGTTTCCTCCCCACATAGGCCAGCCGGTGAGTTCCGGTTTTTCGGTATTGATGGCGATCAGTTTCCCGCTGGTGGTTGTTACATAGATCCATCCTTCTTCAACAACGGGCTGGTATCGGATATTTTCTCCGGTAGTGTATGTGGTTTCAACTTTTCCGGACTCGGCATCCATGATCTGAATATCGCCGTTGTAAGTAGCGACAATGATCTTCCCGCCAACAGCAAGAGGAGGTGTTCCTAAAAAGCCCCCGACAGAATGCATGTCCCCAGAAAGTTTTGAAGACCATGTTGTTTTTCCTTCTTTATCTGTACAGACTATTTCATCACCCATCGTATTGTAATTTTTTCCTTTATAAGAAAGAATGCGTGACCCCTGGAATGACTGAAGCGAAGAAACATTGCTTTGGCCGATATTTTCTTCAGCAATATAGGCGCCTGATGAAGAAGGAGCGCCTCCGGCAAAACCATTTCCGGCATCGTAACTCATGGAAGTTGTTTTTAGTTGTGATTTTGCTTGTACGTTTTTACTGAGATACTGAGCTTCTTTTTTTGCGAATTGTTTGGTCACAGTCATGTTTTCTTCATTTACCTGCGCGATGGATTCCATTGCATTTCCGTCTCTATCCGATCTTCGGCTGACTGTCATTTCGCCATCTTTGATGATAGGAGCAGAGGTGGCCCGCATGTATTTTGCTGATAAGATCTCTCCATCCTTCTGGTTGAATTTGTAAACGGTACCCGGGAAGGAAGTGATATAAAGATTTTCTCCGTCTGCAACCGGAGCGCTCATCACATCGCCGTCGATCCATTTCTGCCAAACGATGTTTCCGGTTTTAAGATCCATAGCGATCAGCACATGAGAGGACTTCATATTATAAGCCAGCTTTCCGTTTTCTTTTACTTCCTCATTAAATCCTGAATTAGCATAACAGGGATAAGCAGTGAAAACTTTTCCGTTTGCAACAGCAGGCATGCTCATGAGCGGATCGCCGAGAAAATGGCTCCATAAGTATTTTCCTGTTTTAGCATCGGTTGCGAAAATGGTGCAGGATTCAGTATTATAAACCAGAACATCATTTTCAATTACTCCTGAAGAAGGACCGTCATCATCAATATTAACGGCCCATTCCTTTTCACCTGTTTTGGAGTTAAATGCAAAATACTGTTTGCTTCCAAATCCTCCGCTAACATAAACTTTCCCGTCATGCACACTGGGAGTGGGAACATTTGTGTTGCTTGGGAGTTTAATGACAAAACCATCTTTTGTCTTTTTGAGATAATCATTGATATCTGTAAATGAGACATGTCCGGCATTGAAGTGAGTGGGGGGGGTGGGCATTTTGTCTGCATTCATTGCTTTCACCTGTTTCAGCACGTCAATGCCCTGATCTGTAGTGGTAAGGGTGGTGTCAGGAACCGGAACAGGAGTGAAGATGGGTTTATTCCCGGCAGGAATAAATGCAGCTAACCCCAAAACGATGGAGAAAATAACTGCGAAAGGAATTTTTTTCATTGGAAGAGAGGTTGTGGTTTATGATATAAACTTTGTAATGGAAACTTTATTTTGGATGCATCAGACTTTCCTATTCCACAAAATTGATGCCTGTGTATGAAATTTGTGTGAAAAATGTTGATAAGAATGGAAACCAAATCATCTTCTTGTCGTAATGAACTGAGTTTGTTTTCACAAAACTTACTATCTTTAATACCCATCCAAAATCCTAAGTATGAAAAATATTTTTACTACTTTTTCCGTCAAAGCAAAACTCATCCTCTCCGTGGCTCTAACCTTTTCAGCTGCGGGTGGATTTTATTTTATTTTAAACTTCGGAAAGCCTTCAGAAGTGATTGATAATGATGAGCCTAACACGGATCGCCCTGATCTGGCATTGGCACAGGATGTAGCAAGGACAAAGGATCCATCACTGGGCTATGTTCCCCGTGAAAGACTGATGAATGTTTTTAATGTGATCAAGCAACAAAAAGCGCAGAGAAGTGCAAATCCGGATCCGCTTACCAGCGCTACATGGGTTGAAAGAGGGCCAAGCAATGTTGGCGGAAGAACACGTGCTATTATGTTTGATCCGAATGACGGAACAAAGAAAAAGGTTTGGGCAGGTGGTGTTGGCGGTGGATTATGGTATACGAACGATATTACCGTTGCTTCTCCTACCTGGAATAATGTTGATGATCTATGGGCAAACATTGCTATAACAAGCATTGCTTATGACCCCTCTTCAACTTCAACTTTTTATGTTGGAACAGGGGAAGGCTGGTCAAATCTAGATGCGATCAGAGGAGCAGGTATTTGGAAAACAACTAATGGAGGAGCCACATGGTCTCAACTGTCAAGTACAAATAATTCTACTTTTTATTATGTTCAGAAAATTATTGTAGAGAGCACAGGAGTATTATATGCAGCTACGCGAAGCGGAGTGATGAGATCAACAGATGGAGGTGCAATCTGGACATCAGTTTTGGCTGGACGAGCAGCCGATCTTGAGATAAGTGCAGACGGAACGTTGTTTGCGACCATTGGAATTTTTTCATCCGGTGGAATTTATAAATCCACTAACGGTACGACATGGACCAGCAGTTATGCTTCTGCTGGTACAGAGCAAAGAATTGAAATAGCATGTGCTCCGAATGATGCGAACACCCTTTATGCGATGGTTCAGGACAATACGTATGCATTAAATAAAATAATGAAATCTTCAAATGCAGGTTCTTCATGGACAAGTGTTACTTTTCCTACTTGGTGTGATCAAGGGGATTATACTGGTGAAATGACCCGAGGACAGGCTTGGTACGATCTGATCCTTGCTGTTGATCCAAGTAATGCAAATACGGTTTTTGCCGGAGGAGTTGATGTGATGAAAACAATAGATGGGGGGACCACTTGGTCTCAGATAACCGCTTGGAGTGGATATGGAGGTTGTGCGCCTGTCGTAATGCATGCAGACCAGCATGCCATCGTATTTCAGCCAGGATCTTCGTCTACGATGTTATTTGGGAATGATGGAGGTATCTATTATACTTCAAATGGCGGCACTTCTATTGCAAGCAGAAATTCAGGATACAACGTGACTCAGTTTTATTCCTGCGCAATTCACCCGACAGCAGCACAAAATTATTTTTTAGCAGGAGCACAAGACAATGGATCGCAAAAATTTACAACTTCTGGAATCAACGCAACTACTTCGGCATCGGGTGGTGATGGAGCTTTCTGTTTCATAGATCAGGACAATCCGAATTATCAGATTACATCGTATGTATATAACAATTTCTATCTTTCTACAAATGGAGGATCAATCTTTTCTACAATGACATCCGATAACAACGGAAGTTTTATTAATGCGGCTGATTATGATGATGTAAATAATATTTTGTATTCCGGATATGATGCTAGTGATCTTTATCGTGTAACTGGAATCACGGGGACTCCGTCTCCGGGAACAATCGCCATAACGGGCATGGTTGCAGACGCAACCCATATCAGGGTGTCTCCTTATACTTCAACAACAATTTTTGTGGGTTGCAGTGATGGTAAAATATTTAAAGTCACCAATGCGAATGGCACGCCAACTGCAACAAGTATTTCTACTGGCCTTCCTTCAGGTGTAAGTGTTTCTTGTATTGAAATAGGGGCTTCAGACAATGAATTAATTGCCACTTACTCTAATTACGGAACCACCTCGGTTTGGTATTCCAGTAACGGCGGATCGACATGGACAAATAAAGAAGGCAACTTACCTGATATGCCTGTGAGATGGGCGTTGTTCAATCCGAATGATAGAAAAGAAGTGTTCCTGGCAACGGAAGTCGGTGTATGGTCAACAACGGATATTTCAGTAGGATCCCCTTCATGGGCTGCCAACAACACCAATCTTGCAAATGTGAGAGTGGATATGTTGCAGATCAGAAGTTCTGATAACGAAGTTATTGCTGCAACACATGGAAGAGGATTGTTTTCCACAGGTGTTTTTGCCGCATGCGCAGCGCCTGTTGCCAACTTTACTGCATCTGCTACAACCATTTGCGCCGGTTCTTCAATTACTTTAACAGATCAAAGCACCAATACGCCAACATCATGGAGTTGGACAATTCAAAGCGGTAGCCCTGCTTCTTCTGCATCTCAAAACCCGGTTGTAACATATACTGCAGCAGGAACCTTCTCGGTTTCGCTTACAGCAACAAACGGGTGCGGAGGTAATACAATCAATAAAGCAAGTTACATTACTGTAAATGCAAAACCAACACCTGTAATTACAGCCAGCCCCTCTGCTACAATTTGCAGTGGATCAAATGTTACGCTTACGTCATCTGCGGGATCTGCATACAATTGGGCGCCCGGCGGACAAACAACCTCCTCGAAGATTGTTGCAGTCACTGCTACAACCACCTATACTTTGACACTGACAAATTCGAGCGGATGTTCAAACAAAACGACAAAGGTAATTACGATGGCTGCTCTGCCAGCCACTACAATCAGTGCAACACCTTCAGCAACTATTTGCAGCGGATCAGCAATGACATTGCAGGCTTCAGGTGCTTCAACCTATGTATGGTCTCCGGGAGGACAAACCACTGTAAGCATTATGATATCACCCACTGCTAGTTCGACTTATTCTGTTTCTGGAAAGAATGGTAGTGGTTGCGTGAAAGCTGCAACTAAAGCCATAACTGTAAGTTCTGTTTCACTGGCAATGAGCAAAACAGATGCATCTTGTTCGTTGAGCAATGGAACTGCTACGGCAACACCTTCAGGAGGAACCGCTCCCTATACATATTCCTGGAGTCCGAATGGTGGTACTTCTCAGACAATTTCAGGATTAGGGGCAGGAACATATTCTTGTCTTGTTACTGATAGCAAGGGTTGTTCTAAGTCAGGGGCGATTACTGTTAACTCATCTATTAATGGAATGACTATAAATATGAGTAAGGTGGATGCTACGTGCTCAAGTAGTAATGGAAGTGCAACGGCAACGCCTGTTTCAGGTACTGCCCCTTTTGGGTATTCATGGAATACAGGAGCAACAACACAAACCATTTCAGGACTTGCAGCAGGCAATTATACCTGTACAGTTTCAGATGCAGGTGCATGCACGGGTACAGGTACAATTACAGTAAGTTCTCTTGCTTGTACTCCGCAGCTGGCTCCGGCCTATTGCGGCATAACATTAAGCACGATAGATCAGATGATCTATTGTGTGGCAGTAACCGGAGCAGCCAATTATCAGTATCTGGTTCAGGAACCATCGAGCGGTTTTTCAGGAACCTATACACGTGGTGTAGCGGCAACTGATTTTAGATTAACGAGGATCAGTGGCATTCAAAATGGCAAAACATATAATGTATCCGTTCGAGTTTTATCTGCAAGCGGAGTATGGGGCAGCTATGGAACTGTTTGTACGGTAACCTCACCGATCGCACCAGCACCTGAGCCGATAAGATTAATGGCATCGATGGAGGATAAACCGGAAGTGGCTGTTGGTGTATATCCGAATCCGGCAATTGAAAATGCAGTGTATGTAGCAATAGAGAATGGGGTACAAGACCAGGAGGTGATGCTGGAGATATATAATATTACAGGAATAAAAATGTATTCACAGAAGGTATTATATACATCCGGCAATCCGATCCAGATCAACCTGGATGAGAGATTCACAAATGGATTCTACTTTCTGTATGCTACACTGAATGATAAAAAGTTCAACAGCAAGTTTGTTGTAGTGAGATAATCATACTTGCCTTCCTGATAATTAATCCCCTTTGAGCAGTCAAAGGGGATTTTTTTTAATCTATACCAAGCTATAAAATAATTCATTATGCATAATTGAATTACTTTTGTATTAATGAGAAATAAAATATTCTATTTCATGCTTTTGTTTTCTCTCCTGCTTTTTTCATTTAAAAGTTTTTATACTTCTTCCTCAGAATGCGATGTGAGAAATGAAATGTTCTCTTCAGGAGAAGAAATAAGATACGCTACAATGTATAACTGGGGTTTTATCTGGCTGGATGCTGGAGAAGTAACATTCAAAATTCAGTTGGAAGAGTACAATGGGAATCCCTGCTATCATATAAGTGGAATAGGAGGGACGTATCCGTCGTACGACTGGATATACAAAGTTCGGGATCGTTTTGAAAGTTGGGTGGATACGGCGACGTTAAAACCCTTCCGTTATATCAGGGATGTGAAAGAAGGCGGAAGATTTTTTTACAATGAATGCTTTTTTAATTTCAATAAACAAAAAGCTTATTGTGTCACTATTGATCAGAAGAACCAGCCCCGGCTTGATACGGTCGCTTTATCGCCTTGTTCCTTCGATCCAATGACCATGATCTTTTTTTCCCGAACCATTAATTATGCGGCATACAAAGAAAAAGATACAATTCCCATCTCTCTCTTTTTAGATAATAAGGTTTATCCGCTTTACCTTCGTTATTATGGTAAAGACATTCTGAAAGTGGATGATAAAAATTCTTTTAAATGCATTAAGTTTAAACCAAAACTGGTGGAAGGAACTATTTTTAAAGGAGGAGAGGGAATGACCGTTTGGGCAACCGATGATAAGAACCGGGTGCCTATTTATGTGGAAGCTCCTATTCTTGTTGGTTCTGTAAAAGCCAAAATTATTAGTTGGAAGGGATTGCGTAACAAGTTTGACTCCCGTGTGGAATAGCGCTATAATTTTGACTTAAGAAATTTTCCGGTTATACTTTTTTCGCATTTGATTATTCCTTCAGGGGTTCCTTCAAATACAATATTACCGCCGGCATCACCTCCCTCAGGGCCCAAGTCAATTACATGGTCAGCACATTTAATAACATCCGGGTTGTGTTCAATAACAATTAAAGTATGGCCTTCATCAACCAGCCTGTTCAGCGCGTATAAAAGTTTTTTGATATCGTGAAAATGCAGTCCTGTAGTAGGCTCATCAAAAATAAAAATGGAATTTCCTGTTCCCTTTTCTCGTGATCCATGGCCTGATAAAAAAGTTGCCAGTTTAACCCGTTGTGCTTCCCCGCCGCTCAAAGTGCTGGAAGATTGACCGAGTTTGATATAGCCCATTCCAACCTCCTTAAGAAGTTTTAGTTTGGAAACAATTTTATTTTCGGAAATAAAATAATCAATTGCTTCATCAATGGTCATGTTAAGAACATCTGCAATATTTCTGCTTTGGAATTCAATTTCCAGAACTTCCTCTTTAAATCGTTTTCCTTTGCATGATTCGCATTCCAGGTGTACATCTGCCATAAATTGCATTTCAATGGTTACTTCTCCTTCCCCTTCGCAGGTTTCGCATCGTCCGCCGTCTACATTAAAAGAAAAAGCAGAAGATTTATATCCTCTCATTTTAGAAAGGGGTTGCGATGCAAAAAAGTTCCTGATTTCATCGTATGCTTTTATATAGGTTACAGGATTTGAACGAGAGCTTTTACCTATTGGATTCTGATCGATGATCTCAACGGATGAGACTTTATGCAAGTCTCCTTTTATCGAATCAAAATTTCCAGCTTCTTCAGAATACCCTCCAATCGCACGTTTTACTCCCGTATAGAAAACTTTTTTAACAAGAGATGTTTTTCCCGACCCACTGACACCGGTTACGACCGTAAAAACATTTAATGGAAATTTCACACTGATATTTTTCAAATTATTTTCCCGGGCACCGGTGATTTCTATATAATTTTTCCCTTTTCTTCTTTTGACAGGGACAAGTATTTTATCAATCCCAGTCAGATAGTCAATCGTGTGGCTCTTTACGTTCAGCCCATTTCTGGCAGAGAAATCAAAAGGCAACTTTCCCTGAAAAACAATTTCACCTCCGTTGGTTCCGGCGCCCGGGCCCAGATCAATGATCTGATCTGCTGCATTCATGATCTCTTCATCGTGCTCCACCACCATCACCGTATTGCCAAGATCACGCAGTGATTTAAGAACTTTAATTAAACGTTGGGTGTCTCGCGTATGAAGACCAATACTCGGCTCATCCAGAATATACATGGACCCGACAAGCGAACTTCCAAGCGATGTAGCAAGGTTTATCCGTTGTGATTCTCCTCCTGAAAGTGTATTGGATAATCGATTCAGCGTGAGATAGCCAAGCCCTACATCTTCCAAAAACTGCAGTCGTGATTTTATTTCAATAAGCAATCGCTTGCTGATTTGTTTGTCGTGATCATCAAGAGCAATATTTTTGAAGAAGTGCAAAGAATCTTTAACCTGCATAGAAACAATTTCTCCTATTGATTTGCCGGTTATTTTAACATAAGAAGACTCTTTTCGCAAGCGCGATCCGAAGCATTCAGGGCAGGTGGTTTTTCCCCGGTAACGGGCCAGCATTACCCGGTATTGAATTTTAAAGCTTTCCTGTTCGAGAAATTTAAAAAAGTCATCAAGCCCGTTAAAATATTCATTGCCGGTCCATAAAAGTTTTTTTTCTTTTAGCGTGAGTTGATTGAACGGGCGGTGAATGGGAAAATCAAAATGATGGGCGTTTTTCACAAGTTCCTCTTTCCATTTGCTCATTTTTTCTCCTTTCCAGCAGGCAATTGCCTCTTCGAAAACAGAAAGGTTGGTGTTTGGAACAATTAGTTTTTCATCTATCCCGATAATACTTCCGAAGCCTTCGCATGTCCGGCAAGCGCCGATCGGATTATTAAAACTGAACAAATGAACACTTGGCTCATCAAATGTGATCCCGTCAAGTTCAAAGCGATTTGAAAAAGTGCGATAATTTGAATTTTTAAATTCATTTTTACCTTCTGGTGAGGCCGCTTTTACTTTCAATTCTCCGTGCCCTTCATAAAAGGCCGTCTGTATAGAATCAGCGACTCGGTTTTCGTTTTCTTTATTTCCTTCTTCAACTGAAAACCGATCGATGACCAGATACAGATCAATTGATTTTTGATTTTTTGATTTTGGTTTGGGTGTTTCGAGAATATCATCAATCTTGCTTAATACTCCGTCCATTTCGACTCTCGAGAATCCTTGTTTTTGAAGAAGCAGTAACTGTTGATGCAGGTCCTTTTCGATTTTAATAGCAGCAAGGAGGGTGACTTGAGTTTCATTCTCAAAATCGTTTATGAAGTTGACCACGTCGGTCACAGAATTTCTTTTTACGATATTTCCAGAAACCGGAGAATATGTTTTTCCCGCTCTTGCAAAAAGAAGCTTGAGATAATCATAAATCTCTGTTGATGTCCCAACCGTTGAACGAGAGCTCCTGGAAATAACTTTTTGTTCAATGGCTATGGCGGGAGAAATGCCTTGAATGTAATCCACATCCGGTTTATGCATCTTGCCCATAAATTGTCTTGCATAGGAAGAAAGACTTTCGACATATCTTCGCTGTCCTTCAGCATAAATTGTATCATAGGCCAGTGAAGATTTTCCTGATCCGGAAACACCCGTAATAACCACAAATTTATTATGAGGAATTTTTACATCTATATTCTTCAGATTATGAACTCTTGCTCCCTTTATTTCAATTTCATTAATCATTTTGTAAATAAAATTTTGCAAAACTATTATATTAAATTCCAATTGAGCTTTAATAATAACATAACTGGCAAAAGTGATTTAATAGTTTGGGTATCCTTAATAAGTTGTTTAGGAAGTAAAAAAATATTATTATATATACATGAAAATCAGTAGTTTAATTAATAATTAATATTTGTAAAAACTACAAAAATGACATTTTCTAATTTGTTTGCCGGATTACAAGACAATACTTTTGCTTATCAAAAAGAACAATACCCATAATTAAAATTAAAAAACCATGAAGAAAATTACACTTTTATTCGCTTCCGTTGTCAGCATAATTTCATCAAATGCTCAAGCCCCTAAAAAGGTACTGCTTGAGGATTTTACAGGAACATGGTGCGGGTATTGCCCGCGTGGAAAAACAGTAATGGAAGACTGTATGAATACGTATCCAAATGTTATAGGAATTACAGAACATAGCGGTGATGGGCTGGAAAGTACCTATTCAGCAGCAATCAATACAGGTCTGTCTGTTTCCAGCTACCCGGGTGGTGGAGTAGACAGATTTCTTTTTTCCGGACAAACAACTGTAGGTATGAGTACTTCTGTATGGAAATCCAAATGCTCCAGCCGGCTCAACACAACGACCCCTGTTACAGTAAATTTTACAAGCACATATAATACAAGTACGCGTGCTTTAAGTGTAACAATAACTGCAAATTTCGTAGCAGCGGCTACGGGTGATCTTCGTATCAATTGTGTTTTGACAGAAGATGGAATTGTAACTCCCGGTGATCCTCAGCATAATTATATGGGTAACGGATGTTCTTCTCCTGATGCGACCAGTCCATGGTATACATTCCCTTGCAGTATGACAGATTATGTTCATAATGGAGTCGCAAGAATTAACCTTGCAAGTGATAACTGGGGAACTTCCGGAGTAATCCCGGCTTCAGTTTCTGCTGGTGGAACTTACTCTCAGACCTATAATTACACGCTTCCGGCTGCTTGGAATGCAAGTAATGTTTATATAATAGCATTTGTAAGCAAATATGGAACGGCAGCTTCAGCACGTGAAATTTTAAATACAAATAAGGGGTTAATCGGAACGAACACGGTTGCAACCGGAATAACAGAAAACGCATCTCTTAATTCTGTTGAAGTCAAACAAAACGCTCCCAATCCTTTTAATGATCATACAGCCATTCAGTTTCAATTAAATACAACTGATAATGTTAGTGTAAAGGTTTATGATTTATTTGGAAAAGAAATAAGCACTTTGGTTGATTCAAAATTAGTTCCCGGTGAACATACCTTTTACTGGTTTGGAATCAATGAGGAGGGGAACGCAGTTTCAAATGGTGTTTATTATTACACCATTAGCACTTCTTCAGAGAAGATCACTAAACCAATGATATTTGTTGGTCAATAAATTTTGATAATAATTAAAAGGGCATTCTTTAAAATGCCCTTTTTTTTCTTTTTTAAGATATACATTTTAAATGAATAGAAGTATTTTATTCATTATGTAACCTTTTCTTATACCTTTGCGTTAAGAACAGAAATCAATCTGCTTATCGCATAGATCAATCTCTACCCACCTTATTATTTTTGTTTTCTTATTTTCGTTTTATTATAATATTTAATTTTTGCTGATATAGGTAAACCTCTACTTGTTTTCTTATAGTTAAACTTCTCTTCCTCTTTAGAAAGAGGAAGAATAAAACAAGTAAACCATGTTTACCCAATCACAGTCCTCAGGTACTAAACTTGAATCCCCTTCTTTACTGAGTAAATTAAGCGATCGAGAACTTGTTGATCGTTACGTTGCCGGCGATGAATCCTGTTTAACAGAACTTGTGCATCGGCACAAACGGCGAATGTTCGGTTTTATCATGAAACTTGTTCGCAATCGAACGCTTGCCGAAGACATCTTTCAGGAAACGTTTTTCAAAGTGATCAGATCGTTAAAAGGAGGCAATTACAATGAAGAAGATAAGTTTCTGCCATGGGCGATGCGAATTTCGAGAAATATGATAATAGATCATTTTCGTAGAGCAGGAAGAATCCGTATGATAAGCCATGTTCGAAATCAGGATGGAGAAGCCGATGATATTTTCAATGTGATTGATGTTGGCGAAAGAATAAATATCAGGCATATTGAAAAGCGCCAAACGCATAGGCAAATACGACATCTTATTAAGAAGCTTCCTTCCGAACAAAGGCAAGTTCTGATAATGAGAGAGTATTTAGACATGAGTTTCAATGAGATATGCGATTTGACTAAAATGAACCTGAATACGGCTTTAGGAAGGATGAGATATGCTGTATTAAACTTAAAAAAGATGGCTGCGGAAGAGAAGTTGAGCTATTAGAATCTTTATCTGACTTGTTTTTCCCTTGCCTCGATAAATATTTATTGTTTATGCAATATTATTTTTAAAGTGCCGTTATTTCGACATTATCACAAAAAACAAAAATGAAACCATTAATCCTAAACAATTTTACATGGATAAAAATTTTACTCTTTTCTCAAATAAATATTTTGCTCTTCAGGACAAAAAAGAATTGAAGAAAAATGTTTCGCCGGAAATTCCAAGCGATTCTTGCATTCAAAACATTCTGAATTTTTCCAAAGCACTAAAGATTGAAAAATCAGCTTCAGACATATTAATTGAAATTGTTTTGAACTGAATCCTGTTTTATAAATTTATTATTCTTTTTCTATTCTTTCTTTAGGGAAAGACTACTTTTGCTTTATTAACTATTGAACTATGAATGAGAAACTTATTGCCTTTGAGCGATTGCTTAAAATAATGGATGAACTGAGGGAGAAATGTCCCTGGGATAAAAAGCAGACGATAGAATCCATCCGGCATTTAACGATTGAAGAAACCTATGAGCTTTCGGATGCGATCTTATCAAAAGATATGGAGAAGATAAAGAAAGAGATTGGAGATTTATTGTTGCATATCATTTTTTATTCCCGTATTGCTTCTGAGACAAACGCGTTTAACATAGCAGATGTCTGTAATTCGCTTTGTGAAAAACTTATTTATCGTCACCCTCATATTTATGGCGATGTAAAAGTAAATGATGAACATGACGTTAAACGTAATTGGGAAAAACTGAAATTGAAAGAGGGCCGATCTTCTGAAGATGGAGGAAAGGAAAAAACGAATTCTGCTTTAGGGGGCGTTCCTAACTCGCTTCCTGCAATCATTAAAGCTTATCGCATACAGGAAAAGGCAAGGGGTGTTGGTTTTGACTGGGAAAAGCCGGAACAGGTTTTAGATAAAGTACATGAAGAAGCAAACGAACTGCAGGAGGAGTATAAAAAAAATGGAAAGGTGGAAGAGGAATTCGGCGACCTTCTTTTTGCGCTCATAAATTATGCCCGTTTCATTAATGTAAATCCGGAAGATGCTTTGGAGAAAACCAATCGAAAGTTTATAAAAAGATTCCAGTACCTTGAAACGGAGTCTGAAAAGGATGGGAAAAAAATGGGTTCGATGTCTCTGGCTGAAATGGATGTTTATTGGGAACGTGCAAAGAATTTGTAAATGTTCTTTATTTTACGAGCAGTATTTACAAATATTTCTTAAATTTGTACTTGAAATAAAGCAACCATTTATCAATATTCTCGTCTATTTGACAAAAGCATTTACTCAGTGACCAAAATTTTAAAAATTTTAATCCTTTTTGTTTTTTTTATTGTTGAAAGCAAGTCTTTTGCTCAATCTGCCTGCCCTTCAGTTACTGTTTCACCACATAGCTCGAGTATTTGCAATGGATGCACTACGCTTACCGCGACTGTTCAAGGTTCTGTAGCAACCACATCTTATTCTGTTGCACAAACGGCTTATACCCCTTTTTCATTCACGGGCGGGACTCCAATCTTAGTTAACATTGATGATACCTGGTCCGGAGTGATAACGCTTCCCTTTTGTTTTCAGTTTTACGGACAAACATACACGCAATGTTTGATAGGTTCAAATGCGTTAATTTCATTTGATCTTTCTAATGCCGGAGCCTATAACACTTGGCCAATTGCTGCCGCTATTCCTTCTTCAACCCCTCTTGATTTGCTGAACTGTATTATGGGCCCCTGGCATGATATTGATCCAAGTGTGGGAGGGGATATTAATTGGGCTATTTACGGGACGGCACCTTGCCGGGCGTTAGTTGTGAACTGGAACCAGGTTCCCATGTTTTCATGTAACAGCATGATTGCAACATCTCAGATTGTTTTATATGAAACAACAAATATTATTGATATATATATTCAGAACAGACCCAATTGTACTACTTGGAATGGAGGTTACGCTATTGAAGGGATTCAGAATGCAGCAGGCAGTGCAGCAACTGTAGTTCCGGGGAGAAATTATCCTTCACAATGGACTGCAGCAAATGATGGATGGCGGTTCACTCCAACCGGCGCTCCTCAGTATTCTATTTCCTGGATGGCTCCCCCTAATACACAGATCAGTACGGCTAATTCTGTAACTGTATGCCCTACCGCGACTACTACTTATACTGCAGTTGTGACAAATAACTCATGTGCCGGACCAATAATAGTAACTGATGTAGGAACCGTTAATGTTGGTTTTGGGGCTCCAACGGCAATGACATATACACCTTCAGCTTGTACCAGTAATAATGGTATGGCAACAGCCACTCCATCTGGTGGAACTCCTCCGTATACCTATGTATGGAGCACCGCACCGGTTCAAAATACACAAACAGCAGTGGGCCTTGCCCCTGGTGTATATTCTGTTACGGTATCAGATGTTTCCGGATGCCCTAGTGTTAGTACGGTTACCGTTACATCGACCGGTGGACTAACTGCAACTGCTGTTACTACTCCAAATAATTGTTCGGCAAATAACGGAACAGCGACCGCAACTCCCACAGGAGGAACAGCGCCTATTACCTATGTATGGTCTACCATCCCGGTTCAAAATACACAAACAGCAGTCGGCCTTAGCGGAGGATCCTATTCTGTTACTATATCTGACGCGAACGGCTGCAGTACGGTTGCCACCTGCAGTGTGTCATCAACCGGCGGATTTAATGCGACCACTTCTACAACGCCTACGACCTGCACCGCACATATTGGTACCGCTACGGCATCACCTTCCGGTGGAACGACTCCTTATACGTATGCATGGGTGACAACACCTGTTCAAAATACCCAGACAGCAACCGGGCTCGGAATAGGTACTTTCTCTGTATTAATTACCGATGCAAACGGTTGTGCCCAGACATTTGCCGCTTTAGTTTCAGCTACCGGAGGAATAACTTCAGTAGGTACCACTTCAGTTCCTACTAGTTGTGCAGGTGGAAATAA
>JAHEYJ010000002.1 GCA_023251675.1 Bacteroidota bacterium
TGACTTATGGCGTCGAAAAAAAAACTCCTAATACAAAACGATTATGATTTTCTTCTTTTCGGGATCAGCTGCGGGGAAAAACTCTATCGTCTCTGCTGGGCGCTGAACAACCAGCTGAACGTTTCTTTTTCGAAAGGAAAGGACATGGAGATTGCAGAAAAAAACCAGGAGGTTCAGACAAAATTTCCGGTGTTCTCTTTCCGCGATGAAGAAACACTTACCGATTATAAAGTGATTTTAAATAAAACAGAAAATAAATTTCTTGTTCCTGAATACAAACAGGCGGATTACCTGCTGATGATCCAGGGCGGTATCCCGTATTCGGAAAGAAGTTCTATTCTGAAAAAAATAAAAGAAGTCGCATTTGTTCAAACTTCATTTGAGATCGATCCGCGAAAAATAAAATCAAAAGAAAGTTTCATTTTTTAAAACGACACATGTGATAAAGCATAATAAAACAAAGATCATTGCCACGGTAGGCCCTGCCTCTTCTTCAGAAAAGGTACTGGAGAAAATGATAAACGGAGGAGTGGATATTTTCAGGATCAATTTTTCCCATGGTTCCTATGAAGAAGTGAAACAAATAATTACTTCCATACGGAAGCTGAATAAAAAACTGAATACCAACATCGGAATCCTTGCGGACCTGCAGGGGCCAAAGATCCGGATAGGAAAAGTTAAAGACAATGCCATCCAGCTCAAAGAAGGAAAAACAATATCATTTACCGGCAAAGAATGCCTGGGTGATGAATCACAGCTGTTCATTACGTACAGGCATTTTCCTTCCGATGTTTCACCCGGAGAACGGATCCTGATCAACGACGGCAAATTCCTGCTGGAGGTCATCAGCACGAATAAAAAAGATCTGGTCAAAGCAAAAATTATACAGGGTGGAACACTTTCATCAAATAAAGGAGTAAACCTTCCCAACACTAAAATTTCACTGCCATGCCTTACGGCTAAAGATTTAAAGGATCTTGATTTTGCCCTTGCAAATGAAGTAGAATGGATAGGGCTTTCTTTTGTCCGCTCAGTAACCGACATCGTGGACCTGAAAAATATCATCAAAAGAAAACATAAACATGCGCGGGTTATAGCCAAGATCGAAAAACCGGAAGCGCTGGGAGAAATTGATAATATCATAGACCTTGCTGACGGTATCATGGTGGCGAGGGGAGACCTGGGCGTTGAACTTCCGATGGAACAAGTACCTATGATTCAGAAAATGTTGGTGGAAAAATGCATCCATGCATCCCGGCCGGTGATCATAGCTACGCAGATGATGGAAAGCATGATTGAAAATTTTTCACCCACACGGGCAGAAGTAAATGATGTAGCCAATGCGGTGATGGACGGAGCGGATGCAGTGATGCTGAGCGCTGAAACTTCGGTTGGAAAATTTCCGATCCAGGTAATTGAAAACATGCAGAAGATCGTGGCCCGTGTTGAGCAGGAAGAAAGAATTTTTTACCGACAGCATCCGCCTGTTCTGAAAACACAGACTTTTATTTCAGATTCTATTTGTTACAATGCATGTGTAATGGCCCGCCAGGCAAATGTAGCAGCGATTGTAACGATGACCAATTCGGGATATACTGCTTTTCGGATTTCAAGTCATCGCCCAAAAGCAAATATTTTTGTTTTCACCGATAATCATGCGCTGCTTACCACTTTAAGCCTGGTTTGGGGCGTACGCGGTTTTTACTATGACAAATACGAGAGTACGGATAAAACGATGGAAGACTTGAAAAGATACTTGAAAAAGGCAGGGTATCTGAAAACGGACGACCTTGTCATTAACACAGCCAGCATGCCGTTGATAGAAAAGGGCAGAACGAACATGCTGCGGCTCAGCCGGGTAGAATAAAAAAAGTCATCCGGTCCCCCGGATGACTTATCCCCATGAAAAACCCCCGTTCCCGAATGATCGGGATAGGAATTTATTTTTATCAGAGTTTTACCTCGTGAATTCGGTGTAATGGAATGATAATTCCTTGCTTGAGTATCACCCGTTTATCCGTTATTCCCCAGATGTTCGTTTCAATCTCGCGGATACCGGTCTCGTCTTCAAAAACTATTTTTGCTTTTCCCTTATATGAATTTCCAAGAACTACGGCCCTTTCAAGGGCAAGGCGTCGTTGAATGATTTTTTCTACAGAGTCAAGTACTTCCTCCTCAGGAAAATGCAGAAGACCGATGTCTTTATTTTCAACTTGTAAATGAACTGCAGGAAAACCCGGTGGCATGTGATGCATTTTCATTCTCTAACGTAAGGAAATTGAAAATGTTTTTGCTATTTAGACGAGTGGAAATAAACCGAAGACGAACAGAAAGAAACGCTCGGTATAAAATCATTCCAATAAGGCAACCTTCATTATTTTCTTTGTGGAGGAGAGGACTTTAAACCGGTTATCGATGCGATGACCGATCACCCATGCTATTTTATTATCTGATTCAAGGATCCATGTATTCTCTTTTTCGCCGATCGGAATTTTTTGATCGATCAGGAAGTCACTCAGTTTCTTTTTTCCCTTCATGCCTAAGGGTGAAAAAAAATCACCCTGTTTCCACCTGCGGATCTTTAAAGGGAAATGAAGTTTAGAATAATCAAAGTAGGCGATGGAGCTGCTTTTATCTTTTACTTTAGTAAGGTTCCCCGTAAGACATTCCGTTTTCATGCGGAGGAATTCATTTTGAAAATCAGTTTGATTTTCTTGCAGCAGAAATTCTTCGGATATTTCTTTAGTCCCTCCTTTATGGAATGGAGACAAGGGTGAAAGGATCAGGAAATCCCTGTCTTTTATCAAGCGATAAGTTGGGGAGAGAAATTTTTTACCGGCAGTAGTATACAAACGTTGCGCAATAAGTTCGGTGGTTTCAGGCGTGAAATCATAGCTGCGGAGAAGTTCATGGAGAATGGTTTCGGCATAGCCGCTTTCTTTCAGTTTCAGGATGTTGAGACGAATGTTTTTTCCTTCTTTGGAAACAATTTCTTTTCTCTTTTCAGCAATGAAGTTTTTGAAAATATCGGCCGCATCTTTGAAATAAGAAAATTCCTTCGAAATGGTTTTTTCAAAACCCAGGTTTAATTTTTTCAGAGAAGGAATGATATGATTACGGATGTTGTTTCGCAAGTATTTATCGGAGCGGTTGCTGCTGTCTTCTCTCCACTGCAGGTTATTTTCTTTTGCATAGGTCAGGATCATTTTTTTGTTAGCGAACAGCAAAGGCCGGAGTATGTTATCTTGTTTTGCAGGCACTCCATGAAGGCCAGCGATCCCGGTTCCGCGGAGTAGGTTGATGAAAAAAGTCTCAATAGAATCATCCAAATGATGAGCCGTTACAATAAAATCATATTGATTATCCATGGCCAGCCGTTTCAGCCATTCGTACCGAAGTTCACGGGCGGCCATCTGTATGGAAATTTTTTTTCGCTTTGCAAACGCAGCGGTACGAAATGATTTCCTGTGAAAAGGAACATGGTATTTCTTTGCAAGAAGTTTTACAAATTGCTCATCCCCGTCCGATTCTTTTCCCCGGAGATTAAAATTACAATGTGCAATGCTGAAAGCCAATCCTGATTTATGGAACAAATCACTCATCACCGTGGAGTCAATACCCCCGCTAACGGTCAGGAGAAATTTAACACTGGCCTTGTCGTGGCCGGATATGGAGAGAATTATTTTTTCTTTCCGGAAAAATTCCTGAAACTGTTCTAACATATTTATTTATGAAAAAACATTGTTAAGTTTTTCTCTTGTTTTTCGTTCTCTTTGTTTTTGGAGGGAGCTGATGCCCAGGGCTTCCAGCATACCGTTTGCTTTCAGCAGGCATTCTTCGTATTCTTTTTCAGGAATTGAATTTGCCGTAATCGCGCTTCCTGCCTGAAAGGATAAGTATTTTGAAGCAGCATTATAAAGAATGCTTCGTATGACCACATTAAAGTCAAAATCCCCGTCCGGAGTAATATAGCCGACTGCACCTGAATACATACCTCGTTTCGTTTTTTCGTAATGCTCGATCAATTCCATTGCTTTTATTTTTGGGGCGCCGGTCATCGAACCCATAGGAAATGAATTTTTCAAAACATCTGAAAAATGAAATCCGTCTTTTATCTCTCCGCTTACGGTAGAGATCATCTGGTGCCAATGCCGGAAGGTATAAACGCCAAACAATTCATCCACTTTCACGCGTTCACAGGTTCTGGACAGATCATTTCTGACCAGATCAACGATCATCACGTTTTCGCTTCGTTCTTTGTTGTTTTGAAGGAGACGATCCTTAAGCAACAGATCATCCGCAATTGTTTTTCCCCTTGGGGCGGTTCCTTTTATCGGCTGTGAGATTATCTTCTTTCCTGATTTTTTCAGAAACCGTTCAGGACTGGCGCAAAGTAAAAACGTATCATTCAAACGGAAAAATGCGGAGAAAGGCGCCTGCGATGTTTCATTCAGTTTTATAAAAAGATCAGAGGGATTTATTTCTGCCTGTTCAGAATAAAACTCCATGCAGTAATTCATTTCATAAATATCCCCGTGTTGAATATGGTCTTTGATCCTGCGAACTGTGCGGATATATTCTTCCGATGAAATTCTTGTTTTAATTTTATTTTGATACCCGATACCCGATACCCGATACCGGATACCCGATATTTCATGAAATAGGTTTTCAATTTCTTTTTCAGATGAAATCTCCGGAATAAAATAAATTTCTACAAGGCCTCCCTTTACAATAAAAACAAATTTCGGGCGAAAAAAATGCATGGATGGAAACCCAATGCCGTCATAATTGCCGGACGATAGAACTTCAACTTCATTTTTCAGATCATAAGAAAGAAATCCGAACAGCCAGTCTTGCTTCTCTTCGTGAAACTGCTTAATTGCTTCAAAAGAATTATCCGTAGAATTTATCGTGCCTATTGTATCAATACCGGCAATCAGGCCCGCAGAACTTCCTTCCCAGCCATTACTTGTGAAGATCGCTGAGCAGGCAATACGGCTGGAATAAAAAAGAAGGTTTGTAATGAAAGAATCACAATCCGTTACCTTAAAGGAGAGCATTTTTCTCATGAGGCAAATGTATACTTATCCGTTTCTTTGAAATAATATTTTTTAGAATGATTTTTATCAGTTTAATGCACGACTTCGTCTAAGATTTTCTGCCGCTCGTCTAAATCTTTATTTTTTTACTTGACAACCTAAAATACACGCATACATTTGGCTCACAAAACAGAAAGGAACTCACTACTAAAGATAATGCTCCCTTAAACGGAAGCAGTTTGTTTCATGGCGATGTTAGAAAGGCCTCCGACCGAGTCGGAGGTCTTCTAATTTTATAGAGGTGCAAAAGGACGCAGAAGGGGAGTACGGTTATCGCGCGCTATTTCAAGACTATATTTTTCAGAGCAGAGATCCATTTGGGATTTTCATTCAGGCTTTCCACCAATGTTATTTCCTCGCCTCCGTGGTGTTGGAAAAGGAGATGGTATTCTTTACCAATTTCATAAATAGTTTCAAGACAGTCGGCAACGAAGGCAGGTGAAAAAACAAGGATCTTTTTAATTCCCTGCTTTGCTTTCTCCACTACCACTTTATCGGAATACGGTTTCAGCCATTTGTCATCCAGCCGTGACTGGAAGGAAAGAGAATATTTTTCTTTGGGGATGTTCAATCGTTGCGCAAGTTGCCGGGTTGTTTCAAAACATCCCGCACGGTAGCAGAATTTGTTCTTGTCATTGATGGAAGAGCAGCATTCGTCGCTCAGTTTACAAAAACCGGATTCTTTGGTGATCTGCCGTTCAGGCAATCCATGATAGCTGAAAATGAAGTGGTCGTATTTACCCAGATCGTATTTCCCGGCAACATCCACCAGCGCTTCAATATAATTCTCATCATCATAGAATTTTTCAATGAATCGTACAGGAGGGTAATTACTTTTCCAAATGATCCGTTTTACCTTTTCAATTGATGATTTTGTGGATGAAGTAGCATACTGGGGATAAAGCGGTATGGCAACAATCTCAGAAACATTTTTCTTTTTCAGGCTTTGCAGGGCCGTTTCAATACCCGGGCTTTGGTAGCGCATCCCAAATTCAACCGCATAATCACTTCCCAGCTCTTTCTGAAGGAGTTCTTTAACCTTCATGCCATGATTAATAAGAGGAGAACCCTCTTTTGTCCATATCTGTTCGTAAAGCTTTGCTGACTTCTTCGCACGGAAAGGGACAATAATGCAATTCACAAGAAAAAACCTTGCAACCGGGTTGATGGCAATTACATACGGATCATTCAGGAATTGGGAAAGATACTTTCTTACGTCTTTTACAGACGGAGAGTCAGGAGAACCGAGATTGATCAATAAAACACCTTTCATAGATCTGCGAATACGAATCCCGATAGGGATCGGGACGAATATACGAATTGCCTATTGCCGACTGTGTACTGCCAACTTGGTTTTTTTTGTACGTTTGTTTCCCTTAAAACAATTCATCATGTCAACACAACTCAACTCCTACATTGAAGCCAACAAAGATCGTTTCCTCAATGAACTTCTTGACCTGCTTCGCATCCCATCCGTCAGCGCCGATCCGAAATATAAAAATGATGTGCTGCGCACGGCACAAGCGTTACAGCAAAAATTAATTGAAGCAGGTGCGAATAAAGTCGAAGTATGTCCAACCGCAGGGCATCCGATCGTATATGGAGAAAAAATAATTGATGCGTCGTTACCAACGGTGCTGGTGTACGGGCATTACGATGTACAACCTGCTGATCCGCTCGATCTCTGGACCTCGCCGCCTTTTGAACCGGTCATCAAGAACGACCAGATCTATGCGCGCGGTTCCTGCGATGACAAAGGCCAGGTGTATATGCACTTGAAAGCATTTGAAGCGATGATGAAAACCAACACCCTTTCCTGCAATGTAAAATTTATGATCGAAGGGGAAGAAGAGGTCGGTTCATCGAACCTTGGAATTTTCATCAAGGCGAATAAAGAACGACTGAAAGCGGATATGGTAATGGTTTCGGATACGAGCATTCTTGACAATAAGGTTCCTTCCATTACCGTTGGCCTTCGCGGGCTTGCCTACATGGAAGTAGAAGTGACCGGACCAAACCGCGATCTGCATTCGGGTGTTTACGGAGGGGCTGTTGCAAATCCCGTGAACGTTCTGTGCAACCTGATCGCATCGCTGCAGGACAAGAACGGAAAGATCACCATTCCCGGATTTTATAAGGATGTTCAGATCGTCAACAAAAAGGAACGGGCAGAAATGGCAAAAGCGCCATTCAGCAGGAAAGCGTACATAAAAGAACTGAATGTTGCTGACCTGAAAGGTGAAAAAGGATATTCTCCTTTGGAGCAAACTTCCATTCGACCGACGCTGGATGTGAACGGAATTTGGGGAGGTTATACCGGCGAAGGCGCTAAAACCGTTCTTCCGTCAAAAGCATTTGCGAAGATATCCATGCGCCTGGTGCCGCATCAGAACTCCGAGAAGATCTCAAAACTTTTCGAAAAACATTTTAAAAAGATCGCGCCTAAATATGTGAAAGTAAAAGTTACTGCGTTGCATGGCGGTGAAGCCGTTGTTACACCAACCGATTCCATTGCTTACAAAGCAGCCAGCCAGGCGATGCAGGAAACATTTGGTAAAAAACCAATTCCGGTTCGCTCAGGGGGAAGCATTCCGATCGTAGCTCTTTTTGAAAAAGAACTCGGACTGAAAACCGTTCTCATGGGATTTGGTTTGGATACAGATGATATTCATTCGCCGAATGAACATTACGGATTGTTCAATTATTATAAAGGCATTGAGACGATCCCGTTGTTCTTTAAGTATTATGCCGAAATGAGCAAAGGATGAGAAAAACCTTGTTAGCTATAAGCTGTTGGCTATTGGCTATTGGCTTTTTTTCCTGTAAAGAAATTCAGCCGGTAACAGTTGGTGGAGTCAGCAATGTGAAGCTCATCAGCCTGACCAAAGAGGGAATTGAATTTGATTTTGATATGACGATCAACAATCCAAACCCGGTGGGAGTTACCGTTTTCCCTACAACCTTTGATGCGAACATCAATGATATAAATGCCGGCCACGTAAGACTGGCACAGAAAACAAAAATTAAAGCGAAAGGCGAACACACATCAACGTTTCATATAAAGACCGATTTCTCAAAACTTGAATTCAACGACCTTCCAAAAAGTTTATTGATGATCGCTTCGAAAAAAGGAAGCATCTACTTAAAAGGCGATATGAAGATCGGAAGATGGTTCTATAAAAAGAAATTCCCGATCGAGCTGAAGAAAACGATATCCCTATCGAAATAGGAATATTCAAGTTACAAGCATCAAATCCCAAATAAATACCAACACCTAAATTCAAAGCACGAAACTGTTTGGGATTTTGATTTTTTGGATTCGATATTATTTGTAATTTGAGATTTGAACATTGAAATTTTCTCTATGACAAATCGTCTTATTCACGAATCGAGTCCTTATTTGTTGCAGCACGCACATAATCCTGTGGATTGGTTCCCGTGGTGCGATGAAGCATTTACAAAAGCGCGAACGGAAAATAAATTAGTACTGGTGAGTATCGGCTATTCAGCCTGCCACTGGTGCCACGTGATGGAGCACGAGAGTTTTGAGGATGAAGAAGTGGCGCGCATGATGAATGAAAACTTTGTCTGTATTAAGGTGGATCGTGAAGAACGTCCTGACGTGGACAGTGTTTATATGACCGCCGTTCAGATCATGACCGTGAGCGGAGGCTGGCCGCTGAACTGTTTTACGCTGCCCGATGGCAGGCCGATTTACGGAGGAACTTATTTCCAGCAGGAGCAATGGATGAAAACGCTGCAAACACTTTCAGACTATTTTAAAACTGAACCGGAAAAAGTTTTTCAATATGCAGACGAGTTGACTTCGGCTGTGAAACAGGCAGAGCTCGTTCCTGCTTTTAGCGACAAACCTGCGTTCACGAAAGAGATATTGGATTCCTGCTATGAAAACTGGAAAAAACGATTCGACAATAATGAAGGCGGCCCGAGCCGCGTTCCGAAATTTCCGCTTCCGAACAATTACTTGTTCCTGCTGAGATATTCGCAGACGCTCAGCCAGTGGGAGAGAACAAATCTTATCAGGCATATTGATCTGACGCTAACTAAAATGGCTTACGGCGGAATTTACGATCAGATCGGCGGCGGCTTTGCGCGTTACTCGACCGATGGTTATTGGAAAGTCCCGCATTTTGAAAAAATGCTTTATGATAATGCGCAACTGGTTTCACTCTATTCCGAAGCATATCAGCTCACAAAAAATAATTTGTACAAGCAAATTGTTTTCGAAACGCTTGAATTCATCTGCCGTGAGATGACTTCCCCGTCAGCTGACGGGGGATTTTATTCAGCACTGGATGCGGATTCGGAAGGAGAGGAAGGAAAATATTATGTATGGACAAAAGAGAGCCTCACCCAAACCCTCTCCGAAGGAGAGGACTTAGAGCTTTTCTGCGATTATTTCAATGTGAACGAGATCGGATTTTGGGAAGATGAAAACCATATTCTTCTTAGAAAAAAATCAGATGAGGAAATAGCGAAAATATTCGGGCTAAGTACCGAAGAATTGCAACGAAAGATCTCGGAAATGAAAAAGAAAGTCCTGGCAGTGCGTGAAAAAAGGATCAAACCCGGACTTGACAATAAAATTCTCACTTCGTGGAACGCCATCATGATAAAAGGATATGCCGATGCGTATTCTGTGTTTCATGAAAAGGAATTTTTGGATGCTGCGTTGAACGGCGCGAGTTACATTATGAAATATTGTTCAAGTGAAGACAAGGGCTTATTACACCTCACCCCCAACCCCTCTCCCGGGGGAGAGGGGAGAAGGGGAGAGGTCAATGGATTTCTTGAGGACTACGCTTTCACCATTGAAGCGTTCATTTCGCTGTATGCAGTTACTTTTGATGCCGCGTGGCTGAAAAGGGCAAAATCGCTGGCGGAATATGCGCTTAAGCATTTTTACGATCCGGCTTCCTCTATGTTTTATTTCACGTCCGACCTGGATTCGGCGCTCATTGCCCGCAAAATGGAGATCCAGGACAATGTCATTCCTTCTTCAAATTCCGCTATGGCGAAGTCACTGTTTTATCTCGGAAAATATTTTGACAACAAACAATATGCTGAGATCTCTGAGAAGATGCTGAAACAGGTTCAGCAGGAAATTTCTGCTTACGGTTCCGGCTATTCTAATTGGGCGATGCTGCTGCTGCACTTCACGCATCCCTTCTATGAAGTCGCCATTGTTGGAAACTCTGTTGATGAAAAAAGAAAAGCCCTGTCCGAACGTTACCTTCCTAACGCGATTTTTGTAGGTAGTAAATCATCAGGCGAACTTCCTCTTCTTGAAAACAAGTATGTGGAGGGCAAAACGCTGATCTACGTATGCGAAAACAAAACATGCAAAGCACCGACAGAACGTATAGAGGAAGTATGGGCCCAGCTGGATCTTTTACCGTAGCCGCTTACCATTTGTTTCTCAGAAGAAGGTATAAGGAATTTGGTATAAGGAATAAGGCCGTTTTGTGTTTCCTTATTTCCCTATACCTTATACCCGTTACCTCTTCCGCCCAGATCATCGTTCCGAAGATCATCGGCATTTCCGTCAGCGATCCTCCTTTCAATCATGAGTTCATAAAGAAGAATAAGATCAAGACGATCACCGCAAGCGTGGTGGACAAACCCGACGGCGAGATCATCCGCGACAAAGGGTTGGCGCAGGTGTATGCGTTTGATACGAGCGGAAACCTCATGCATCATTACTATAATGAAATTACTGCGCTGGCGAAAACCGAAACAGAAATTCCGGCCGCGTACAATAAACACGGACGGGTGGTCAAGAAATCATTTACCAAAGTTGATTTCCAGTACCAGTACGATACGCTGGGTACGGAATATTCGTATACGTCCACCGGTTACGTGGTCATGAAACGCGTCTGCATCGGCGATTTTTATAACACAACGTACTATGAATATTTCGGCGACGGGCTGGTGAGCCGCCAGGTGCTTTGCAAGGAAACCAACATCGCCAAACCGGGCGAGCCATTCAAGCTGGGCGTGCAGAAGATCCTGACGGAAGAAAAATTTCTGTATGAGAATTTAAGTCCTACGCAGGTGAAGAAACAATTTCTGAACGATGAAGGAAAATCCTACAAGCAGGGAATAATAAATTTCCAGAACGGGAAACCCGTTGACGAAGAATACCAGTTCGTGGTCGGGTTCATCCGCTCGGGCGTGACGTATAAATATGATGCAGGCAGCCGGTTGGTAGAACGGACAACAACAGACAACTCCAGCGGCATCACTACGGAGGAACAAACCTTTGATTACGATACGAACGGAAATGTAACTTCTGAAAAGAAGTTCAAGAACGGAACTCAGAGCGATGAAGTGGTTTACCTGTACGACGAATCAAAAAAATTACTCACCTCGCAGATCGACAGGCAAACCTTAAAGGCAAGTATAAAGATCGTGAAGTACGAGTATACGTTCTATTAGCAAGAGATCTTTCTCACCCTTCCCTCATGCCTTCCGCCTTCAAATGCGGTTGAGAGAAAAACATCCACACATTTTTTAGCTTCCGCTTCTTCAATGAAACGTGCCGGTAACGTGAGAATGTTTGCATCGTTGTGCAGGCGGGCGAGTTTTGCAATCTCAGAATTCCAGCAGAGCGCTGCGCGAATTCCCGGGTGTTTATTGGCGGCCATGTTGATGCCGTTCCCGCTGCCGCACATGAGCAGTCCAAAATCAAATTCTTTTTTCTCCACAGCCACCGCAACCGGGTGCGCGAAGTCCGCATAGTCGGCGCTTTGTTCAGAATAGCAGCCGAAGTCTTTTACTTCGATGCCTTTGTCAATTAAATATTTTTTCAGTTTCTCTTTTAAAGAAAAACCTGCGTGATCGGATCCGATTGCAATCTTCATTTCTGTTTAGTTAATTGGGTAATTAAGTTAATTGGGTAATTGGTCAACAGCCCTAATTACCCAATTACCTAATCAACTATTCTACCCATGATTTAAAATATTTCCCGTCATCAATTTTCATAGCCGCTTCGGTTACCATCAGCGGACGGAACGTATCGACCATCACAGCCAGTTCCTGCGTTTCTTTTTGCCCGATGCTGCGTTCCATGGAACCCGGCGCCGGCCCGTGCGGAATTCCTTTCGGATGTAGCGTGAGATCGCCTTCCGAAATATTGTTCCGGCTCATGAACTCGTTGTTCGCGTAATATAAAACCTCATCTGAATCAATATTGCTGTGATTGTACGGAGATGGAATTGATCTCGGGTGATAATCATACAGGCGCGGCACGAACGAGCAAACTACATACATATTGGTTTCAAAAGTCTGATGCACCGGCGGCGGCTGATGCACTCTTCCGGTGATCGGTTCAAAGTTGTGGATCGAAAATCCATAGGGGAAATTGTATCCGTCCCATCCAACCACATCGAACGGATGCGACGCATAAACCACTTCGTGCATCATTCCTTCTTTTTTTATTTTCATTAGGAAACTTCCTTTGCGGTCATAGGTCTCAAGATTTTTCGGGAGTTTGTAATCGCGTTCACAGAACGGGGAATGTTCCAGCAATTGCCCGAAAGGATTCCGGTAACGCTTCGGCGTATAGATCGGAGAGAAGGATTCGAGATACAGCAAACGGTTTTCTTTTGTGTCGAAATCCACCTGGTAGATCATCCCGCGCGGGATGATGAGATAATCTCCGCCTTCAAATTTTATATTGCCAAGAAATGTGCGCAGCGTTCCGGTTCCTTTGTGAATGAAAAGTAGTTCATCCGCATCGGCATTCTTGTAAAAATAATTCCGGAACGATTTTTTGGGCGCAGCAAGTCCGAGATACACATCGCTGTTGACGAGCAGGGGCGTCCGGCTTTCGAGGAAATCATCCTTCGCTTCAATTTTAAATCCCGCCAGCTGCATCGCTTTGATATTTTTCTTGACGGCGATCTTCGGCTCGACGCTGTAGGATTTCACAATTTCCTTCACCATCGTCGGACGGTGAACATGATAGAGCAGGGAAGACATTCCGGAGAATCCTTCCGTTCCGAAAAGTTGTTCGTACTGGTGTTTGCCTTTGCTGTTCTTAAAAACAACGTGGCGCTTTTGCGGGATCTTTCCGAGTTTGTGATAAATGGGCATGGGGGTTATTTTAAGGGCCTCTCCTAAATCCTCTCCTCAGAGAGGACTTTGAGGAAAATTATTTTTAAAATCTATTTGCAAATTTACATTATTTCTTTGCCCTCCCTAATGGGGAGGGTTGGGTGGAGCGTTTATTTTTCTTCCACCCAATCTCCATTTTCTTTGATGAGGCTGATAAGTTCGTCCACTGCAGTTTCAGAAGAGATATTTCTTTTCACCACTTCTTTTCCTTTGTACAGCGTGATCTTTCCGACTCCTGTTCCCACGTAACCGTAATCCGCATCCGCCATTTCGCCGGGGCCGTTCACGATGCAGCCCATGATCCCGATCTTAACTCCTTTAAGGTGCGAAGTGCGTGAGCGGATCTTTGCGGTGGTTTCCTGAAGATCAAAAAGTGTTCTGCCGCACGACGGACAGGAAATATATTCTGTTTTAGAAATGCGCGTTCGTGTTGCCTGGAGAATTCCGAAAGCGGTAGAATTGGTTAATTGCCGGTTTTCAGTTTCCTGTTTATGGTTAGAGATCCAAATCCCATCACCGAAACCATCGAGCAGCAATGCACCAAGATCGGTAGAGGAATACAGTTGGAGTTTTTCTTCTGATAAATCTTTATAGCTGCGCTTGATGATGACAGGAATTTTTGAATTCAGATGCAGTAGTTCGAAGAACATTTTTCGCTGCTCTGCCATGCCATGGTCGTTTGATGTTTCAACTATCAGTACAACCGTAGGATCCAAATTGAGAATTGAGAATTGAGAATTGAAAATTGAATCCAGCGTGACAGCAACAAAATTTAACTCTTTGGACCTTTCTTTCGCAGAAAAATATTCTTCACTATTAAAGAGCGGATAAGTTCGATTTTTATTTTTCAGTTTTGAAAATGTTTTTGCATTGTAGATCAAACCAAGCGTTCCAGGAATTTGGAAATCAATTTCATTATCACCCAAATAAATATAATCGCATGCCTGGTCGGAAAGATTCCATTTGTCAAGCTTTTCGGAATAGTTATACCCGACGGAGAATAATTGAGAAGGTGCAATTTTAGAGGTGAGGCCCGAAAAATCCGCAACCACCCTCGGAACGTTGTGGCCTCCAATATTGGAAACGGATATAGTTTCTCTTCTCTTATATTCAAAAGGATAATAATGCGGATTTTGACTTTTGACTTTTGACTTTTGACTTTTGACTTCTGCCTTTTCTCTTTTAGAATATCTCTCCGCAAAATTCTTCGCCACCGGAATTTCAAACTCCGGTTCTTCGGTCAGCGAAACACGGATGGTGTCGCCTAATCCGTCTTCCAGCAATGTTCCGATCCCCACAGCAGATTTTATTCTTCCGTCTTCGCCATCGCCGGCTTCGGTAACGCCCAGATGCAATGGATAATTCCTGTCAGTCTGCAGCATTTTATTCACCAGCAAACGATACGCCTGCACCATCACCTGCGTGTTGCTGGCTTTCATGGAAAGGACGATGTCGAAATATTTTTTTTCCTCGCAGATACGGAGAAATTCAAAAGCGCTTTCCACCATGCCGAGCGGTGTATCGCCGTAGCGGCTGAGGATCCGATCGGACAACGAACCGTGATTCGTTCCGATGCGCATCGCGGTTCCGTTCTCTTTGCAGATCTTTATCAGCGGAAGGAACCGTTCGCGGATCCGTTCCAGTTCTTCATCGTAGGTTTTATCGGTGTATTCAATGTGCTCGAATTTTTTCCGGTCGGCATAGTTGCCGGGATTCACCCGTACTTTTTCTACAATACGCGCGGCAAGCTCAGCGGCATTGGGAGTGAAATGAATATCGGCGCAGAGCGGAGTTTTGTATCCCCGCTTACGCAGTTCCTTTTTTATGTTCTCAAGATTTTTTGCTTCGTTGATGCTCGGCGCGGTGATACGCACCAATTCGCATCCGGCTTCGATCATGCGGATGCTTTGCTCAACGGTTTTTTTCGTATCCATCGTATCCGTCGTGGTCATGGACTGGATACGGATCGGATTGTTGCCGCCAATGCCCAATTCGCCCACTTTAACTTCCCTGGTTTTTAAGCGGGAATAATGAAAAAGCGAATTGCAATAATTGATATTTGTTTTTATAGACACGCCAGACAAAAGTAATGTATATTTTTTTGAGCTAAATGAATGAAAAACAGACGGTTTTAAAATAAATCCGCAATGACCCAACCTTTTGCCTTTTCCATTCGTGTTAGTAGTTGAAAGGGCTTATTTTTGTATTTCTCAAATGAATGTAGATCTTGATCTGATAACCGCCTGTATTAACCGTGAGCGAAAGGCGGAGTATGAGCTCTATAAGATGACCTATAGTTACCTGATGAGCATTTGTTTCAGATATACTAATTCGCGGGAAGAAGCCGAGGAAATGCTGAACATAGGTTTTTTGAAAATACTAAAGAACCTCGAAAAATACCGTCCCGGGATCCCTTTCAAAACGTGGATACGGAAAGTGATGATCAATATTCTGATCGATGAATACCGGAAAGAAAAAAAGCATCATGAGAACATTGAATATGTTGAAGAGTATGCTGAATCGAACAGCTATGCAGAACAGAATAATGTGATGGAAAAAATGAACGTGGAAGAGATACACGCGATGATCATGAAACTTCCGCCGATGAGCCAGAAGGTCTTTAATCTCTATGTGATCGACGGATTTAATCACAAGGAGATCGGTGGCATGCTGAATATGTCGGAAGGAACATCCAAATGGCATTTGAATTTTTCAAGGAATAAGCTGAAAGATATGATAGCGAAACTGGTTTCTCCTTTAAAAACTGCTGTATGAGCGACGACGAAAAATTTGACGATATCATCCGCGGGAAGTTCGCTGAGAAGGAGTTTGTCTTCAACGAAGAGAACTGGGAAAAGGCGGAACAAAAGATCGATTCTTCACGCCGGATCAGGAAATTCGGTAAGTGGGCGGTTGTCTTTACGATCGGGCTTTTCAGCGGGGTGGCGCTGATGTTTCCGTTTGTCGGCAATAAAAACGAGACTACGAAAAATGAAATTGCTGCAACAAGCGATAACAGGAAAACAGGAAATGAAATCGCTGAATTAAGAAGAACGGAGCAAGAAAAAAATGTTGCACCGCAGCCGGAATTTCCCGCGGATCAAAAAGAAGAAACCGCTTCGCCGGAAAACAAAAACACTCATGCAGAGCACAATTCAAGTTCGGATAAATCAAAAGATAATTCAATAATTGCTTCTGCTTCTTTTCCTGAGAAAGCGAATAAAAGAACAGCAGATCTTTCCGGCAAACCGAAACAGGAAATAGCAGAAGTTGCTTCATCTCCGAAAACGCATCCGGACAAATCTTCTGAAGAAAATAATGCAACCGCATCCGGAAAGAAGAAAAATACTGAATCGAAGAAAGAAAATAAGAATTCATCGGGAGAAACAAAACCCGTTCCTGAAGAAAAAACAAAGTCAGAACAGTTGTTTGCTCAGAACATTCCTGATTCAGCTCAAAAAGAAACTGCGGAAGAGAAAAGTTCTGCAGTTACAGGTAAGAATACTGTAAATGAAAAACAGTCGTTGGCAGAACAAAAAAAGGCACTCAATGATTCGGCCTCTGAAAAAACAAAAGAGCCGGAAGTAAAAGGAGAATCTATTTCAAAAAGAACAACTCCGCTTGATTCTTCAGCGGCGATTTCACAAAGCAATGCCGCCGAGCAACCTGCAAAGCGTGGATTGGCGAGTGCAAATTTTGTTTCAATTGAAGGAGGAGCCGATTTTATTCTCGGCTGGAAATACCACGATACGCTTGAAGGAAGAGGGTTTAATCCCAGGTTTGGCTTTGGACTTATGCATTGTTTCAATCAAAAATGGGCGATTAGCTCCGGTTTGCTGTTCAGAAGTGTTTCTCATTTAAATACAACCAAACAATATACAAGCACAACCTATGATTTCGGATCCATTACGATCGATACAGCGATTGAGACAAAATCACTTTATTATGTAATGCTTCCGCTTCAGCTGCATTATAGTTTTGATCAGAAAAATTCTATCAGCATTGGCGGATCGGCCTCCTGTCTTGTGAATTCAAGAAGCAATGTGGTAGTCACATCGAAAGACAATTTTAATAAGACAGATGTTAACACCACAAAGCAATTCGGATTTATGAGCGGATACAGCCGGCTGGATGCAGCGATGTCAGTAGGATACAGAAGAAAGGTAACCGAAAAATTCAGCGTATCCGCGTCGGCGAGTTATGGATTGATCGATCTGCGGTCAAATTCATTTTTCGGGAAAAATACGTTTGAGCGAAACCTGGGACTGAACATTTCAGTCGTTTATGATCTATTTCAATTTTAAAAATATGCGCAAGTCAACTATTTTATATCTCATTTTTTTTGCCATAATTTTGATCGCTGCATGCAAGAAAGAGACTCCGGTTGAAATAAAAGAAGATCCGGTATTTTATTTTTCCGGCGCTGTGGATGGAAGCCCGGTTAAACTAAATGCAGGAGAAAATGATTATTACATGTACTCTTCTTATTTACTTGACACAAACTCAGTGTATAATTTCCTGGCCGATCTGAAACAGATCAACTGCACCAATTGTATCAATAGGATCCAGGTTCAGATCAATGATTTTAGAGTTTCATCTCCTGCGGCGGGTGCAGTAATAGACACATCGCTTTTGGCGGGATATTATCCATACCAGTTACCCGGAGGCGCACCTACATCCTATAACGCCTATTTTACTGCAACGCCTTCCAATGATTCATCTTCGGTGCCCTCATCTTATCTATGGGATTTTGGTGACGGAACCACTTCTGCCATTGCCAATCCCGCGCATGTTTTTTCCCATAGCGGAATTTATACGGTTTGCCTTACGATCAGCTATCTTAATTCCTGCACCAGCACGATCTGCAACCCGGTGAAAGTTGGAGTTGCCGGTGCGGATTTCAATGCGGCCATCAATGCGCAGTCTTCTCCTGCAGGAAATACAGTTTCGCTTACAAGTACAATAACCGGAGGGACCGCTCCTTTTACTTATTCATGGGATATGGGGGATGGAAATACTTTTACCACACAGAATGTTACGCATACTTATCTAATTGCCAATAACTATAAAGCCTGTCTGCAGGCGACGGATGCGAATGGATACATTGCCAACACTTGCAGCAATATTTCTACACAGAATTTTCCGGGCTGCAGCACCAATTATAATTTTATGTCGGATACAACGGGAGGAATTCCAAATCCGAATGCGTTTTCCAATGTTATTATCAAATGGACCGATAATTCAGGGCTTACCTATTCTTCAAATAATTCTTCTCAGCCGGTTGACAGCTATTTCCAGATCGTCTCTTCAGACAGCTACCTAAATAATCAAAACAACGAAACCACAAAAAAACTGCACGTTAAATTCAAATGCAAAGTATTCAACGGAAGCAATTCTCATACTATTGATAACGGGGAGGCAGTCATCGCAGTGGCTTATAAATAACTTTATGCTCACCCAACCCTTTATCTGTTTTCTGCGTGTTAGTCTTTAAAGGGCAGTTAAACATAAAAACAAAATCAATGAAAACAAAAAATTTACTCAGTTCATTTGTGGTTGCAGGAATGATGATGATCGCAGCACAATTGCAGGCGCAGTGCCAGGCCGGATTCACCTTCAATATCAGCAGCGGCACGGTTGCATTTACCAATACCTCGACCGGAGGTACTCCCGGCACATCGTATTTTTGGGATTTCGGTGACGGCAATTCCTCCTCCGGATCTGCATTCGCAACCCATACCTATTTTAACGGTACGTACACCGCGTGTTTGTACATGTCAGATTCAAGCAATACAAGCGGCGGATGCTGGAGTACCTTTTGTGATACGATCGTCATTACAACCGGAACAAATCCTCCCTGCGTGAAACACTGGAACTATTACCAGGATTCATCAAATGCAAATTCGACCACAATCCAGTTTTATGATCAATCTGCAGCGGTAAGCTGGGCGTGGGATTTTGGCGATGGAAATACATCCACGCTGACAAGCCCGGTTCATCAATATGCACTGGCGGGCAATTACTATGTTTGTCTGACAACCATTTCTTCTGTTGGCGATACTTGCACTACGTGCGATTCAATTCATATATATCCTCCTTGTAATGCAATTGCCGGGTTTACTTTCAACAGCACCAATGATCCTGCAATATCCTTTACGAACACATCAACAGGATTAATCGCTCCGGTTTACTCGTGGAGCTTTGGAGATGGCAGTTATGCATCTTCAGTTAACGCCACTCATACCTATCAATATAACGGAACGTATAATGTTTGCTTGTCGGCATACGATAGCCTGAATGGGTGCAGCGCTAATTATTGCAGTGTGGTAACGATCACCAATGGCTCGCCTCAGCCTTGCAATGCCGCTTTTTATACAGACTCCATGAATACTCCCGCAATGACCATCGGATTTTATGATGCATCAACAGGCGGGGCAACTTCCTGGTTCTGGGATTTCGGAGATGGAAACACATCAACCCTGCAAAATCCTGTTCATCAGTATGCAGTGCCGGGCACCTATTCAGTTTGCCTGACCATCACCACCGCTTCCGGAACCTGTTCTTCTTGCAGCAGTCTGACCGTAGGAAATTATTGCGGTGCAACTTTATATTTAGTACCGGATAGCTCCAACACCAGCGCGTATTCATGGTTTGCATATCCGGTTGTATCGGGTACGGCACCGTTTGTTTACGCATGGGATTTTGGAGACGGAACCACGTCCACACAACCTTATCCTACACATACCTATGCGGTTGCCGGTCATTACAATGTTTGTCTGACCATCACCGATGCTAACGGCTGTACCAGCGCTACCTGTGATTCTACTTACAAGATCGCATCAGCCGGAATTATCAAAAACCTGGTGGTGGTTAATCCGCTGGCAGGAATTGAAGAAAATTCTGTTTCCGTAAATTCTGTCTTCCCAAATCCAGCGAATGATAGGATAGAAGTTTCATTAAATCAACCGGCAAAGGGAGTTATCCGGGTTATGGATCTCACCGGCAGAGAAGTTTATCAGGAAACAATTAACTCAAATAGTGTCAGGGTTAATGTTTCAAATTTACCGGTCGGATGTTATAACCTGTCGATCGTGACAGGGGACAAAACAATTCACAGCAAGATCATGATAGCAAGATAAGTTCGGTTTGTCATAGTTTCTGGTTAAGTAAAAAGGCTGATGGATCCCGGTATCGGGACTTCAGCCTTTTTCTGTTTTTTCCCTTTTCATATACGCATCGAGACAAACCACTCCGAGGATAATAGCAGCGCCGATATAAAATGTAGAAGACATATGTTCGCTGGAATTGAAAATAAAAAAAGCAAACAGGATCCCGTAAATGGTTTCGAGATTCAACGTGAGCGACATGGTATACGGGCTGATGTGTTTTAATATTTCCACGCCGATGATGAATGGGATCATGGTGCAGAAAATCGAAAAAATTAACATGTACATCCAATCCATTCCGCTGATCCCGTAAAAGGTTGCCGTCTGTGGTTCCAGTACGTATAAAAAAATGGAAATGCACGTAAGGCATCCGATCATTTCGTAAACAGAGATCATCTCTGCCTTCAAGCCTTTCCTGCTCATGATGCTGTTCACTACTGCCATGAGCGAAGAGGTAAGTGCGGCGCCGAGGCCGAGCAGTATTCCCCAGAAATACCGGATCTCCACATTGAAGATCATCAGCAGCGCTCCGATCACAATGATGCCGAAAAGAATTTCATAGAATAAAACTTTGCGCCGGTAAAATAAGGGTTCAAGGAGGGAGGTAAAAAGCGTTCCGGTTGCAAAACAGGCAAGTGTTATCGAAACGTTGCTGGCCTTCACGGCTCCGTAAAAACAGATCCAGTGTATTCCTACCAGCAGACCGATCAGCAATAATTGCAGAATTATTTTTCCGGAAGGGAAGAGCGGAGTTTTTTTATAAAGCGCATAGCCGAGAATTCCTACAAAGGTTATGATGACGCGGATCCATATCATCTGGAGCGCAGGAAGCGTAATGATCTTTCCCAGCACCGCGGTCCATCCCCATAAGAAAACGATCAGGTGGAGAAGAATAAAGCTTTTTGTCTTTTGGTTCACGAGGAAAATAAAGCTGCAAAGATATTCGTAATAGATCAGGGAACGTATATGAAATTACCAGAAGGTGATGAAATCACAACAACGCCAATCGATCAGGAGTGGCAACGGGAACAAACCATTTAACATATCATTGTGTACCTGTTTGAACCGGTTTTATCATAAATTTCCTATTCATTAGTTTTTATATTTGCCATTCTAAAAACAGAAAATAAAAATGTCATTTTCATCTGCCCCTTCGGGGTTCGCATCACGCCATCTGGGTCCAAGGGACAAAGATGTTCAAACCATGCTCGGAAAGATCGGGGCATCCTCGCTGGATGAACTGATTTCACAAACCATCCCTTCAAACATACGACTGAAAAAACCGCTGAACCTTCCGGATGGTTTAAGCGAGTTTGAATACCTCAAAGAACTCAAAGCGACAGCTTCGCGAAATAAATTATTCCGGACTTTTATCGGGCTCGGATATTACAATTGCATCATTCCTCCGGTGATCCAGCGGAACATTCTTGAAAATCCAGGATGGTACACAGCCTATACTCCTTACCAGGCAGAGATTTCCCAGGGAAGGCTGGAAGCACTTTTGAATTTTCAAACGATGGTGATCGATCTCACCGGGCTTCCGATCGCAAACGCATCATTGCTGGATGAAGGGACCGCCGCTGCAGAGGCGATGATCCTTTTTTATAACTCACGGCCGAAAACAAAAACGGCCGCAAAAACATTTTTTGTTTCTTCCACTTGTTTTCCGCAAACGATCGAAGTGGTAAAAACAAGAGCATTGCTTTTAGGGATTGAAATTCTGGTTGGCGATCATTTCAAATCCCAAGTCTCAGATCTCACTTCTTGCTTTGGCTCCCTGATCCAATACCCAGATACCAATGGAAATATTTCCGATTACAAGGATTTTGTAACTAAAATTCACAGTGCAGGGGGATTTGTTGCAGTGGCTTCTGATCTTATGGCGCTTACTTTACTTACACCTCCGGGAGAATGGGGTGCCGATGTAGTTCTTGGAAATTCTCAGCGATTGGGGGTGCCTATGGGATACGGTGGCCCGCATGCAGCGTTCTTCGCTACAAAAGAAGATTTCAAACGTTTGCTGCCGGGAAGAATTATCGGCGTATCGGTCGATTCATCAGGAAATACGGCCCTCCGCATGGCATTGCAAACCCGCGAACAACATATTCGCCGGGAAAAAGCAACTTCAAATATATGCACGGCGCAGGCGCTTCTCGCCATTATGGCCGGTATGTACGGCGTGTATCACGGGCCTGCGGGAATTAAATCCATAGCAGAAAAAATCCATCATCTTGCCTGCGGGATTTCCGAACAATTAGAAAAACTCGGACTTAAACCTGAGAATAAAATATTCTTTGACACGATTTCGGTTTCTCTTTCTGATAAAATCCTTATTCAAAAAATAAAATCCATTGCAGAAGGTAAAAAGATCAATTTTAATTATTCCGGAAGCAGGATCTCGATCAGTGTTGACGAAACAACAACCGGAAAAGACGCAAAAGAAATTGTGGAAATTTTCGCAGAAGCGCTCGGCAAAAACAGTGCAGTGCCTGCTTTGAACGGTGAAACAAATAAAAGTATAATCAAAAATTCTTCTTTCAATCGCCAGTCACCGTACATGACGCATCCCGTTTTCAATTCGTTTCATTCGGAAACCGAAATGATGCGCTACATCAAACGGCTGGAGAATAAAGACCTCTCGCTAACACATTCAATGATCTCACTCGGCTCCTGTACGATGAAATTAAACGCAGCGGCAGAATTATTCCCGATTACATGGCCTGAGTTTGCAAATTTACATCCGTTCATTCCGGCTGAACAGGCAGAAGGATTTAAGATCGTGATTACCGAACTGGAAAAATTTCTCTGCGAGATTACCGGGTTCAATGCCGTTTCCTTTCAGCCTAACAGCGGCGCGTCAGGAGAATATGCCGGGCTGCTGGTGATCCAGGCGTATCACAGAAGTAAAGGTGATACGCACCGGAAAGTTGTTTTGATTCCCTCTTCCGCCCACGGAACAAATCCGGCGAGCGCCGCCATGGCGGGAATGGAGATCGTGATCGTGAAATGCGATGAGAACGGAAATGTGGATGTGAATGACCTGAAGGAAAAAGCGGAAAAACATAAAGCAAATCTTTCCTGCCTCATGGTGACCTATCCTTCCACTCACGGAGTTTTTGAGGAAGCCATTTCAGAAATTACATCAGTCATTCACCAGAATGGAGGACAGGTATACATGGATGGAGCAAATATGAACGCACAGGTAGGATTAACAAGCCCCGCCACGATTGGCGCTGATGTTTGCCATTTGAACCTTCACAAAACCTTTGCAATTCCTCACGGTGGCGGCGGTCCCGGAGTGGGGCCGATCGGAGTGGCATCGCATCTTGCTCCTTTTCTTCCATCGCATCCTGTTGTTACCATTAACCAACAACCAACAACCATCAAACCTGTAACTGCTGTTTCAGCAGCTCCGTTCGGCAGTGCGCTAATTCTTCTGATTTCTTACGGATACATTAAAATGCTTGGAAAACAAGGTGTAACGGATGCAACCCGGTATGCAATTCTGAATGCTAATTACATGAAGGATGTGCTGAAAAAGCACTATCCCATATTATATGTAGGAAAGAACGGCAGGGTAGCTCATGAAATGATCCTCGATTGCAAAGAGATCAAACGCGAATCAGGAATTGAAGTGGGCGATATTGCAAAGCGTTTAATGGACTATGGGTTTCATGCTCCCACGGTTTCTTTTCCTGTTCATGATACGTTAATGGTAGAACCAACCGAGAGCGAATCAAAAGAAGAACTGGACAAATTCTGCGAAGCCATGATTTCTATTCGAAAAGAGATAGAAGAAATAATCAATAAAAAAGCAGATGCGCTGGATAACGTTCTTAAAAATGCTCCGCATACGGCTAAAGTGCTGGTCGCGGATGACTGGAAACACTCCTATTCCAGGGAAAAAGCAGCCTATCCTTTAAAATGGGTCAGGGAAAATAAATTCTGGCCATCGGTGGGCAAAATAGACAATGCAAATGGTGACCGGAACCTGATTTGCGCTTGCCCGCCTGTTGAAATGTATACAGTAGAAACCGTATAGTTTTTTATCGAATAATATTTACATTTACGCACTTAAAATTCCCAAACACCAATCAAAAAACAAAATCATGAAAAAAATTTACACGCTTATTATGTTCTTTGCGCTTTTTTTGTTTCACACAGCAAATGCGCAATCAGCACTTTCATTGGGCGCACTCACACCCGTTTCTGTCGAGGCGAAAAATAGTAATCCCGGTTTGCTGGCCCTTGATACCATGACGCCTCCCGTATTTACCATGGCTTGCTTCACCGGCGATGCGGCCCCGCTCGTATACTATCAAATGGGCGCTGCAGGAATGTTGGTCGGAAATAATTCTTATGGAGAAACAGAAGCCGCGCAACGCTATGCTTTCACCGGCAGCGGAACCATTGGTGAAGTGCTGGTTATGTACGGTCATGTAACCGGAACTACCGGAACTACCGCTGCGAAAGTTTATTCCATTACGGCGAAAAAACCCGGAACAGTATTAGGCACAAGCGGCACCGTAACCCTTGCAAATATTACGACGACAGGGTATACCAGCTATACATTTTCTCCTACCGTTTCCGTAACTACTAATTTTGCTGTTGCCTCTGTTTTTCCTACTACCGCGGCCGCAGGCGATACAGTAGCCGTGGTTTCTACTAAAGAAACCTGCCACTCCGTTGATTCATTGTCCTACATGAAAATTCCTAACTATGGCGGATGGCTTTTTGCGAATCAATTATTGAATGTTACGATCCCGCGCGACACAAGTCTTGACCTGGTGATTTTACCGGTAGTGAATGTGACAACCGGGATTAATGAATATCCAAATAATAATGGATTGACATTGATGGGAACTTTTCCCAACCCTGCACGGGATTTTATTAATCTCCGCTACCGTTTGGAGGAGCAATCAGCCGTTTCAATAGAAATATTTGATTTAACCGGGCGCATCATTGAAAAGTCATCAGAAAATCTTTCTGCCGGAGAACATAACATAAAAGTATCTCTCAAAGATCTTTCAGCCGGCAATTATTATTACACGATCAAAACAGGAAAAACGCAGCTTACCAGTAAATTTGCTGTTATAAAATAATTTCTTTTTCATTTACATGAAAGCCCCTTCAGGAATTCCTCAAGGGGCTTTTTTAATCACTCCTCCTTAAAAAACAGATACGGTATGCAGTGTGCCGGAACGAATAAGCCTTTAATTATCATAGCGGACAGAAACCCAATTGGGGTTTGCCCTCTGGTTGAAACCATATAATGGAGAAAGTATAATTAAAAGCGTGCAGGGTTATGCCATTTGCCACTATATAGAAAAATCATATATTTGCCGACTTTTAAATACTAACATTAATTAAAAAAAACAATCATGAAAAAACTTTACACATCAATTGCGGTTTTAATGCTTGGTGTTGTTGCGATTGCGCAAAACAATAGCAAGTCACTTAGTCCTCAGTTTTCAAATGCACATAGGGTTAGTTCACAAACGCCAACCATTGTACATAAAGCTCCATTGAATACACATGCAGTGGGAGACACAGTATTCGTATTTGATGGCCACTACATTTATGATTGGAATAGTACGCTTCCGGCAACTTTTAATGTTCAAACGGAAGATATAGATGGTTTAACTATTTATTCTGGACTTCAGGGTTCGTTTGGCGTTACCGGATCCTTTGTCTTTTTTTACGATACAGTTGCCAACAGTAATCTTACTTATGGTCATCCTGATACTTTATTTTATGGTGCCGCTACTTCATGGTTCACGCCTGCCGGCCAAGCAGATAATTGGTTAGAACTTGGACCAATTCATGTTCCAACTGCCGGCGGTACTTTAAAATGGAGACATAGCATACCTGATCCAAGTTATAGAGATGGATATGAGATTCTTGTAAATACTGCAGGAATTGCCTCAACGAACTTCACTAATGCCGCTATTTTCTCAGTAACAGATAATGATCCTATCACTGCAGGTGATACAGTAACTACTCCGCATTATGGATTTGTTCAATATTCTGCAGATGTAAATGCAAATGCCGGACAAGATATTTACGTCGCGGTTCATCACACTGGAAATGATCAGTTTGTTTTATTGATGACAGACTTTATTCTTCTTGAAGGTTCCGGATCAGGTGTTAACGAAAACAATACTGTTATCACATCTCTTCAAAACATGCCTAACCCTGCAATCAATAACACAATGATCAGTTATTCGCTGAAAGAAACAGCAAATGTTGACTTTTCATTGTTTGATGTTGCTGGTAAAAAATTATCATCACTTAATCAGGGCATACAAACTGCAGGCACTCACCAGTTCAAGCTCGATGTTTCAAATCTTTCTTCTGGAATTTATTTTTATACAATCACCGCGGGTGAGTATAAGATAACGAACAAAATGTCTGTTATGAAATAATCTTATTTTCTTTTTTTCAAAAAGCCCTTTCGGAAAATTTCGGAAGGGCTTTTTTGTTTTTACCCGCCTAATTGCACGCAATGAATAGTTAATATTGAGTAATATCTCCGATTTTTCTATTCCTTAAAACATCATGTATGATGTCTTTTATTTCTGCCGCAATGTTTATGTTTGAAAAATGAAGCAAAAAATTTGTCTCCCCCCCCCCAAAGACTTTTGACGACACACTAATAGATTATTTACCATGAAGAATATCGCAATCACTAGCGGAGGTAATAACCTTTTTAAAAAAAGAAAAAGGAAACTTCATTATAAGCCAATGCAAAATCCTGACAACCTGCTTTTAACTCTTGCTGAAAGAATCAGAAACTTGCGTGTTGGATTTAATTTGTCACAAGAAGAACTTGCAATTAAAATGTATAAAGACAAACAATTCATTCAGCGTATTGAATCGGGCAAGTATAATCCTCATTTTATCACGATTGCTGCCATTGCTGATGCGTTGAATGTACCTCTTAGCATACTCGTTAATATAAAAACAACTAATCAAAAAACACTTTATTGCTCAAATCACACCTGTAGAAAATTCAATCAGCATTCACATTATTTCAACAATGGTGGTGCAATTGTAAGTTGTTGAAGAAAAACACATATCAAATAAATTCCATTTTCAAACTCAGTGATAGCGAAACTTTTTTTAATAACAAAACAAACAACCATAATCAGGACCGGTTATCCACATGCGCCCAAAAACAAAACATTAATTTCTAAAATTAATTATCATGAAAAAATTATTTTTTACCCTGACACTGATGTTGGCAATAACATCATTGTCATTTGCATCATTTTCATTTACAATTTATAATAATAATCAGGTTGCTTCTTGTACATATACTATTACTGCAATGACGGTTTCTGATAATAGCAGCCCTGTTCCGTGTGTTACTATGTGGGGAGGTCGTGGATGGAAACAAGTATTAAATCCCGGTTCCACATATACTTTTACTGCGAACTGCAGCGGTTCTCCGGTTTGGAGTACCATTAGCGTAACTGTAATAGGGAGTTGCAACACCTATTATTTTGGTAACTCGAATAATAATAGTGCAGGTATGTGCTGGAATTGTAATAATTCCGATTATTTTACTTGTTGGCAAGTCAATGGGAGTGGTGGGAGTTATGAAATCCGTCCAGATATTCTTGTAGGAGGCCGTCTTACAAGTGAGAATACAAAAAATAAAAAAGATAATGTAGTAAGTGAAATAGAGAGAACAACTCATTTTGCAAGTAAAAATAATGCTGACGAAAATGCAAACAAAATAGTTTCATCTCTTGAAAACACACCAAACCCTACAGCTGATTTTGTTAACCTAAACTATGAGCTAACAAACGATGCAGATATTTCGGTATCTATCTTTGATATTTCGGGCAAAGAGGTATTAACAATGAAACAAGGTATTCAGAAAGAAGGGCAACACTCTTTGAAATTGGATGTTTCTTCTCTTGCAAGTGGTATGTACTCTTATTCATTTAAAGCAGGGGAAAGCATACTTACGAGAAAATTCATCATTGCAAAATAAGACTTTAAATTTCTTTTTAAAAACCCTCTCCGTTTTCGGAGGGGGTTTTTGTTTTTATTCTTCCCTTCTGCAAATAAAATAGTTTATATTTGCACAACTTTTTAATAAACCAATCAACATTAATTTTTAATCAAAAAAATGAAAAATTTTTACATTTTATTTGTAGGTATTAGTGTTCTTTTTTCTGCAAATGGTTTTGCCCAGAAAAGAATCGCTAAAGTCAGCGTAACGAAAGTTTCCTCTTTTCAATCCGCTGAAAGAAATCAATCGCCGGTACATCCGATGAACACTAACGATACGATCACTGCCCATTGGGATGTGATCTATCCGATGCCATCTGTAGATACGGCAGTCACATACAGTGATTTAGGAGGAGGTTTTGTTGCGGGGCAAGATTCCTATCTTGATAAAGCAAAGGCGCAAAAATTCGATGCAACATATGGTGTTACAAGTTCAAATGGTTCTATTACAAACTTACTTATGTGGGTCGGCGCAAAAATTCAGGCAACAACCCCGGGCAATGCATCATGGGTTCCTACAATTTGGGCGGATAACGCCGGCAAACCGGGAACAGTACTTGGAACTTCTACTGCAATTACAGTTGCGCAGATGGATACATCTTCTGCCGCTCTTCAACTGATAGGACCTATCACTGCTTTGAAAGGAGCATATAATTTGAATGCCGCGTTCAGTCCTGCCGTTGCAATTCCCGTCAATCAAATATTCTGGGCAGGATATACAATTACGTATGACTCCGGAGATTCAGCCGGTTTGGTTTCATCCACCAATGGAAACTTCCCTGATGCGGTCACACACACCTTTGAACAATGGAGCGATAATAGCTGGAACTCTTTTAATGATGGAACCACCAATAGCTGGCAATCAGATGTAGCACTCGCCGTATATCCCGTAGTTAGTATTGCTACCCATATCGAGGAAAGCAATAGTTCTATTGCATCTGTTAAAAATGTACCCAATCCCGCAAACGATAATACGATTATTTATTATTTGCTGAAAGAAAGCTCAAATGTTGAATTGTCATTGTTTGATGTAACAGGGAAAAAATTAATGTCCACCAATGAAGGGCTGCAAGCCTCAGGAAATCACAAAATCAAACTGGATGTTTCTTCTCTTTTATCCGGGGTTTATTTTTATACAATTTCTGCAGGGGATTTTAAAATGACAAGCAAAATGAGCGTAGTAAAGTAAGATTGCATTGTTTTAGCAAAAAGCCGAATTCAATTGAATTCGGCTTTTTCTTTTTTAAGAATCTGATTTTTTCAAATGCAAATTGTATTGAAGTAAATACGGCGGACGAAAGAATCTTTTAAAAGGTTGCATTGCTTTTAATTGCCATAAAGAGGTCTCTTAAAATATTCGCAGGCAATTTGCGTTAGAGTTGTATTCCCTTGATTTTTATTTAAACTTTGTTTTTTAAATGTATTTTAACCCAATAGTTAAAATTTCAATAAAAATCAATACTCAATAATTAAATAGAAATAATTATTTGCCCAGAATTTGTAAAAGACTTACCTTAGCGTCCTGATTATTAGGGAAAGACTCTTTACAGATTATTTATTAACAAAAACTAATCGTAATTAACAATATTGTTTTAACTATGAGAAAATATTTACTTTCAATTGTATTATCCCTTTCTGCACTATTTTCATTTGCTCAGCAGGACCCCCAATTCAGTCAAAACATGTTTGTTAAACTTCCGATCAATCCGGGTTATGCCGGAACCAGCGGAGCTATTTGTGCAACAGCGATTTATCGTAACCAATGGGTGAGTTTTCCCGGTTCTCCTAAAACTATATTATTTACAATCGATGCTCCTGTTCAGGCTTTACATGGCGGTGCCGGTCTTACGATTGTAAACGATAAGCTTGGGAACTTTAATTTTATGCATGTGCGTGGTGCTTATTCATTTCATAAACCTCTTGGTCAAACCGGTTTGCTGGGTATTGGACTTGAGGCCGGAATACTTCAGGCATCTGTTCAGGATAAGTGGTTAGCTCCGGACGGAACAGACGGCACAGCAGACCAGGCGATTCCAAATGAAGCCATAAGTAAATTAACGTATGATATTGGGCTGGGTGCTTACTACAGAACGCAACAGCTGTATGTTGGTCTTTCCGCTTCTCACTTACCCGGTAAGGCTGAAAAACTAACAGCTACCGAATTTAATTATCAGGCAGCGAGACATTATTATGTAATTGCTGGCTACGATTTTTTCTTAACAAGTACGTTAACACTTCGCCCATCTGTTCATGTGAAAAGCGATGCGGCTGTTACAACATTTGATGGAAATATTAATCTCTTGTGGAACAACATGATCTGGGGCGGTGTTTCTTATCGTTTGCAGGATGCACTTGTTCCGCACATCGGATTTGCATGGTCACCTAATCAGAAATCAACGTTGAAGATCGGATATGCATATGATCTTGGGCTGTCAGGATTAAAATCGTATCATAAGAATACGCATGAAATCATGGTAAATTATTGCATCAAGTTTGTACCTAAGGTAAAAGTCCAAAGCCACATAAACCCAAGATTTTTAAGATAATCTTTTTTATGGAATTTATTTCGGAATTGTTAATTTATAAACAGTTCATAAAGTAAGTGTCGGTTGTTTGTAACAAATCAAATAATAAAACTGATTAAAATAATGTTTCATCTGTTCCGTTTGTAAATAAGAAAACGGCAAGATGATACAAAAATCAATATCTATGAAAAAATTACTTTTCTTCGGATTGTTGGTGTTGCTTCTTAGCGCATGCAACGGGGGCGACCACGGGGAACTGGTGGGCGTACAGGGCAGAGACCCATGGTTTCAACCGGATCCGTATGGAACACTTTATTGTCCTATGGGAAGTTTCAACCAGGGTCAAAGTGATCAGGATATCCCTTATAACTTTACGCAAAAGGCAAGAACGGTTTCTGTGCAAGCCTATTATATGGACCAAACAGAGATCTCAAACAATGAATACCGCCAGTTTGTTTATTGGGTTCGCGACTCCATTGCACGTGAGTTACTTGGAGCTGTTGATGAAGAAAAATGGAGAAATAAATTAGATCAATTCGGCGTTGAAAGAGAAGCCGCATATGAAGACAAAGGATATGATTTGATCTGGAATGAAAGACTTGAATATGACAACAAAGACGAAGAAGTACGCAATACATTAAATGATATGTATCTGCCGGTTAAAGAAAGATTTTATACCAAAAAGGAATTTGATACACGAAAATTTAACTTTCTATATTATCGTATAGATCTTAAAAAAGCGGCAAAGAAAACAAATCGTTTTCAACACAACTCTACTGCTGATGCCAATGATCCGACAAAAAGTTTTATTGACGGAGTGGGACACTCTGTTGGAGAAGTGGATACAACAAAAGAAGGACTTGGTTATTATCTAATTGAAAACAAAGGGCCTAAAAAAGACCGCAGTGTATTTATTGTGAAGGATGTGATCAATGTATATCCTGATACACTTGCCTGGGTACACGACTTTACGTATTCATTCAATGAACCAATGACCAATAATTATTTTTGGCATCCTGCATATGATGATTATCCTGTTGTGGGTGTGAACTGGAAACAATGCCGCGCATTCTGCGTTTGGCGCACACAATATCTTAACAGTTATTTTACAGGCATCGGGCATTCCATTGTGAATGATTTTCGTTTACCTACTGAAACAGAATGGGAGTATTCTGCACGTGGCGGACTGGATCTGAGCCCATACCCTTGGGGCGGACCTTACATCAGAAACGCCCGCGGATGTTTCCTTGGCAATTTCAAACCAATGAGAGGGAACTATCTTCCCGACGGAGGATTTCATACTGTACATATATTTTCCTATTCTCCTAATGAATGGGGATTTTACAACATGGCAGGAAATGCTGCGGAGTGGACCAGCAATGCATTTGAAGAGGCAGGGTACGATTTTGAACACGATCTCAACCCCGATTATACATACGAGCCTACAGATGATGAAAAATACCAGTCTGTACGTCAGAGAAAAGTAATTCGTGGCGGTTCATGGAAAGATGTGGGGTTTTATCTTCAGAACAGCACAAGATCTTATGAGTACCAGGATACAGCAAAATGTTATATCGGTTTCCGTTGCGTGATGACGTATCTTGGAAGAGCAAGAGGAGATGATCCTACAGGACAGGAAGGTTCAAGGTTAGGTGTTAAATAAAGAATAAGAATAGAACAATTCAATAATAAACAACAATCTAAATCACAATCTTATGAGCAAGTTCGGTGAATTCATGGAATCCAAATTTGGAAAAACAATTATGAACTACGTTTATAGCTGGGGAGCTTCTGTCGTTATTGCGGGCGCTCTTTTTAAGATTCTACACTGGCCAGGCGCAAACATCATGCTTATCGTAGGAATGGGAACTGAAGCACTGGTGTTTTTTGTTTTTGGTATCGACCCTACCCAGGTACATATGGATCTTGATTGGTCGTTGGTTTACCCTGAATTAAAATTCGGAGCCGAAGAAGAAAAAGAAAAGAAAGGAGATAAGAAATCGCTTACCGAACAATTGGATAATTTGCTTGAGGAAGCAAAGATCGGCCCTGAACTTATGGAAAGTTTGGGTTCCGGATTGAAAAACTTAAGCGACAACACTGCAAAAATGAATACCCTTGCCGATGCAAGTGTTGCAACCAATGAGTTCACTGACAATATGAAAAATGCATCTAAAAAAATCACTACTCTTTCAGATGCATACGATAAAGCATCGGGCTCCATCAGCGGGTCCATCAGTGATCTTGAAAAGGCATCCAGCAAAACTTCGCAGGCGCTTGAGCTTATTACCAACTCAACGCAGCAGCAGGCCGGTTCTTACAGTGAGCAGCTTCAGAAGGTATCAAAGAACCTGGGTTCACTGAACAGCGCATATGAACTTCAGCTTCAGAATTCAAAAGAGAACATCAGTTCTGCTCAAAAAGCAAACGAAGGAATAAACAAACTTGTTTCTACGCTTGAAGCCTCTATGCAATCTTCTCAGAAAGATGCAGTAGCTTATGGAGAACATCTCAAGAAAACTTCAGGCAATATCCAGTCTTTAAATTCAGCTTACGAATTGCAGATACAGAATATCAGCAGTGCGAACAAATCGTATCAGAATTTCGAAAAAGCAATGGCAAGCCTTGGAGAAACAGTAGGAGATGCTCAGAAATTTAAAACACAAATAGCAGCGTTGTCGGAAAACCTGGCATCATTGAACACGGTTTATGGAAACATGTTAACTGCAATGAGCATCACCAGAAAATAAAGAATTATAACCAGATACTTTAACTCTCTAATCTTTATACTATATGGCAGGAGGAGGCACACCCAGACAGAAAATGATCAACCTGATGTACCTTGTACTTCTGGCTCTGCTGGCGATGAACGTATCCAAAGAGATTCTTAATTCCTTTGCAATCATCAACAACGGTTTAGTGAAAACCAATGAAAGTTTTGCTGCCAAAAACGAAATCACCTATAATGCTTTCGACCTGGCTTTGTTGAATGACCCTGTAAAAGTAAGACCTTACTATGACAGGGCGCAAGCGGTTAAAAAACGCTCTCAGGAAATGTTCGACTACATTGAAAAAGTAAAAGGGGACCTTATTCTCGAGGTTGAAAAAAAAGAAAGTGTTGAAATAGAAGGCCGAAACGGACAGGATAGCACGGTTAAACTGATATCCAATGTAATGTTCATGGAAGCTAAAGATGATGCCAACACGCCTACGTTGTTTTTTATGGGAGATGCAGACCTGGAAGCAAAACCCGGAACAAAAGCATTCGAATTCAAAGAAAAGATAAAAAAATTGAAAGAAGACCTCATGACGTATGTTGATCCAAAGGACAGGGAAAATATCCGTTTGGGACTCGATATCGGTAATATGTATTCACCGCACGAGGGCAGAGAAATCACATGGGAAACAAATACTTTTTACCATAACCCGGCAATCGCGGTTATTGCTCTTCTTACCAAAATGCAGAATGACTGCAAGAATTCAGAAGCGGATATCATTAATTCTCTTTACAAAAGAATTGACGTCGCCTCTTTTAAATTTGATACACTTTCTGCTCGTGTTGTTGCGAATACCAATTACGTCCTGTTAGGAGAAGAATACAGAGCGGAGATATTTATGGCTGCTTTCAGCACCACCTCCAATCCGTCAGTTTGGCTTGGAAATGTTGACAGCGTGAACAATAAAATTATTGGCGCTATAGATTCTACTTCTATTAAAGTATCAAAAGGAATTGGCGTATATACCATTTCTCCTTCTGCTGAAGGAACTGTTCAGTACGGAGGTTTAATTCGCATGAAAGATCCTGCTGATCCTACAGTGATTCACTCGTATCCTTTTAAATCAGAATTTAAAGCAGCGCGGCCCGCCATTGTAGTTTCTCCTGATAAAATGAATGTATTCTATATTGGCCTTGATAATCCCGTTTCCATTTCTGTTCCCGGTATTGCTGCTGAAGACCTGCAGCCATCCGTTGGCGGTGGAAGCATCAGCGGGTCTCGCGGTAAATATAATGTTCGTGTAAGTAATACAGCAAAAGAAGCGGTTGTAAACGTTTCTGCAAGAACAAGAAATGGCACTAAATCCATGGGTCCCGGTGTAAAATTCCGTATTAAACCAGTACCCAATCCTATTGCTACAGTTTATGGAAAACGCGGAACAGATGTTATTAAACAGGGAGAGTTACAATTTATTAAAGGAGTTGTACCTATGCTTGACAATTTCGAGTTTGATCTTAAATTTCCTGTAGTTTCTTTTGACGTTTCGATGAACGTAAACGGTCTGGAAGTCACTGAATCAACAAACGGTCCTTCACTAAGTGAAAAACAACAAGCATTAATTAAAAGGGCAAAAAGAGGAAACAAAGTTTATATTGAAAAAGTTAGAGTAACTAAGCCCGGAGGTACTATTGTCGATATTGGTAGTGTCAACTTGAAAGTCATATAATTAAGATATCTATAAAACAAAATACTATGAAAAGATTATCAAAATCAGCATTTCTGTTTAATGCAGTCTTGTTTTTTGTAATCGCGTTCACAGCTGTGTCCATCGCGCAGGGGCCTCCCAACCAAGGGGGAAACCCTCCTCCCGCTCCTACAAGTTCGGTTACTTCTACTTCACCTTTTGGCGCGCATGGAGGTATTCTTGAACCTCCGGGAGGTGGAGTTCTTGATGGTGTTTATATTCCCGAACATTTGACGTACAGAAAGCCCCTTCCTTACGTTTATGAACGCGAGGCAGACATCATGTGGTCAAAGAGAGTGTGGCGGGTAATCGACCTTCGTGAGAAAATGAATCACCCGTTGTATTATCCAACGGATGATTTAGCAAAAAGACCATCCTTATTCAAAGTACTTCAGGATGGCATTTATTCTGGTAAAATAAATACTGTATTTACATTCGATCCGTTTACAATGGAGTTTGGGCCCGCATTGACGCTTCCGGAAATTGTTAAAACGATGACTGAACAGCTGGCGTTGAAAGATTCTATCGGTAATCCTCTAATGGATTCAGTTGGAAATCAGATCATGAAACCGGATACGCTTAGAGCGGATAGGATTTCTCAGTATTATGTTAAGGAAGACTGGTTTTTTGAAAAACAGAGGTCTGTGATGGATGTCAGAATTATTTCCATTGCACCGGTCGTGGAGGTAAATGATCCTGTAAATGGAAAATATACTTACCATCCTCTTTTTTGGCTTTACTATCCTGCAATAAGAGATTATCTTTCACGATTTTACTGTTATAATCCATATAACGATGCAGAATGGCGAACCTATGATGAAATATTTCATAAACGCATGTTCAGCAGTTATACTATGATGGAATCAAATGTATACAACAGGACAATTTCTGCTTACCTGCCGGGGCAAGGAATGGATCAAATGCTCGAATCAGAAAGAATTAAAGATGATATTTTCAAGTTCGAACATGACATGTGGCATTTCTAGTAAAAGAAATTATTTTAAAAAAGTCCAGGCAAAAATGTCTGGACTTTTTTATTTTACTGAAGCTGAAAAATAATCTGTAATTATTTTTGCTTTTGCTTTTCCGACTGTCTTTATTATTTTTTCCACCGGCGTTTTTTTTATTTCTTCTACGGATTTGAATTTAGAAAGAAGTTTTTTTGCAGTTTTTTCACTGACGCCTTTTATTTCAGTGAGTTCAGAATAAATGCTTTCCCGTATCCTTCTGCCCCTGTGATGTTTTAACCCAAACCGGTGGGCTTCATCCCGCATGCGCTGAATTAATTTAAGTGTTTCCGATTTTTTATTCAGGTACAGCGGAAGTGAATCCCCCGGATAGTAAATTTCTTCTAGTTTTTTTGCAATTCCGATTACTGGAATTTTTCCATTAAGGTTCAGTGTTTCGAGGCTTTTAAGAGCCGCGCTCACCTGCCCTTTTCCCCCATCAATAATGATAAGCTGGGGAAGAGGTTTTTTCTCCCCCATCATTCTTTTATAACGCCTGTATATAACCTCTTCCATAGAAGCAAAGTCATTCGGGCCTTCCACTGTTTTTATGTTGAAGATGCGGTAATCGTTTTTACTGGGCTTTGCATTTCTGAAAACAACACATGCAGATACAGGGTGTGCGCCTTGAATATTGGAATTATCAAAGCATTCGATCAGAACAGGCAATTCTTTCAGGCGCAGATCATTCATGGCAGTGGTAAGTATTCTATCTGAGGATTTTTCTTTTGAAGTCAGCGAGAGCCTGCTGATTTTATCCTTGCGGTAGTATTCTGCGTTTCGCTCAGAAAGTTCCAGCAATTTTTTCTTGTCTCCGATCTTAGGAACAATGAATTTAACATCGGGATAATTTACTTCCTGTAAAAAAGGAACAATGATCTCTTTCGCCTCACTTTGAAACCGCTGGCGCAATTCAGCAATAGCAAGCATTAATAACTCCTCCTTTGATTCATCCAGTTTCTTTTTCATCTCAACGGTATGCGCCTGAACAATAGCGCCATTCACCACTTTCAAAAAATTCACATATCCAAAGGTTTCATCGGTAAGAATTGAAAATACATCGGCATCTTCAATGGAGGGGCTGACAATAACGGAACGACTCTGATATTTTTCAAGAGAATTAATTTTCTCTTTCAATATCTGTGCGTTTTCAAAATCATAGTTCTCAGCAAAATTCCACATCAGCTCTTTCAGTTGTTTTATTACAGAGGAAATATTGCCTTTCAGTATTTGTATTATCTGGTTTATGCTTTCGTTATAATTTTCTTCAGATTGAAAATTTTCGCATGGCCCCTTGCAGTTTTTCATATGGTATTCAAGGCATACCCTGAATTTTTTCTTTTCTATATTTTCTGCAGAAAGATTCAGGGAACAATTTCTCAGTGAAAACAGTTTTCTGATCAGATCAAGAAGGGTATGCATGGTCCGCAAAGAAGTATAAGGGCCGAAGTAATGAGAGCCATCCCGGATTAAATTCCGGGTTTGAAAAACCCGGGGAAACCGTTCGTGCTTAATGCAAATCCATGGATACGTTTTGTCATCTTTCAGGGCAACATTATACCGGGGCTGGTATTTCTTAATAAGATTGTTTTCCAGCAGCAGGGCATCAAGTTCTGTACTTACAACAATGAACTTTATGTCTGTAATGCTGGTAACGAGATAGAGAAGTTTGCCATACTCGTGTTTTTTAGTGAAGTAGGAGGAAACCCTTTTTTTAAGATTTTTGGCTTTTCCGATATAAATTATTTTCCCGTGTTTGTCAAAATACTGATAAACACCGGGATGCTCAGGAAGTGAACTGACAATTTTTAACAACGACTCAGAGAATTTCTTTTTCTCATTTGTCATTTAACAGAATCTGATTTTGCGGGAAGTGGCACTGTATGAACAGGGGCTGTATCTGTTTCCGGCGCTTCTTTTTTATTTTTCCCCTTTTTTGTTTTTTTTCTATGCGATGAAATGTTTGCAGAATCGGAGGCAGCAATTTTTATTTCAGCAGGTATATGCCGGCTGGTTGTATCCGGAGGAGGGATCACTTCTACAGGCGTAGTGACAGCGGAAGAATCTATAGGAACAATGCCGGCTTTGGTTTTACTTAATTTCTGTTTTTTATCCGGTTTCAGTATTGTTTTCTCGGCAATACTTGTTTGTTGAGTATTTATTTTATTAGATAATGCGTCGGCCTCTTTCAAAATAGAATCGGTATTCTTCTCGGTGAGGGCGAAAGAATCAATTTCAACAGTATCGAGTTTTACGATTGAAGTAGCTGCCTGAATCTGCTTTGAAGTATCGATAACGTTGAAAGCATGTTGAGTGGAATCAGCAGATGGAATATTTTCGGTTGGCAGTGATCGGTAATACTGAACCGTTTTAAAAATTCCCCATAAGCCAAGTAAAGCAAGCAGTGCAATTGCAGAAATAAGAATTTGTTTTTTGTTGACCGAAATAGACAGGGGTTGTCTTTTTGCAACAAGCAGCACTTCAATCTCGCTCCAGTCTACGCCAGGCAAATTACCTTCTGTAGATTTTAATTTTTCTTTAATAAAATTGTCGAGCTGATTATTGCCTGAAGGTTGCTTCATTAATTCAAAAATTATTTTGCAATCAATTTTGCGAGGTTCTTTCTCAAGTTAAATTTGGCTTTTGAAAAAGAATCTTTGGATGCATATTCGCTGATGTCAAGTAATTTAGAGATCTCAGAATGAGAATAGCCTTCCAGTTCGTGCAAATTATACACCGCGCGGTAGGAGGGGGTTAATTGCTGGAGGGCTTTAATAATCATCTGTTTGTTTGCTGACTGAATTATTTTTTCGTCCGTAACCTCTTCTGAAGAAGGTCTTTCTGCGTCCCGTATACTTACCGTACTGCTCACAAAAAATTCCCGCTTATTATTGTTGTGCATGTAATGAATAGCGGAAAGGATCATTTCCTTTTTTATCCATTCTTCAAATGAAATAATTCCGGATCTTTGATCCTTTTTTGAATTCAGCCCGGGATAGTTCCGTATTTCGTTAAAAATATTTTTAAATCCGTTCAGTAATATTTCTTTTGCTTCCTGAGAATTCTTTGCATATCGAATACACAAATCCATCATGTTGGCCGCGTACCTTTCAAAAAAAGCACGCTGACAATTATTGTCATGTTTACTGCACCCTTGTATGAGCTCGTCCTCCGTCATGTTGTATGAAGCAAACTTAAAGAAATTCTTTTCTACTCCGGTTGAACGAAAAGGATAATAAATCAAACCCCTTTGTGTAAAAGAAAAGGATTTAATGAAAATTTATAGAGAATTAATGCCTTTTTAGGGTAACCGTTCCCTTTTGAGAATGAGAAATGCCATCCGATCCGTTTGCCTGAATGGTGTAAAAGTAGATTCCGTCCGGGGCATCGTCTCCGTTTTGCAGCTTTCCGCTCCAGTTCCCTTCGAGGGAGTTCCACTCACAAACAATTCCGCTTTTGGGGCTGAATATCACGACTCCTACAGAAGCAATATTTTTCATTTTGAAGAAGAAAAGATCATTTTCACCGTCCCCGTTAGGTGTAAAAATATTAGGAATATCATAAATGTCTGAGCTGGGTTTCACTTCAATGTTTATTTTATCGGAGGCTGCACCTGATGCATTTTTCGCATTGAGAATTACAATGTAATTACCCGCCTTTTCAAATGTATGAACGGGAGCATTATCTCTTGAGCCCGATCCATCGCCAAAATCCCAGCTTAAAGAAGAGGCGACACCCTGGTTAATGAACTCAACTGTGAGCGGAGCTTCACCTGAAGTTGAGTTCACAAAAATATTTACAGTAGGAAGCGATATGTTTTCTTCCAACGCATCGGAATTATTGGATGTATTTGTATTGGAAGAGTTGTTTTGATTTTTATTCCACCGTATCATCCCCCCATCGCCCTTCGGTGCATTGCCATATTTATGTGCGGGCTGTGAGGAAGTAGAATTCTCTGTATTTGAATTCTCAGAAAAATTTTCATTTGCAGAAGAGGCGCCTGCGCTTTTTGGATTGTCAGAAAAATCTATTTCTGCACTCTTGTTTGATGAATGAAAAGTGGAAGCAGTTTGTGTGGCGGGTTGCGAGTTAGAAAGGCTGGTTGACGGTTGAAGTTCCTGAACATTATTTTCCTTTGTTTCTTTTGGATTGGTTTGGATTTGTGAATGATGAATATTTGAAGAACCTGATGTTTTTTTATCCCCATGTCCGGATGAAAAATACAATACACTTGCTGTTATAATAGCGAGGGCCGCAGCTCCTGCAACAAATTTCCCAACGACAAATTTTGCGGCAGTTCCTGAAGCACTTCCCGCAGAAGCACTCATTCCACTCTGCACATTAGCCCATGCGTTGGCATTTACATCAGACTCAAAGTGCTCAAAAGTTTCTTTAAAAAGCTTTTCTATATTTTCTGCGTTCTTCATTCTTTTTAATTGCCGGTAATTTTTTCCTGAGAAGCGGTTTCCTCCTGTATCTTATTCTGTAAATGTGTTTTTGCCCTTGAGTATTGTGATTTTGAAGTTCCTTCAGTTATACCAAGCCGATCTGCAATTTCTTTGTGAGAATAACCTTCTATGGCATACAAATTAAAAACGGTTCTGAAACCTGTAGGCAACTGCTGAATCATTTTCAAAAGATCTTTTTCATTTATATGTTCTCCTACGTGGTTATTTCCAGGTACCAGGTATCTCGCATCTTCAATATCAATATTCATTTTCATTGCTTTGTTTTTTCTCAGATAGGTAAGTGCTTCATTAACCATTATTTTTCTTATCCATCCTTCCAGTGAACCCGAACCCCTGAATGTTTCAATCTTTTCATACACCCGGATAAACCCGTTTTGCAGCATATCATCGGCCTCTTCTCTTCTTTCTGCATATCGGATACATACACCCATCATTTTCCTGCTAAACCGTTCAAAGAGCAATTTCTGAGCCTTGGGGTTCTTTTCTATACATCCTCTGACAAGTTCTTCATCTGTCATGTGAATCTTTTATTAGGATGCTTTTTGTCAAGATTTAGTTGCATAGAAATCAGCTAAAATTACCTGTTTTTATGGGCTATTTGTTAAAGTAAGTTAATATAAGAAGATTATACAAATATATTTCCCTAAGTACTTGACAATATGTATTCTGCGTATAACTTTGCACCCCGAATTAGAAAAAACTCAAAATTTACACCAAAAATCAATGAAAGTAGCAATTGTAGGAGCAACAGGCCTGGTAGGCAACGTAATGGTAAAGGTTCTTGAAGAAAGAACATTTCGCGTAACTGAATTTCTGCCTGTGGCATCTAAACGCTCCGTTGGAAGAGACGTTAGTTTCCGGGGAAGAACATATAAAGTATTGGGAATGGACGAGGCTATTGCCCAAAAACCTCAGATTGTTTTGTTTTCTGCAGGCTCTTCAACATCCATGGAATGGGCACATAAATTTGCAAGTACAGGAGCTGTTGTAATCGATAACTCATCAGCATGGAGAATGCACCCGGATATCAAACTGGTAATCCCGGAAATCAATGCGAATGTGATCCGTAAAAAAGACCGCATCATCGCCAATCCGAACTGTTCAACCATTCAGATGCTGATGCCGCTTTACCCTATTTATAAAAAATATGGGATATCCAGAATAGTTGTTTCTACTTACCAGGCGGTGACAGGCACCGGAATGAAAGCTGTTGAGCAACTGATGAACGAACGTAAAAACATTCCTTCTGAGAAAGTATATCCGTATCCGATCGACCTGAATGTGATTCCTCACATTGCGGATTTTAATGAAGAAGGCTATACGAAAGAAGAAGTTAAAATGTCGGAAGAGACGCAAAAAATATTTGACGATAAAAAAGTGAAGGTGACTGCTACCTGTGTGCGTATTCCTGTAGTGGGCGGACATAGCGAATCCGTGAATGTGGAGCTGAAGAAAGACTATAAGATTGAAGATATCCGCAAACTTCTCTCAGAGACGAAAGGAGTAAAACTGCAGGATGATTTCCGAAACAATAAATATCCGATGCCCATCTATGTTCAGGGCAAGGACGATGTTTTTGTTGGAAGGATCCGAAGGGATAATACCATGACCAAAGGGCTGAACATGTGGATCGTTGCCGATAATCTTCGCAAAGGCGCTGCCACCAACGCAGTACAGATCGCAGAATATATGGTTGCAAAAAAACTTGTTTAATAATAATCAATCGAAAAACAAAAAGCCGATAGTTAAAAAGGACTACCGGCTTTTTTTATAAATTAACATGAGTATTATTTCTGAATTTAAACAGTTTGCCATGCGTGGCAATGTGATCGATCTTGCTGTGGGTGTTGTTATTGGTTCTGCATTTGGTAAAATAGTTTCTTCATTAGTAGATGATCTGATTACCCCTGCCATTTTAACCCCGGCTCTTAAAGCAGCTAAACTGGCCGACTTAAGTGATCTTGTTATTCCGGGAACTGCAATTAAATATGGAAATTTTCTTTCTCAGATCATCTCTTTCGTTATGGTTGCTTTTGCATTATTTCTTATCATCAAAGCGATCAATGCGGCAAAGAAAAAAGAAGATGCCCGGCCGGCTCCTGCTCCCGAATCTACCAAAAGCGAGGTGTTGCTTACGGAAATACGGGATTCCTTGAAAGCCAATAAATAATCTGTATGAGAAAATTTCTATTGCTTATTCCTGTTTTTATTTATTCAAACAGCTTTTCAAGGGGATCTGTCGATTCTCTGAAGACCTGGAAAAAAGGCGGAACCGGCGCTTTGAATTTTTCTCAGGCATCTTTTTCTAATTGGGCAGCCGGAGGAGAAAATGCTATATCGGGAGCAGCGCTTTTTAATGTATTTGCGATTTATAAAAAGAACAACATCAGCTGGGAAAATACGCTCGATATGGCGTATAGTTTTCTTCAGACCGATAAAACCGCATTGCATAAGAATGACGATAAAATAGATTTCACTTCCAAGTGCGGATATAAAGCCAATAAAGTTTTTAATTATGCGGGTTTAATGAACTTTAAATCTCAGTTTTCTCCCGGATATAATTATCCGAATGATTCCGTAATGATATCGGATTTTCTTGCTCCTGCCCATATCCTTCTTTCTACAGGTATTGATTACAAACCAAATGAAAATCTTTCATGCTTTGTTTCGCCGGTTACGGGGAAAATAACGATCGTAAACAATCAAACGCTTGCAGATGCAGGTTCGTATGGCGTGTCCGAAGCGTTGTTTGATACAGCAGGAGTGATGACGGCCCGAGGTAAAAAGATACGCTATGAGTTCGGCGCTCTTATCTCTGTAAAATTCAAGACGGAAATCGCAAAGAACATCACCCTCGAAACCAAAGCGGATTTCTTCAGCAATTACCTGCATAACCCTCAAAATATTGATGTGAACTGGGATTTGCTTCTTAATTTGAAAGTGAACAAATTTATTTCTGCAAGTATTACTACCACCTTCATTTATGATGATGATACACCTGTTCCTGTTTTCAAGGAGGTGGCAGGCGTGAGAACACAGGCAGGAACCGGCCCCAGAACCCAGTTTAAGGAGGTGTTTGCCGTTGGATTTTCGTATAAATTCTAGGTTTTTAGGCTATTATTAACACTTTTTAAGTCAGTGACACTTTGTCACACGATTCTGTTTTGATTATCTTTGCTTCCCCAATGGATATTTTCGAAAACAAAGTACTTGATGAATCCCGACAAGGAGAAGCACTAGTTCTTGACGCAACTTTAGGTGTCGGGAATAAAAAACTTTTCCTTGAAAGCTACGGATGCGCCATGAACTTCTCAGACAGCGAGATTGTTGCAAGCATCCTGGCAGGAAAAGGATATTCTTCTACATCCGATTATAATGAAGCTGACCTGATCCTTATAAACACTTGTTCCGTGCGTGAAGGAGCGGAGCAGCGTGTACGCGGACGACTGAAAACATTCAATGCGCTGAAAAGGAAGAATCCGAAACTGATGATCGGCGTGCTGGGATGCATGGCGGAGCGGTTAAAATCCCAGTTCCTGGAACAGGAAAAAATAGTTGACCTGGTGGTTGGCCCGGATGCCTACCGTGATCTTCCCAGCCTGATCGAATCGGTGGAAGGCGGGCTGAAATCCGTAAATGTTTTGCTTTCTCTCGAAGAAACCTATGCCGACATCAGCCCCGTTCGTTTGGACAGCAACGGGGTCACTGCTTTCATCAGCATCACCCGTGGATGCGATAATATGTGTTCGTTCTGCGTGGTGCCGTTTACACGCGGAAGAGAACGCAGCCGGAACCCGGAAAGTATTATTGCTGAAGCAAAAGATTTATTCGAACGCGGGTATAGAGAGGTGACCTTGCTCGGACAGAATGTAGATTCTTATTTATGGGCGGAGGGGAAACCTAAAAAAGAATTGAGCGGGGAAGAATTAAGATCCGCTTTTACATTCGCCAATCTATTGGAAGCAACGGCAAAAATTTCTTCCGACCTGAGAGTTCGTTTCTCCACTTCCAATCCGCAGGATATGACCGATGATGTTCTGCACGCCATAGCGAAATATGAAAATATCTGCAACTACATTCACCTTCCTGTGCAGAGCGGAAGTTCCTCCATGCTTGAACGTATGAACCGCGGCTATTCGCGTGAGAAATATTTAGAGCGAATTGCAGCCATCCGGAGAATAATTCCTGATGCTGGCATTTCTACCGATATCATCACCGGATTTTGCGGTGAAACAGAAGAAGAGCACCGGGACACTATTTCATTATTAAAACAAGTACAGTTTGACTTTGCCTATATGTTTGCCTACAGCGAACGCCCCGGAACGCTGGCGCATAAAAAATACAAAGACGATGTTCCGGAAGCGGTAAAGAAAAATCGTTTGCAGGAAGTGATCGCATTACAGCAAGAACATTCCGCTGAAAGAACAAAAAAGGGATTGGGAAAAGTCCACCGCGTTTTGATCGAGGGTGTTTCAAAAAAATCAAACGACCGGTTGTATGGACGAAATTCTCAAAATACTGTCGTGGTTTTTCCAAAAGGAAATCATATAAAGGGAGAATACGTAAATGTATTGGTCAATGAAGTAACACCGGCAACTTTGCTGGGAGATGTCGTATAAATATGAATACTCAGGATATAAAAAATCGTTTCGGGATCATCGGCAACTCGCCATTGCTTGAAAGAGCAATTGACATTGCCATGCAGGTAGCGCCCACAGATCTCAGTGTGCTCATCACCGGCGAAAGCGGAACAGGTAAAGAAGTTTTTCCGCAGATCATCCACCACCTGAGCGTCCGCAAGCACGGACAATACATTGCCGTTAACTGCGGAGCAATCCCTGCGGGCACCATAGATTCAGAATTGTTCGGGCATGAGAAAGGTTCGTTCACCGGTGCGCACGAGGCGCGTAAAGGATATTTTGAAGTGGCTAACGGAGGAACTATTTTTCTGGATGAAATAGCTGAACTCCCTATAGAAACGCAAGCGCGTTTATTGCGTGTTCTGGAATCCGGAGAATACATTCGCGTAGGCTCTTCCAAAGTGCAGAAAACCAACGTGCGCATTGTGGCGGCAACCAACATTAATATTTCGGATGCCATAGCGAAAGGAAAATTCCGCGAAGATCTTTATTATCGTTTGAACACAGTTCCCATCCGTATCCCTTCCCTGCGGGAAAGAAAAGAAGATATCACTATGTTATTTCGGAAATTCGCTGCGGACTTTGCTTCAAAATACAGAATGCCTTCTGTAAAACTGAATGAAGAAGCGGAAAAACTTTTGATCGATTATTACTGGCAGGGAAACGTACGCCAGCTTAAAAATACTACCGAACAGGTTTCCATCATTGAGAGGAACCGCGAAATCACGGGTGAGGTTCTTCAGAAATATCTCCCTGAAGCAACAACTTCAAAAGGAATAACTCTTTTTAAAGGAGAAGGCGGTGAATATTCAGAACGTGAACTCCTTTACAAAGTCTTGTTTGATATGCGTAAGGATGTTTCCGATCTGAAGCGGATCGTTTTCGGAATGCTGCAGGGCAATTCAAGCCTGAATCCGGAATCGCTGGATAATGTTCCGCAGGAAAATACTATTGTCAATGAAAAGCCCATTGTAAAGATTCATCGTAGTACGGAGCCGGTGGACGGACATATTCAGGAACATGAAGAAGTGCAGGAAAATCTTTCGCTGGAAGAAAATGAAATAGAAATGATTAAAAAGGCACTGGAGAAATACAAAGGAAGGCGAAACAAAGCCGCAAAAGAACTTGGAATTTCTGAACGCACTCTTTACAGAAAGATCACTCGGTACGGAATTGAAGAGTAAGTACCACCTAAATCCCTGCCTGCCGCTCTGAAGGAGTCCTTCGGACAGGCAGGCTCTCCGCCAGCTGGCGGAAGGACTTACAGCACTACAACCCTTCTCCTTTGGGGGAGATAGAGGGGGTGAAAAAGTCTTTCAGGTAGAACGGCTCGAAGTAGGCCAGGTTCTCAAATTTTTTCTCATCAAAATATTTTTCTGCCAATGGAATCATGAACCGGGCCGAAGGATTTATGCCGTCGATAAAAATTGCATTCGTACTTTTTATTTGTGATTTGCATTTTTCAGCACCATCTCCGAAGAAATAGAGTGGAGATGTGAAATGTGAGATGTGAGATTTATTTGAAAGAACTTTTGAAATAAAATTTTCATCCACGATCTCTGCTGAAGCAGGACAAATCTCTTTTATATTCTCATCGTACAAAGCACAGTAGACTTCCATTCTTCTGGCATCGATCATCGGACAAAACAGACTTGAGACTTGAGACTTGAGGCTTGAGACTTGCCCTGCCGCCATTGCTTCCAAAGAACTAATTCCGATCAATGGTTTATCCAATGCATAACACAATCCTTTTGCCGTTGAAACGCCGATCCGTAATCCCGTAAATGAGCCGGGACCTTTGCTGACAGCAACCGCATCAATATCTTTTAAATGAATTCTTGCCTGACGGCATACTTCTTCAATATACCGCGTGAGATTTTCAGCGTGGGAGTGTTTTGCGTCGATGGATTCTTTTAATGCGATCAACTTTCCATTCTGCCCGAGTGCAACAGAGCACGATTTTGTGGAGGTTTCTAAACAGAGAATTGTCATTGACTGGTTACTAATAACGAATGGTTACGAATATTACTAATTCGTTCTAACCAATATTCGTAACATTCGTAATGGATTCGTTATTGGTATTCTATTCTTTCTTCCAGCTGCCGGCAATATCTGACTTTTCAGACTTTTTTACTTCCATGCCATTCTTAAGAAGTTTTGCGACGGCGTTGTAAGGGCCATTCACCACTTCATCGCCTTCTTTCAGCCCTTCGATTATTTCAATAGCAAGATTATCCTGGATCCCTGTTCTTACTTTCTGCAAGGTTACTTTCCCGTCTTTGAAAACAAAAACACATTCCTGGGGTTTTAAATCTTTTGAAGTTTTGGCGGCTTCTATCTTTTCTTTTTTCTCATCCACCACTTTTGCGCCGTAATCATCCCGGTTCTCTTTCTTTTCATCTTTTGCATTGACGGTGGAATCACTTCTTGTCGTAACGGCCTGAATAGGCAACGAAAGAACATTCGGTGCGCTCTTCGTATGGATATCAACGGTTGCAGACATGCCCGGGCGGAAAGGAGACATATTCGGATCTTTTGGATCCATCAGATCTTTGTACGATTCCTGAAGGATGCGGATCTTCACAGTGAAGTTGGTCACCTGGTCCGCCATTACTCCTGAAGTGTTTGCCGAATTGGCAATTTCAGTTACGATCCCTTTGAACTTTCTGTCAAGGTAAGCATCCACTTCAATATCGGCAGTGTCATTCATGTGCACGCGTACGATATCGTTTTCATTTACATCCACACTCACTTCCATTTCGTTAAGATTGGCAAGGGTCATTATTTCAGAACCTTCCATCATGTTGGTTCCCACCACGCGTTCCCCTTTTTCCTTGCTGAGTTTAGAAACCGTTCCGCCCACAGGAGCAAAAATGGAGGTCTTGTTCAGGTTTTCTACAGCTTCTTTTTGCGATGCCTGCGCGCTGGTCACATTGAACATGGAGGCCTTGATTCCTTCTTCAGCTGATTCCACCTGTGCTTTTGCGGATTCATAAGATGCTTTTGCATTATCAAAATCAGCCTGCGAAACAGCGCCCTGGTCAAAAAGTTTTTTGCTTCGGTTGAATGAAGCCTCTGCGTTTGCGAACTGGGCCTTTACCTGTGAAAGCTGGGCCTTTGCGGTTTCAATGTTCGACTGGGAGGAACTGACAGCCGCACTGGCGCGGTCAACCGCCGACTGGTAAATATCCGGTTTGATCTTTACGAGCAGATCTCCTTTGTTGACATGGTCTCCTTCTTTCACCATCATTTCCACGACTTCGCCCGACACATCCGAACTGATCTTCAGCTGTACTTCAGGCTGAATTTTTCCGTTTGCGGAAACGGTTTCAATAATTGTTCTGCGCTGAACCTTTTCTACGGTCACTTCGACGGCCCCGCTATTGGTACAGCTTTTTATTGCAATAATGGTGAAGAGAATGATTATTCCGCTTCCGATCAATATGAGTGGCTTCTTCATGTATTTACTTTTGACTTTTTAATTTTGCCTTTTACCTTTACAACGTTATTGGTTTTCCCTGGTAAAAATCCAAGACCTTTAGTTTAAAAACATAATCGTATTTCGCCTGGAGCAGGTCCGATCTTGCTTTTGTGAGTTTATTTTTTGCGTCGTTGTATTCAGTAGTTGTAACTGCTCCCACATTGTATTTTTGCTCCATGTATTTAAAAGATTCTTCCATTGCATCAACCGCTTTTCTGGATGCCTGGTATTTTTTCAGAGATGAGCTGGCATCGTTAAATGCCTGCTGAATGGTTTTCCGGAGGTTGTCTTTCTGCATTTGTAAAGTAAGCGCAGAATTTTCATGATTAATCTTTGCGCGGGTAATGGCCGTGTACGTTTGCAGATTGCTGAACAAAGGAACGGTCAAGTAAAATCCTACGCTTCGGTTCAGGTTATTATCCGTCTGGGTTTTGAATGGAGTTGTTTCGTAGTTTGTATTATAGGCAGGTTCGTAAACCGTATCACCGGCGGAAGTGATGCTGCCGTTTGGGATAAACCCGGAAAAGGCCGGTAATCCGACAAGCTGTTTGCTTGCGCCGGAATATCCCGATCCGTAAGAAGCGCTCAGCGAAAGCCTTGGATAGATTCCTGCTTTTGCAATGGCAATTCCTTTTTCGGAACTTCTGAGTTTGAATTCTGCACTTTTTATTTCAGGCTGATGCGTCACCGCAGTTTCATAGATCTGCGAGGAAGTTGTATTTAATATGACTTCGGTAGGCATGCTGATCTCCGGGCGCACAATAGAAAATCCCTGAACGGTATCGAGGTTGAGCATCTGAACCAGGTTCAGTGAAGCGAGGGAAAGATTGTTCTCTGCGTTTACCACACTGAGATCTTCACTTGCCAGTTGCGCCTGGATGTCAAATAGATTTCCTTTGGGAAGATTTCCTACGTCCACCAGTTTTTGGGTGCGTTCAACCTGGAGCTTTGTGATCTCAGACTGATTTTGTGCGGAGGCAAGCAGTTCCTGTGCAAACAGGATCTGGAGATAGGCCGAAGCAATGTTAAGGGATATATCATTCTGCATTTTCAATACATCTTCCCGGCTCGCCAGCAGATCATATTTGCTTTGTTTGATCGTATTCAGCGTTTGAAATCCTCCAAACAACGTTACGCTGGTACTGAGTGAAAAGTTTGCAGACTGGGTCCAGTCGCCGGTTACAAACTGATTGGTGAAAGGATCCACTTTTCTTCCGTTGTTGTACGAATTGGAAATGCTTCCACTGAGACTGGGAAGCATCTGCGCTTTGTTTTGCAAGAGCGTGGCTTCAGAAAGTTTTTGGTTGAGCAGGTTTTGTTTCACCTGAATATTGTGCTGAAGCGCGTATTCAATGCATTGCTGTAATGACCAGGGTTTGTCTTTCTCCTGGGAAAACAGGGCGACGGAGGTCAGAAACCAGATTAAAAAAATAAAAATCCTCATAGCGGTTTTTTACCTGTCTGCCGCAGGCAGGCGGGCGGTAAATATACAAAACTTGTTACCTCTTTTTGTGGTGATACTGATCCCGTGGAATTGTCAGTAGATACGTTAAAATATGTTAAAGTGAGAAATATTCCGAGCTTTGGTTCCGTTATCACCCCGAAATTTTAATTTTTAAACCATTAATACCAAACAAAATGGAAACAACTCCGGAAAAAAACACGCCTTCAGGCCAGGCAGGAAAATCAGGCGAACGGCTTGCGCTAAAGTCAATTGTCATAGTAGTTTTAATTCTTGTTCTCTGGGGCGCCGTCATGCTGATCCAGGGCCTCATTGATGAACGGCAAAGCCGCCAGCAGGAAGCCATCAATGAAGTAAGTTCAAAATGGGGCCAGCAGCAAACGCTTTCGGGTCCTGTGCTTACCATTCCTTATATTGAGTATGAAAAAAATCCTGACGCTTACAAAGAGCCGAACACGCCGTATCTGAAAACGATCAAGTATGCCCATTTTCTTCCCGAGGCATTGAACATAGACGGAAAACTATTTCCTGAAAAACGGTACCGCGGTATTTACGAAGTGGTAGTTTATAATTCCGCGCTGAACTTCAGCGGAAAATTTTCTTCTCCCGACTTTGCTTCGCTGAATGTTCCGAAGGAAAATATCCTTTACGATGATGCATTTGTGTCAGTCGGGATCAATGATCTTCGGGGAATTGAGGAAGAAATTTCTTTGAAATGGAATACGGATAAAAAATCGATGAATCCCGGAATTGCCTCCAACGACGTTCTTGCCAGCGGGATCAGCACTCCGGTGTCTATTCTGAAAAGTGATACGACAAAGTTATCGTATGATTTTTCTTTTAACCTGAAACTGAAAGGTTCCCAGCTATTGTATTTTACCCCGCTGGGGAAAGAAACCAACATTCAGCTTTCTGCAGGATGGAATACACCCAGTTTTGACGGCGCGTTTCTTCCCGATAAACGATCGGTATCCGACAGCAGTTTCACTGCCAGCTGGAAAGTGCTGCACCTGAACAGAAATTACCCGCAGTCGTGGAAGGGCAGTGCGTACGACATCGGCACTTCTGCTTTTGGCGTGAACCTGATCACCCCGGTTGACAATTACCAGAAAAGCACACGCACCGTAAAATACGCCATCATGATCATCATGCTTACGTTCGTTGTGATCTTCTTCATTGAGATCCTGAACCAGCGGATGATACACCCGTTCCAATATATTCTGATCGGGCTTGGGCTTTGTATCTTTTATTCGCTGCTCATCGCTATTTCAGAACATACCAGTTTCAATTTCTCTTACCTTATTTCATGCATGGCAACCATCATTCTGATTTCAGCTTATGCGAAAAGTGTATTCAAAGACAATAAACTGGTGGGCCTCGTGGCAGGAGTCCTATCCATATTGCATGGATATATTTTTTCGTTAATACAGCTGGAAGATTATGCCCTTCTGATGGGAAGCATTGGTTTGTTTATCGTTCTTGCACTGATGATGTATTACTCCCGTAAAATTGATTGGTACAACCTGAACCGGCCAAGGAGTTAAGAATGTTTTCACACTCAGCTCAAAAAAAATCCCCCGACAATAAAATTGAAGGGGGATTTTAATTTTTTATGAATTATTATTTGGAGCTCCTGAGCAAGGCGACATTGCCTTTGATGATCAGGTCTTTGAACTTAGCAATGTAGAAATAGGTTCCCTCTTTAGCAGGGGTTCCGCCTTTTGTTGTTCCATCCCAGCACTTCTCCGTATCAGAACTTTCAAACATTTTTACACCCCAGCGGTCCCACACTTCCATATCAACACATTGCGCAAGAACCTTTTTTAAAGAGTCAGGTGATGTAATGTTTGGAACATTCTGAATGTCCATAGCAGGGTGAAAGCAATCATTTATGCCGTCACTATTAGGTGTAAACACATTTGCAGGAAGTATGTTCAGGTACCGGCCAATATCATTTATAGAAAAAGTGGTATCAATGGTATCTCTGCAAATAGAATTAATGGCAACTACAGAAACATTGTAAACGCCATTAAAATCGTAAATGTGAGCGGGCGGAGCAGAGGTCCAGATTATTCCTCCTGGAGAGGGCTGATATTGAGTAAGGTTTGAGTTGTCACCAAAAGTCCAATAAACGGAAGAGCCGTTATCGCTAACGTTCGCCATTAAAGGCACAACATATCCGTCACAGGTTATATAAGGAGTCCATTGAGTCCAGGAAACAGAAGGAATGGTTACTACATAGACCGTAGCGTATGCCGTGTCTTTACATCCATAGGCATCAGTAACTACAACGGAAAGATTAGTAGTCGTATTCGGCGTAATGGTAGGATTCTGTGCAGTATCGCTGCTTAGTGGAGGCGAATTTGGCGGATACCAATTCCAGTGAACGGGCAATTGAGATGCAGGCACGTTGCTTACATTGGCATTCAATAATGCGGTACTTCCGGTACAAACAGAAGGACTTGCAATAGCTGAGATCTGTGGGATCGCGCCAACTACAACCGGTACTGAAGCGGTATTGGTACATCCATTTCCGTCCGTTACTAATACAGTATAGGTATTGGTTGAGGCCGGATTAGCTATAGGATTCGGGCAAGTAGTACAGCTTAGTCCTGTGGATGGAGACCATAAATAAGTAACTATCGAGGATGTAACTGCACTGATGTTAGCTGTGGTTTGTCCAAAGCAAATGGTGCTTGGCGGCAATGCAGAAACATTAGGTTTAGGAGTAATTCCAACCGAAGCAATGCCCGTATTCGAACAACCACTTCCATCCGTTCCATATACAGTATAAGTTGTTGCAGAGGTTGCACAAGAAAGAACGGCATTACCAAAGGCACTGCTCAAATAAGTAGTCGGGCTCCAGGTATAAGTAGCCGCACCTGATGCAGTAAGCGTAGCGCAAACTCCGTTGTTAGGAGTAGCACAAACGGTTCCTGAAACTGCAGTAATAACCGGAAGCGGAGCAGGGTAAACATGTGCAGTTGCAATGGATACACATCCGCCGGCATCTGTTCCGGTAATAGTATAGTTAGATGCAGACGCGGTAGTGACAGTAATACAAGTAGTTGTTTGTCCTGTAGGGTTCCATACATAAGTTAAGCCTGTACCTGCGGCGCACAATACTCCGGAATTACTCTGGCAGATCGTTGCGTTTGTAGCAGCAAATGTGGGCGGTGGCAATATCGTTATGGGTACATACACGGTCGTATCTGTACATCCTGCCTGCGACGAGACAGTAAGTGAGGCCGTATAGGTTCCCCCAGTGGTTGGATAAGTAATTATTCCTGGGTTCTGAGTGCCTGCCGAGACAGGTGACCCTCCCGGGAATGACCATGCCCAACCGGAAATTGTTCCGCCAGAAATTGTTGTATTATCCGTGAAAGTAACCTTGTTGCAGTTTACCGTATAGGTCATTGCCGTGTTGATAATGGTCGGTTGAAGCGTATATACTTCATAATACCCGCAGCCTGAACCCGGAACAATATATAATATAACCGTATCGGTTAACTGCGGATTAACAATGATGCTGCTGGTTGACCCTCCGGTTGACCAGCTGTAAGAATAGGTAGGATCCAATGGAGCTGTCAGCAGAACAGAATCTTCGCCCACACAATATTGTGAAGCGGTGGATAATGTGCCGCAAGAAAAATCCCAGTAAGATTGTGCAAAGTGGCCGCTTAAAGCGCAGTCAGCATTAATAATTTCAATCGTTAACGTTTGACCGATATAGGGATTTAAATTAATTCCAACCAATGTCCATGGCTTGTAGTAAGAAACAGAATTCACGTTACAGGCAGAAGTATAAAAACCCGGTAAGTTGGCAGCAGCAACGTAGGTAAAACTTCCGCAGGGTATTGGAGTGCCGTTTGAATCATAAATGTTCAAGCTCACAAATGGTTGTTCCGCAGCCGTGTGTCCCGGAGGATTTTCCAATACCACTGCATAGGTGAAAGTAAAGTTTGTATCCTGGGCGGTAACAAAAAGCGGATAGGTTAATTGTTCTGCGCAGCCGTCCAAACATCCTCCGTTAAGTCCGTTGGTTTGTATCTCTCCGATCTGAAGAGAAGCGTTTCCAAAGCCGGGAGCGACAACCGGAATGGGGGGAGCGCCTGCAGCCGGCCCGGGAGTACAGGCATCAACACCTGCTCCGCTTGTGAGATTAAAGCGAGGTGAAGTTGGAGCAAGAGCGCCAGACCATCCAATAGGTAATGAACCGGCAAAATCTCCGGTTCTGGCAACCCAAGATCCCCATCCGTTCTCACCGCCCATATCTGAACAGGTAGCAAGTGGAGCTGGATTTTGTTTTTCTCTTATATCGACAGAATGGTGAATCGCATTTACCTTTCTTCCAGAGAACATCAGTTCTTTTCTTTTCTCAATAATTTTTTCAATCGTAGCAGCAGGGATCCCATCATTTTTTAATTCCTTACGGTAAAGACCTTCATCTTTCCAAACCCATTCTTTATACGTTTTTGCATTATCTGCATTCGTTTTATCCTGAGCAATGGCGCTAATTCCTGTAAAAAGAAATGAGGCAGACAAAATGATTCCGCCGGTAAGAGTAAGTATGTTTTTCATCAATGGGTTGTTAAAGTTTGGTAGCTATTCCTTTGAGATGAAATGCCAGCCAAAATGGTTGCATGGCATATCTATCTTATTAGGGATAGCGAAGATAATTGAAAAATCGTAATCTACAAGTCAATAGAATTACATTTTAAAGGAAAAATTAAGATTCTAAATCTTGCAGGAAGAGTGGGAGAAACTATCTTAGAACAGTGATAAACCCTTTAAACTGAATCCCGTTCATATCAAAAATATAGAAGTAGGTTCCCTCGGGTACAATTGAACCGGTTGAGGTACGGCCATCCCAACAGGATCCTGAATAGGCAGAGTAATAAACCGGAATTCCCCAGCGGTTGTAAATAGTCAGATCTGCGCAGCCGGCAAATTTGCCGTCATCTGCTCCAGAAATGGCAGGAATCAAATGAAAGCAGTCGTTTGTTCCGTCTCCGTTTGGCGTGAAAACATTGGATGTTTTAAATGTCACATAATTCGAAATATCAGAGATCGAAATTGTTTTCATTAACGTGTCAGCACAGGGAGGATTGGTTGCGATCAGCGTTATCAGGTTTCCTGAATTGTACGGAAATGAATGAACCGGGTTCTGCTGATCGGAAGAAATGCCATCTCCAAAATTCCAACCCAGCGCCGTTGCATTCAAACTCGAATCAAGAAACTGCGCTTCAATTCCTTCGCAGGCTAATGACAAGGTGTACCCGAAATTTGCTGTGGGATTTATTCCGATGGATACCAAAACAGAATCCATGTTGGAACATCCGTTTGCATCGGTCCCCACCACAGAATACGTGGTGGCGCTGGAAGGATTCGCATGCGGATTGGAAAGGGTGGTGCTGCTTAATCCCCAAGTGGGTGACCATATATAATTTATTCCTCCGGTTGCAGTGAGGGAAACAGAATCTCCCGGACATAAAACAGAATTTGATCCTGCATCAACAGATGGCAACGCATTCACATTTACTTTTACTGAATCGGAATTATTACAACTGTTCGTACCCACCAACGTTACAGTATAGTTTGTCGTCGTTGTTGGCGTAGCGATCGGATTTGAAACGGTAGAATTATTCAGCGTTGCGGAAGGACTCCATAAATAACTGATTCCCCCTGATGCAAAAAGGAAAGCAGTATCTCTTGCACATATGGAAGTGTCGTTAGATGTTATCACTACCGGAAGTGAAAGCACCGTAACATTAACCGTATCGGTGTTTGAACAAAGATTCGTATCCGTGGCTACAACCGTGTACGTAGTGGTGAGTGTCGGGCTTGCAACCGGGTTTGAAATGTTCGGATTGTTCAATGTTGCCGCCGGACTCCAGATAAATACCTGGCCGCCGTTGCCCGCAAGAGTGGTTGCATTTCCTATACAAACAGAAACATCAGCTCCTGCATTCACCACGGGTAATGGGTTTATAAATACTCTTGCAGAATCGATATTAGAGCAACTGTTCGCATCGGTTCCGGTTACGGTGTAGGTTGAAGAAGAAGTGGGCGCGACAAAAATACTGGTTGTTGTCGCCGTGGTGCTCCATAAATAAGTAGTGGCACCGCTGGCCGTAAGTGTCGCGGAATTTCCGATACAAACAGAAATATCCGCGCCGGCACTCACAACAGGCAGCGAATTAATAAACACGGTTGCTGAATCCGTTTTCGAACAACCGTTCACATCGGTTCCGGTTACAGAATAAGTTGAAGAGGAAGTGGGAGCGACAGAAATACTGGTTGTTGTCGCCGTGGTGCTCCATAAATAAGTTATTGCTCCGCTTG